>VBEE01000042.1:16641-47020 GCA_005881715.1 Chloroflexota bacterium | reverse complement strand
ATCGCCATCGCCTGGGCATCGCGCAGCGCCGGCATCGGCAGCGCCTCCCCGAAAAGGACGACGGTCGGTTTGAGGAAACGCCCACCGCAGGCCGGGCAGCTCGGCGGACAGTGCTCGCGGTTCATCCGATCCGCCTGGTCGCGAGGCAAGCGGGCCTCACACTCCAGGCAGACGACCTCGCGCGACGAGCCATGCAGCTCGACCACCCGGCCGCTTCCCGCCTGTTGATGCAGGCCATCGGTGTTCTGGGTGACCACCGCCCGCAGGTGGCCGAGTTGCTCCAGCTCGACCAGCGCGCGGTGTGCCGGATTGGGCTCGGCATCGCTGCGGCGGTGGTTGAGGCTGTACGTCCAGTACTGGGCCGGATCCTTTCGGAAGGTGTCGATGTGGGCCACCTGGTAGGGATCGAACTTGGTCCAGAGTCCGCCTTCGCCGCGAAAGTGCGGGATGCCGCTTTCCACCGAGACGCCCGCGCCGGTGAAGGCGATGCCGGTGCGCGCCCCCCGCAAGAGCGCGGCGGCATCGGCGATTGCAGCACCGGCGGCTGACGTCATCGAAGGCCGGCGAAGAGGTCGTCCTCCGGGACCGGCGCGTCGACCGAGCTGCGCACCCGCTCGAAGGTCTCCAGCGACCACGCCTTCGGCCCGAGCACCTCGCTCAGCTTGAGGAACCAGCTGTCCTCCGGAATCTGGGTTCGATGCGCCCGCATCGCACCGAGCTTCTTGTCGATGAACGGGCTGACGTCCAGCCAGGTGGTGACCCGGTCGTCGGACACCGCAAAGGGCGGAGGCTCGCCGTCGGTCGAGAACCGGTTCTCGACACCCGCTCGCTGCATCGCCTCCGCCATCTGTCGCATCAGCGATTTCGGAAAGGCGGAATAGTAGAGCTTGCTCGGCCGGTAGGCCTCACCACCTGGAAATCGCTTCACGTCGCCGGCGTAGTAAAAGGCGCCGATCGCCACCCGGTGCGTCTGGATGTGGTCGGGGTGGGCGTAGCCGCCGAACTCGTTCTGGGTGACCATTACCTGCGGCCGGACCCGCCTCACCACCTGGACCAACCGTCCGATGGCTTCTTCTTCGTCGGCTCTCCAGAAGGTTTGCGGTTCCCGGTTTCGCGGCAGCCCCGCCATGCCTGAATCCTCGTAGCCGAGGAAGACCAGCTCATTGACGCCCAGGATCTTCAGCGCGTTGCGAAGCTCCCCCTCACGGATGGTTGCCAGCCTGGGTGCGGCTTCCTTGGGATCCAGGTCCTTGTCGAGGATCTCACCGACCTCCCCTCTGGTCGCGGTCACCAGCGTCGTCCGCACGCCTTCCGCGCTGTAGCGGGCCAGCGTGCCGCCCATGCCGATCGACTCGTCGTCAGGGTGCGGCTCGACCGCCAGCAGACTGAGGGGTTCCCCGCTCATTTGCCCTTGCGCGAGCGGACTTCCTGGATCAGCTGCGGCACGATCTTGTGGACGTCCCCGACCACACCCAGGTCGGCGAGCTTGAAGATGGGCGCCTCGGGGTCCTTGTTGATGGCGATGATCGTTTTGGCCCCCTTCATCCCGACCGTATGCTGCATCGCGCCCGAGATTCCCAGCGCGATGTAGACGGTTGGCTTCACGGTCTTCCCAGTCTGGCCGATCTGGAACGCGTACGGCTTCCAGCCGGCGTCGACGACGGCCCGGCTGGCGCCCACGGCGGCGCCCAGCTCCGCTGCCAACTCGTCGAGCATCTTGAAATTCTCGGGAGCGCCAAGGCCGCGACCGCCGCTGACGATCACTGCGGCCTCTTCGAGCTTCGGCCCGCTCGCCTTTTCCTTTTCGCGCCGGAGCACCCTGGCAACCGGCTTACTGGAATCCACCGGGTCGGAAAGCGTCTCCACCTGTGGGGCGGAGGCGTCCTCCGCGGGTTCGGCCGCAACCGCTTTCGGTCGCAGGAGCACCAGTGTCGGGGCTTTTGCCTTCGGCACCGTGGTGACCAGCAGGCTGCCGCCGAACATCGGGCTGGTCACCGCCCAGCCGCCGTCCCGCTTGACGATGTCGGTGGCATTGGCAATCAGGGCCGTTCCGAGACGAGCACTGAGGCGGGCCGCGACGTCGCGACCGTCATACGTCATGCCGAAGATGATGAGATCCGGCTGATCCTTGCCGACCTGTTTTGCGAGCAGGTCCACAGCAGGCGACGCGAGGATGTCGCGAAAGGCCGCATCCTCGTGGACGTACACCTTCCTGGCACCGTGCCTGGCGAGTGCGTCGGCCGCTTTGGCGGCGCCCGGGCCGAGAGCGATCGCCGTGGTTGGACCCAGGGAGCGCGCTTTCGTCAGCAGCTCCAGAGCCACCGGCGTGGGCGTCCCATCGGTGGTTTCCGCGAAGACGAAGACCCCCGGCATCAGATGACCTTCAGCGCTTTGAGGAAATCCGCCACACGCTTCGCGCCTTCGCCCTTGTCATCGATCACCTCACCCGCCTTGCGCGGCTCCGCCGGCGTGGCCTCAATCACCTCCTGGGTTAGGGCCGCCATGCCCGCCTGCCCCTCCAGTCCGATGTCTTTCAAGCCGACCTGCCTGACTTCTTTGTTCTTGGCTTGCATGATGCCGCGGAGGGCGGGATAACGGGCCTCATTGATGCCCCCCGTCACCGTGACAAGGGCGGGCAGCGGGGCCTCCACGACGTCGTAGCCATCATCGGTCTGCCGGTCGATCACAGCTTTCCCGTCGCCGACCTCCAGCTTTTTCGCGAAGCTGAGGAGCGGCAGTCCGAGCAATTCGGCCAGCTGAGCCGGGACCGCGCCTGACGAGCCATCCGTGCTCTCCGTGCCGCAGATGATGAGCTCGTAGTTTTGACCCTTGATCGCAGCCGCGATGGCGCGGGCGGTGCTGATCGCATCCGAGTTCTGAAGTGCCGGATCCGTGATCAAGATGCCCCGGTGGGCGCCCATGGCGAGAGCCCGACGGATCGCCTCGAGGGCCTTGGGAGGCCCCATCGAGATGATGGTGACCTCTCCGCCATCCTTTTCGACCAGTTGCAAGCCGGCCTCGACCCCATGTTCGTCACCAGGGTCCAGCACGAGGTCCACCCCTTCCCGAACAAGCCGCTTCGTCTGCGGATCGAGCTTGCCCGGTGCATTGGGATCGGGGATCTGCTTGACGCAGACGAGCACATTCATGGCCGGCTCTCCCCATTATGCGGAAATCGGCTCTGATCGAACGGATGTTCTATCATGGAAAATCCATGCCGCGCACCGAGTACGTCGAGATCGAGGCGAAGTCCGCGCTGAACCGCGTCCAGCACATGGGATTCAACTGGTCGCTCAACCCGTACCAGGGTTGCTTTCACAGCTGTGTCTATTGCTTTGCCCGCGCCCACGCAAAGCTGGCCGACCGCGATCCGGGTGCGGGCTTCTCGTCACGGGTCGGCGTCAAGGTCAACGTGCCCGAGCTGCTCCGGCTGGAGCTTTCCCGACCAGGCTGGAAGCGCGAGATGGTCGCCTTCGGAACGGCGACCGACCCCTACCAGCCGATCGAGGGCAGCTACAAACTCACCCGTCGCTGCCTGATGGCGTTCCGAGATTATCGGACACCGATCGGATTGATCACCAAAGGGACGATGGTGATCCGCGACGTCGATGTTCTCGTCGAGCTGTCTCGCCGAGCGAAGACCACCGTCTCCTTCAGCATTCCGACCATCGACGAGGAAGTCTGGGCTCGCACCGAGCCCGGGACGCCGCCGCCCCGAAAGCGGCTGCGGGTGCTCAAGGCACTGGTCGACGCCGGCATCGAGGCGGGTGTTGGCATGGCGCCCGTCCTGCCGGGGCTGTCGGACTCGCCGGGCCAGCTGGAGGCCACGGTGGCGGCCGCCGCGGAGGCCGGCGCCTGCTTCCTCTGGGCCAACATTGTGTACCTGAAGCCCGGCACCAAAGAGCACTTCATGGAATTCCTCAGCCGCGAGTACCCCCAATTGCTCCCGAAATACCGCGGCCTGTTTCCGGGAGCCTATGCCCCTGCCGCCGTGAAAACGCCCGTCGTGGAGGCGGTGGGCGAGCTCAAACGTCGCTATGGCGTGGGAGACCGGCGGGCATGGCGGGCGGAGCCGCCGCCAGAGCCCGTGCAGCTCGATTTGGCCGTCTAGCTTGCCCCGCCGAGTTCACACCCCAGATCGCTAATTGTGTTCATTTGACTTCGCCGCCCCAGTGTTCTACCGTAGCCGCGAGTGCTCCGCTGGCTGAGCCGGCTGTTCCGGCAGCGCGATGAGGCTGAGATTGCCCCCGCAGCAGCACCACCACTAGCGACACCACCGCCTGCCGTGGTCGAGCCGACTGTAAGCGACGCGGCACCCACGGTGGAACCGGTTCAGGCGCTGGCCGTGGTGCAGCTGCCGACGGCGACGGCGGAGGCCGAGGCGAAGGAGACCTGCCCAACCTGTGGCCGCACCAGCGTCTTCGCCGGGCCACCGGCGCAACGGTTTTGCACCTATTGCGCGCTACGCGACGAGCTGTTCGAGCGGAGCGCGGCTGCCACCGAGTAAGCCGTCCCCGTGACCGTCTACCCCATTCTCTGGGATAGCGGCGTCTACCTGCCGGACCAAGGACTCTGGCTCGATCCTCGCCAACCGCGGCCACGCGCGGTCATCAGCCACGCCCACAGCGACCATGTTGCCGCGCATCCACTCGCATACGCCACGCCCGCCACCCAGCGTTTGGTTTCTCATCGGCGGCCATCCCTGGGCTCCGTGAGGGGCGTTCCATATGGTGAGCCGATCGCACTGGAACGATGCCGCCTGACATTCTTTCCGGCCGGGCACGTGCTCGGCTCGGCGCAAACGCTCGTAGAGACCGAATTCGGTCGCGTCCTATACACGGGCGATCTCAAGACCCGCACCGGATTCACCAGTGCGCCGGCGACGCCGGTTCCCGCCGACGTCCTGGTGCTGGAGAGCACCTTTGGCAAGCCGCACTACCGCTTTCCCGACGCCGCCGAGGTGATTGCGGACATGGTTTCCTGGTGCCGGAGTGTGCTGGACTGCCGCGCCACCCCGGTGCTGCTCGGCTACTCCCTCGGCAAGGGTCAGGAGATTCTCTCTGCCCTCGCCGCCGAAGGCCTGAGCATCGCGCTTCACCCGTCGTTATTCGGCGTGACGGAAGTGTATCGAGAGCTTGGCTGCGAATTCCCCGCCTACCAATCGCTCGCCCAGCCCGACGGGAAGCCAACCGTCGTCATCACCCCGCCTTCGGCTCGCCGAAATGGGCTGAAAGCGCTCGTAGGCGAATTCAAAACCGCCGCCCTCACCGGCTGGGCCATGGACCGCAGCCTCAAGGATCGACTGGAGGTCGATGCTGTCTTCCCGCTGTCCGACCATGCCGATTTCGAAGAGCTCTGTTGTTACGCGGAGCAGGTCGACGCCGCCATGACCTATACGGTGCTCGGCTTCGATGAAGAGCTGGCGATGCACTTGCGACGACGGGGTCTTCGGGCGAAAGCGCTGACTGACGTGGACCAGTTGCGACTGTTTTGATACGCCCGGCCTCGCAATTCTGCAAGTTCGTTTTGGACTGAGCGTTATCTCGGATAGGCGCATACGATTCGTGCGCCGCGGTTCGCCGCTCACGCGATAAGGAGGTGACGCATGGCGACCAGGAAGAAGGCCACGAAGAAGGCCAAGAAGTCGACTCGGAAGAGCCGCTAAAGAGCGGTAACGAAAGGGGCCCGAAAGGGCCCCTTTTCTTTTTTCACGCGCCCGTGGTAAAGGCGCGGATCGTCAGCCCCGCCATGAACAGGCCGGCGATGCCGTAGACGAGCGGCTCGCGACGCGGATCCCGTCCCGAGGTGTAGGTGGCGGCGATAGGCAGCACGATCACCAGCAAAATCCCGTAGAGCCAGTGAAGACCATCGTGCGGGCGGCGTCCGCCGAGGAACATGGCGATCCCGACCAGGCCCTGGACAATAAAGAGACCCTCGGTGAGCACCAGCGTCGACCGGAATCCGCCGCTCGGCGGCAACTTCCGGATATAGATGACGAGACCCCAGATGGCGATGATTACTGTGATAAAGAGTCCCGCGCGAAACAGGCCGGCGTGAAAGAACAGAAGCGCGCTCAGGATGCTCATTATCGTCCGGCCACCTAGACTTGCTCGCGATGACGCGCGACGGCCAGCGCCTGATGGTGGTGATGCCTCATCCCGACGACGAATGCTTCGGCTGCGCCTCCACTATCGCCCGGTATGCCGCCGAAGGCGCCAGTGTCTCGCTGGTCACCATGACCCGAGGCGGCGCCGGGCTGTGGAATGGGCGCGGCGCCGGCGACCTTCGCCGGCTGAGTGATGTTCGGGAGCTGGAGCTTCGCGACGCCGCCGCCGACCTCGGCGTCCGCTTCTTGGAAGTGCTCGATTACCCGGACGGCGGGCTGGAGAAGGTCGAGGAGGTCGACGCGGTTCGAGAGCGTTGCATTGGTGACATCGTGCGCTGCCTTCGCCTTCATCGTCCGCAGGTGGTCGTGTGCTTTGGGCCGGAAGGAGCCTACGGACATCCTGATCACAAGGTCGTCAGCCGCCTGACGGTCCAGGCCTGCACCCTGAGCGGGGATCCGGCGGCGTTCGAGCTCGAGGGGCTGGCTCTCGGGCTCCTCCCCTGGTCACCGAGTAAGTTGTATTTCCAGACGGCCACGGTCACGACCGTCGAATCGTTAAAGCTTCCGACGCAACCGCCGATCACGACCCGGATCTCGGTCGGCGGATTTCAGCAAGCCAAGTTGCGCGCCTTCAGCCATCACCGGACGCAGACCCAGGAGTGGGAGCCGCTCCGCAAATTTGTGGAGGCGCAGGCCGATGTCGAAGTCTTCTCTCTCGTCGGCGCGGCGCCCGGTCTAACGGAGGATGATCTGTTTGTCGGCGTCGACCTCTAGGGGATCGGTGCGGCGCTGGCCCAGCGCGCCTCCATCGCCCTCCCGTCGCGGTCCTCGTGCCTGAGCCCGAGGGTAGCAAACAGGGCCGCCAGCACCAGCAGCGGAGGCAACAGGATCAGCAGCGCGAGTTGGAGGCTGTGCAGCGCCTCCGAGACCCTGCCGATCGCCCAGGGAGCGTAGGAGTCGCCCAGGAGATGCTCGATCAGGAGCGCGACGGTGACGGCCGTTGCGCGAACGGTCGGCAGGACGACGTTCTGCTTCACCGCCGTGTAGGGGCCGTTGTAGAGGTAGAGGCTGGCGGCTCCCAACAAGAACATGGGCACGAAGAGCACCAGGCTGGGCATCACCAGGGCCAGGGCGACGAAAACGGCGCCCAGGATGAAGCCGGCAATCCCCACCGGCAGGTTACTCGCCATGCGCCGACGGATCGCGAGCCGGTCGGCAATCGTCCCTCCGAGGAGCGAGCCCGCCAGCAGTCCGACGACGAGGACGCCGCCGGCCAGCGTTCCGGCGGGTCCGATTTCCAATGCGAACCGCCGTTGCAGGTAGGTCGGCAGCCAGAAGGCAGCGCCCCCGAGCACGAAGAAGAGCGCGGTTTCCGCCGCGATGGTGGCCCGCATCGTCGGAATCCGGAGTAGCTCGAGGAACGTCCGCCAGGTGATCGACGCGGCCTTACTGACCTGGGGACCTCGCGCCTCTGCCGCCCCGCGCAGCGGCTCGCGCAGCATGAACGCCAGGACCGCGAGGACCAGTCCCGGGACGGCGGTCATATAGAAGGCGGCTCGCCAGCCGAGTGTGCCGGCGACGATCCCGCCCCCAGCGAAGCCGGCGGCGATGCCGACCGCGGTACCGGCGGCCCAGATCGACATGGCGCGCCCACGCCGTTCCTTCTTGAAGTAATCGCCAAGCAGGGCGGTGCCGGCAGGGTAATAGCTCGCCTCGCCGATTCCCATCACGGCCCGCGCCGCGAAGAGTTGCGCGTAACTGCGGGCCAGGCCCGTAAAGATCGTGGCCAGGCTCCAGATGGTGACGCCGATTCCGATTACGGTCTTACGCACGCCCCGATCGGCCCAGATGCCAAACGGGATGGTCGCCACGGCATAGACGAGGAGGAAGGCGCTCTGGAGCAAACCGACCTGGTCATCGGTGAGGTGAAACTCCCCCTGGATTTTGGTGGCCACCGCCGGCAGGATGTAGCGGTCCAGGTAATTGAGGAAGTTGATGCCGACCATGACGGCGAGGACATAGCGGGGATAGCCGCGTGGCATCGCGTGCATTATGCGGCGCGATCAAGTCACCGCGTAACTGTGCCGGCCGGAACGTCTCACGGTGCCGTCGTCGGGCCAGATGGTGTGGTTTGTTGGGAAGGTCAAGCGAGAGTCAGGCCAGCTCGAGCTTGAGCAAGCGCGCCGCGTTCTCGCGGAGAATTTTCGCCTTGGCCTCCGGCTTTAGCGACAGCGCGTCGATCTCTTCGAGCACGCGGGCCGGCTTGATGAACGGATAGTCGCTGCCAAAGAGCGTCCGGTCCTGAAGCCGGCCGCCAATCTCGCGCACCAGCTCGTCCGGGTAGTAGCGTGGCGACCAGCCAGAGAGCTCGATGAAGATGTTGGTCTTGTGCAGGGCCATCGCGATCAGCTCGAGGTGCCAGGGCCAGCCAAAATGTGCGGCGATGATGGGAAGCTCCGGGAAGCGGGCCGCCACGATGTCGAGATGGATGGGCCGGGCTGGGTCGAGCTTGATGCCCTGACCGCCCGGCTGGCCGGCACCGATGCCGCTGGTTCCCGTGTGGAAGAGGCAGGGAAGCTTGAGTTCCGAGGCCTTCTCCCAGAGTTTGAAGTGTCGTTCATCGCTCGGGTAGAAATCCTGCATTGAGGGATGGAACTTGGCGCCTTTTGCGCCCAGCTCTTTGACAGCGCGCTCCAGCTCCTTGACCGCATCCGGCTTCCACGGATCGACCGAGGCGAAGAAGGCGAAACGCTTCGGGTGGCGTTTGACGATGGCGGCAACGAAGTCATTGGACACCGGCGGCCGGTGGGTCGCCGTCTCGGCATCCCAGGCGAGCAGGATGCCGAAGACCTGTTCCTGGGCGAACTCGACGGCGAACTCGTCGACCGTGCGCTCGTGCACGTCACTGCGAAAATAGCGGGCTGCCCCCTCGCGGTACGGACCCATGCTGCCATCGAGCCACTCCTTCAGGGGCAGATGGACATGAAGGTCGACCGCGCGGATCAAGTCTACGAGGCCAGTGGCTCTGCTTCTTCGAGCGTGATGCGATCGCCCACAGCGATCGACCCGCCGTTTACGACGCGAGCGACCATACCGCGCCGGCCTACGAGTTCGCCTTTCAGCCCCATACGGATCTCATCCATGCGAAAGCACGGTTCGCAGACCTTCGTGATTTCCAGCACCGCGCTGTTACCCAGCCGTACCCGGGTGCCGGCCGGAAGGCCCATCACGTGCAGGCCTTCAACTGTGAGGTTCTCCTTGATGGCGCCGGGTTCGACGCAAACCTCGTCGAGCGCTTCCTGGTCGGCCAGCAGCACCTGCCGGTCTGAGGTCGCCACGGCATGCTTGTCACCCTCGATCCCGACCCCGGTGATCAGAGTCGCGGTCGGAACCAGCTGCATGGGTTGCCGGTGGCCCGGACAGAGCTGGATGGAGACGATGCGGGCCGGCACCGCTAAAGATTACGGGATGAGCGGCGAGCGTGCCAGCCCCGCGCCGGGCCTTGCTACGATGACCGCGCATGACGGAGGACGGCGCGCGAGTGGAGCGAGACTCCATGGGAGAGGTGCGGGTCCCACAGACCGCCTTTTACGGCGCCAGCACCGAGCGCGCCCGGCAGAACTTCCCCATCAGCAATTTGCGAATGCCTCGTCGCTTTATCCGCGCCCTGGCCCAAATCAAGGGGGCGGCCGCCCTGGTCAACACGGAGCTCGGATTACTGGAGGCACGCCTGGCCAGCGCCATCCAGCAGGCCGCCGAGGAAGTCGAGGAAGGAAAATTCGACAAGGATTTCGTGGTCGATGTTTTCCAGACCGGCTCGGGAACCTCGACGAATACCAACGCGAATGAGGTCATCGCCAACCGCGCCAACGAGATCCTTGGCCAGCCCCTCGGCTCGAGGCAACCGGTGCATCCGAACGACCACGTCAATCGCTGTCAGTCGAGTAACGACGTGATTCCGTCAGCGATGCAGCTGTCGGCCCTGGTCGCCATCCACGAGGAGCTGGTGCCGGCGCTCGGCTTCCTCCAGGAAACACTCGAGCGCAAGTCGAAAGAATTCATGCCCGTGGTCAAGACCGGACGGACCCACCTTCAAGATGCGACGCCGATCCGCCTCGGCCAGGAGTTTCTCGGTTACGCAGGCCAGGCGCAACGGTCGATCGACCGCATCCGGCGGGCGGCCGACGAACTGGCCGAGCTGCCCCTGGGCGGCACGGCCGTGGGGACCGGCGTCAATGCGCACCCGGAATTCGCCCAGCGGGTCTGCGCGCACCTGAGCCGCCGGGCCGGGGTGATGGTGCGCGAGACGGACAACCATTTCCAGGCCCAGGCCGCCCTCGATGCCATCCTGTCGACCGCCGGCGCTTTGCGCACGGTCGCGGTCAGCCTCTGGAAGATTGGAAACGATCTTCGCTGGTTCGCCTCCGGGCCGCGGGCCGGCCTGGGCGAGATCACGCTTCCCGAGGTTCAGCCGGGAAGCTCGATCATGCCGGGGAAGGTCAATCCCGTGATCATCGAGTCGATGACCATGGTGGTCGCGAAGGTGATGGGCAATGACCAGACGATCACGGTCGCGGCGCAGTCGGGAAGCATCTTCGAGCTCAACCTGATGATGCCAGTGGCGGCCTACTGCCTGCTCGAAACCATCGCGCTGCTCTCCGCCTCCGCCCAGAACCTGGCCCAGCGATGCATCGCGGGGATCAAGGCCACCGAGCACGGGCCGCAGATGGTCGAGCAGGGACTGATGCTCGCCACGGCCCTGGCTCCGACGGTCGGGTACGACGCCGCGGCAGCCATCGCCAAGGAGGCGCTGGCCACCGGCAAGACGATTCGCGAGGTGGCCCGAGAGCGCACCAGGCTCTCGCCCCAGGAGCTCGACCGTTTGCTGGATCCCGCGCGGATGACCGAGCCGGGTGTGGAGGCGGGCCCCGCCGGCGGCTAACCTGCCGCCTTCCGATGAGCTCGTTCTGCGACTTCGCGTCCAGGCGCAGCGACTGAGCGCGGCTACCGGGCGCAGCGCGACTCCGCCCGTGGTACTGCGCGAGATCTGTGGTCTGCAGGCCCAGCTGATGAGCGCAGCTGGTCTTGGACTGCGGGTCCGGAGTGCGGGCCTGAATGCCGGCACCGTCAGGCATGCCCTCAACCAGGACCGCTCGATCGTCCGGACGTGGCTGATGCGCGGCACCTTGCACCTGGTTGCCGCCGACGACCTCGGCTGGTTGCTCAGCCTGCTCGGTCCCATCTTTGCATCGGGAAGCGAGGCACGTCATGCGCAACTGGGTCTCGATCGCGACTTGAAGCTCCGAGGCGTCGACACCATCCGCCGGACTCTCAAGGACACCGGACCGCTCACGCGTTACGAGTTGGTCGATGAGCTGCAACGCCGAGGAATCAGGCTCGACCCAAAATCCCAGGCGCCGATTCACCTGATCCGGTTCGCCGCGCTTCAAGGCGTCCTTTGTCTCGGGCCCGATCGGGAGAACCGGGAGCCGACCTACGTGCTGATCGACGATTGGATTGGTCAGCCCTCCTCACCATCAGGAGAGCCCAGTCTTGGCGAACTGGCTCGGCGCTACTTCGCCGCCTACGGCCCCGCCACTGCTGAGGATCTCGCAAGCTGGTCGGGCCTGCCCCTGTCGCAGGCACGATCGGCGGTGGCGCTGGCGATGCCGGCGCTCGCCGAGCTCACGATTCGCGGACAATCAGGCTTTCTTTTGAAAGGGCGGCTACCGCGATCACGCCCGCCGGCGCCTGCGAACCCCGCCGTTCGATTGCTGCCCGCCTTTGACACCTACCTCCTTGGCTATCGCAACCGCGAGCTGACGATTCCACGACCGCCACTGCGGCGTCGACTGCAGCGCGGCGGCGGCTGGCTGCACCCGGCGGTCATCGTCAACGGCCGCGCGGTCGGAGCCTGGCGCCTGGCGGGTGCCGGTCCGCGGCAAGAGCTCCGTATCGAGCCATTCGAGAAGCTGAGCAGGGCAGTCCAGGCCGGCATCGAGGCCGAGGCACGGGACATCAGCCGCTTCCTGGACTTTCCCCTTGAGACCAAAATCGCACAGCCGGCGTGATCTAACTGTCGGCTTCGATCAACCCCTTGCGAATCGCGTACTTCACCAGCTCGGTGCGATCGTGCATCCGCAGCTTCTTCATGATGTGGTCGCGGTGGGTCTGCACCGTCTTGATACTCAGGAATAGGGTGTCGGCAATCTGCCGGTTCGTCTTGCCTTCCGCCACCAGCCGCAGCACCTCGCGCTCCCGATCGCTGAGCGGCTCGAAGGTCTCACGCTCGGGCGCCCGCTGGAGGTAGTCCGAGACCAGGAGCCGCGCCACCGACGGATACAGATATGGTTCGCCCTTGCTGGCGGCCTCGATCGCGGCGATCAGGTCCGAAGCCGCGGCTTTCTTGAGGACATAGCCGACCGCGCCGGCTTTGAGGGTCTGAAAGAAATACTCCTCGTTGTCATGGGCGGTGAGGATCAATACCTGCGTCTGCGGACAGAGGCGGCGAATCTCGCGCGTCACCTCGATGCCCGACATGTTGGGCATGGCCACGTCGACGACCGCGACGTCAGGACAGTTGGCGCGTGCCAGCCGGATGGCCTGGCGGCCCTCCGTGGCTTCCGCGATCACCTGGATGTCACTCTGTCCGTCGATCACGGCGCGGATCCCGGCGCGCACCAGGTTGTGGTCCTCGACCAGCATCACTTTGATCGACCGGCGCTCAACCGCCGACATGGTTGTCCTCCAGCGGCAGTTGGGCGACGACCTCGGTCCCTTTGAGCGGCGCCGAACGGATTTCGAGCGTTCCGCGGAGCAGCGTGGCGCGCTCGCGCATCCCAAAGATGCCCAGGCCGGCACGTCCCGGCTCCTCCCGCTCGGGGATGCTTCCTGGATCGAATCCGACGCCGTCGTCGCGAACCCGGAGCCGGACGTGGCCATCGAGGCAGCGCAGGTCGATGTTGACGCGGGAGGCCTTCGCGTATTTATTCGCGTTGGTCAGCGCTTCCTGTGCGATCCGGTAGAGAGCCGTCTCGATCGGCGCCGGCAGGCGGTCGCGCAGCCCATCGACCTGGAGCGCGACCTGGGCTCCGGAGGGCTGCTTGGCCAGCGTACGCAGCGCCGGAACCAGGCCGAGATCGTCGAGCACCGAGGGTCGCAGGTCCTGGGACATGCGGTGCACCTCCTCGAGCGTTTCCTCCAGCGTTCGCTTCACCGCCTCCAGCTGCTGGCGCGCCTTGGCATCGCCGGTCCGCTCCAGCAATAGATCCAGGCTGATGATCTCGTGGGTCAGCGCCTGGCCGGTCTGATCGTGTAGCTCGCGCGCCACCCGCTGTCGCTCCCGCTCCTGTGCCTGCAGGACACGCTGCGCGCTCACGTGACGTTCGTGCTCCAGCCGGTCGAGCATGGTGTTGAAGACGGTCGCGATTCGCCGCAGGTCCGGGTCCGAGAAGTTCGTATGGACGCGGGGTTCCTCGAGCCCGGGCTGCACCGCGCTCATCGTCGACTCCAGTTCGCGCATCGGTTTGAAAGCCAGCCGCAGGATCAGGAAGTTGGCGACCAGGATGGCGACCAGCCCGATGGCGAGCAGGCCCAGCAAGAACGGCAATCGGGTGCGACCGGAGAAGTTCAGCGTGATCAGCGGTCCGCTGACGGCGCCCGCGGCGATGATGGCGCTGTTCGCTACCACCACCTTCTGGAACGTGGTGAGGTTGCGGTGCCACCACCGAGGGTCCAACGAGGTCCTCACGATTCATTCTAGGCACGGATTTGGAGGGCGACTCGAACTCGGCCCGCCGAATCAGTTCAGGCCGAAGCGCAATCAGGTGCGCGCCGGATGCCGGACGCTGGTCAACGCCCCGCAAACTGGGTACAGATACGACTGGGTCGACCCACCCTCCCCCTCCTTTTGCGGGCCGTTTCCCCAACGGCCCGCTTCTTCTTTTCATCGGGCGGAAACGGTGCGGGAGAATAACAGGATGGCCTCGCCCAGCTTCGACTTCGAGCAGGTGACCCGGGTCACGGCCGGCGCGATCGGTGAACCCGGAAAGCGGGCCTTTTACCTCCAGCTGCGGGCCGCCGGCGAGCTGGTCAGCCTGGCGATGGAAAAGGACCAGCTGCGGGCGATGACCGAGCGGTTGCAGGAGGTCTTTTCGCGGGTCGCCGTCCCGCCCGCTGGGGCCGTGCCGAACATGGCCCTCGAAGAACCGATCGCTCCACTCTGGCGAGTTGGATTCATCACCCTGACCTACAGCCAGGACGAAAAGACCTTCGAAGTCTCGTTGGTCGAGCTGGTCGAAGAGGGTGCTCAGCCGGCTACCGGACACTTTCAGGCGAGCCTCGCCCAGATGCAGGCGCTTGCCAGCCATGCGGCGGGGATCATCAGCGCCGGCCGACCACCCTGCCCGATGTGCGGCGGACCCGTCGACCATGATGGCGGCGTCTGTCCGCGGCTGAACGGGCATCATTGAGGTCGATGGCACAGTCGGCCCCATTCGTGGACGGCGAGGCGCAGCACCAACTCCTGCGGGAGGGGCGGATCAAGCCGCGCGGGCTGATGCCGGATTGCTCCAACTACACCTACCTGGCGCAGGTCCGCGGCCCCGACGGCGCGGAGACCCTTGCCGTCTACAAACCCGGCCCTGGCGAAACGCCGCTCGATGACTTCCCCGACGGCACCCTGGGCAAGCGCGAGGTTGCCGCCTACCTGGTCAGCGACGCGCTCCGCTGGCAGGTCGTGCCCTTCACCGTCTATCGGGCCAATGGACCACTTGGACCGGGATCGCTACAGCAGTTCATCGTCGCCGACCTCCGCGAGCATTATTTTTCGTTGATGCCGGCTCGCGCCGCGGCCTTTCGCACCATGGCGGCCTTCGACGTCATCGTGAACAACGCGGACCGGAAGAGCGGCCACTGCCTGGTTGATCGCCAGGATCGCATCTGGGGCGTCGACAACGGCCTGACGTTTCATACCTTGCCCAAGCTTCGAACCGTGATCTGGGAGTTCGCCGGCGAAGACGTGGCGGCGAACCTGCGCGAGGACGCCCGCCGCGTGGCCGGCGAGCTTGCTTTAGGCAAAGGCTGGGTCAATGAGCTTCGCGCGTTGATCTCGGCCGCCGAACTCAGGGCGCTCACTCAGCGGGCTCGCCGCCTGGCCGAGGTGGGGCGATACCCTGAGCCGACCTCGCGCTGGGCCTACCCCTGGCCGCTGGTCTAGACGATCGTGGCTAGCGGCCGGCCGGAACCGGTGTCCGGGGGCGGCCGGCTTCCGCCGGCAGCTCGTCGTCGAGCCGGCGCAACCAGGCCGGTGCGCTGGGCGGAAGGTCCGGGAGCTCCAGCTCCCGATCCTCCCAATCCGGCGGTTCCGGCTGCGGAGCCAGCATCCGCCAGAGGATGACGAACGTTCCGGCGACCAGCGCGAACTTCGCCGTCCCGAAGAGCAGCAGACCGGCGATCTGCTGGTCCTCGATCGAGCGATACGCCTGATAGAAGAGATGGTGCGAGAGCGCCAGGGTGATCCCCGGGATGGTTGGCGGCACGCCGGCCACCATCAGGTAGCCGATCTTGGCGATCGGCGTTAGACCTCCGGGGCGGACGATTGGCGACCAGAAGAGAAAGGCGCCGGTCATGAACGCGGCCTGCGCCGCCTCGCCCAGCATCAAGTGTTTGGCCGTGAGGTCGAGGACGGCCGGAAGCTGCGAGCCGAACAGCACCACGTTGAGCGCCAGGATGCCGGCGATTGGATGCAGCCGCGCCAGGCTGCCGCCGATCAACGGCTGCGCGCCGTAGGCCAGCAGGGGGATGACGAGCGCCAACAGCAGCATCTGCAGCAGCATGTGGAGGCTGAGCCGCCGGTCGGCGAATCCGATCGCCGGCGGAAGCAGGGCCGCGACGGACAACAGCGACCCGGCGGCCAGGGCTGCGCGATGACGCCGCGCCATGAGCTCTATTGTCGCGCAGCCGCAGGGGTTGCCGCGTAGCGGGCAAATAGGGCGTCGATGAATTCGACGAATCGATCGGCCAGAGTCGCGCTGTCGAGCTCGAGCAGGTTCTCCGCGTTGTCCTCGCCAGCATGCGACAGGTTGTAGCTGCCGGTGAATACCGTGTTGTCGACCACCGTGATCTTGGCGTGCATGTAGTCGTGCACGCTGGTCGGAGAGTAGGGTGTCGTCACCTTCGAGGCGAACGGCAGAGCGGCGCTCACCGCCTGGAAGGCCGGTCCCTTCCAGGTCGCGTGGGGGTCGACGCGCCACTGGCCGAGCACCTCGGCCATCTGCGTGCGGTCATAGACACCCTTAAAATCTGGATGCGTTCTGTGCACCAGGTCGCCCAGCGTCCCCAGGATCACTCCGGCGGTGATCACCGGCGAGCACACACGGATGCGGTGCCTTGCATGCGCAATCCGGTCAGCGATCACATGCGCCATCTGGCGCCCGCGCCCCGGCGCGAAGAAGACGTGCGCCTTTACGAAACTGTCCTCGTAAGCAATGGGGACGCCGGCGAGATCGTACTTCCCGCTGCCTTCGACCCGGGCGGTTTCCCACAGTTCCCCGA
The DNA here is from genome assembly GCA_005881715.1 of Chloroflexota bacterium. GTDB lineage: Bacteria > Chloroflexota > Dormibacteria > CF-121 > CF-121 > CF-13. Next base: position 30,360 of record VBEE01000042.1, on the reverse strand, counting down.
AGTTCTTCGCGTACTCCGCCGCCAATGCTGGGGACGGGATCTTGACGATGACGTTCTCCTCTCGCGTCCACGAATCGTTCGTCCAGTTCATGGAGCCGGTCCAGACCGTCGCCGCATCGGTCGCGCCGTCGCGCACGATGTATTTGTGATGCATCAGGTCAGGAACGCCTGACACGGGTTTGGTCGGCACACCAAGACTGGCGATGAAGGCGGTGTCGGCCTGCGAGGGCGGCGGCACCGGGATCGGGTTGGGAAAGTCGACGTTGTAGAGGAGCCGGATCGCGACCCCGCGTGCGGCGGTCGCCTGGACCGCCGCGCGCAGCTTCTCTGCGGGGGCGCCGGTCAGATTCAGGTCATAGATGGCGATATCGAGGCTGCGCTGGGCGCCGGTGATGAAGCCCGCTAGTTCGCCCGCCACCCGCTCGGCCGGCTGCGCCCCATCCTGGAGGAATAACAGCTCCAGGGACGACGTCACTGGGCGTCGCTCTTCTTGGGCTCCGCCCGCTCTTTCGGCTTGCTCTCCAGCACCTTCCGTTGGTAGTACTGCTGCACGATGTCGGCGGCGTGCTGGATGTCGTCGGTGACGACCATGAGGTCCAGGTCCTCCGGCGAGATCTTGCCCTCAGCCAGCACCCGGTCGCGGATCCACTGGTGCAACCCGGCCCAGTAGTCGGAACCGAACATGATCACCGGGAAGTGCACGATCTTCCCCGTTTGAATCAGCGTCAGTGCCTCGAACAGCTCGTCCATGGTGCCGAAGCCGCCCGGGAAGATGACGAAGGCCTCGGCGTACTTGACGAACATCGTCTTGCGGACGAAGAAGTAGTGGAACTCGATGCCCAGGTTGACGTATTCGTTGAGGCCTTGCTCGAAGGGCAGCTCGATGTTCAAGCCGACTGAGAGCCCGCGACCCTCACGCGCGCCCCTATTGGCCGCTTCCATCGTGCCCGGCCCGCCTCCGGTGATGACTGCAAAGCCCCGGCGGGCGAGCTCCGCCGACAGGGCGCGCGCGGCATCATACATCGGGTCGGGTGGACGAACGCGCGCCGAGCCGAAGAAGGTTACGGCCGGACCTAGCGTGGCGAGCGCATCGAAGCCCGCCACGAACTCTGCCTGGATCCGCAGCACTCGCCAGGGGTCGCTCTCGAGAAACTCTGGCGGGAGCTGCGGCCGCTCCAGCAGCTTGCGGTCCTCGATCTGCCGCTCCACGCCACGGCGGACGATCCCTCCGGTGCGCCGCTCGCTGGATTCCTCCCCCATGGCCTCGCTAACTCTAACCGCGGGCAGCCACGACGTAGAAACTGGGACTCGCGGCGAGCTCCGCATCCTCGCGTCCGAACATCCGGCGCAACCTCAACCCCGCGCCGGTGGCAAGCCAGTTTTCGACCTCGTCGGGCCACACAAGCGGAATCTCGGCTTGCTGTGTAACGACGCGCCCATCGGCCAGCGCGTAGTCGATCTTGAACCGCGCCCCATTGCCATCAAACGACTGGACCCGCACCCCGTGGCTCGCGCCGGCTTGTAGCCAGTAGGGATTGGTCAACTCGAAGGCGAGCGTGCCGCCGACGGATAGGTGGTTCGCCGCGGCGCGCAGCCGCTCCACGAGACAGAGGATGTTCGATGGGACGATGATGAGATCGAACTGCCGGCCCAGGTTGAGGTCTTCGATCCGAGATCGAATCAGTTCGGTGTCTGGAAGACGTCGTCGCAGTGCCTCGAGCATCCCGGGGTGGCTATCGACCCCGACCAGCGTGACGCCGGCCTCGTGCAGCGGCACGGCGAGCCGGCCGGTCCCGATGCCCAGATAGAGGACGGGTGGCGTTGCCGCAAGCGCGAGGTCCTTCCATGGCCAGAGATCCGTGGCGTCGGGCAGGCTCGCGTACAGTTCGGCAAACCCCGGATCAGGCCGTAACGGGTCATCCCGTACGACGCTACGCGATGGCCTGATCGGCGATGTCAAGCGCCCTGTCGATGATGGCGAAGCCTTCCGCCAGCTCGTCCTCGTTGATGCAAAGCGGCGGGTTCGTCATGATGGTGTGCCAGCGCACGAAAGTGTACAGGCCGTGCTCGCGGAAGTACGTGCCGACCGCCTTCATCTCATCTGAAGTCCCGTTGAACGGCGCCAGCGGTTCCATCGTCTTGCGATCGCGGACCAGCTCCAGGATTCCAAAGAGGCCGATCGACCGCGTCAGCCCGATACACGGGTGTTTTACCCGCAGGGTTTCGTGATGGCGCTTCATCAGCTCGCCCATTCGCTTTGCATTGCCGATCATGTCGTCTTCCTCGTAGGCCTGAATGGCGCCCAGCGCGGCGGCACATGCCAGCGGGTGACTGTTGTAGGTCAGGCCGCCGAAGAAGACGTTCTTCTCGAAGTGCTGGGCGACCCTCGGGCGCATGCCAACCGCGCCCAGCGGGACGTAGCTGCTGGTGAGCCCTTTGGCCATCGTGATGATGTCGGGGACCACGTTCCAGTGGTTGACGGCGAACCAGGCCCCGGTCCGGCCGAAGCCCGACATGATCTCGTCGCAGACCATCAGGATGCCGTAGCGGTCACAGAGGTCGCGGACCCCCTGGAGGTAGCCGTCCGGCGGGATCAGCACGCCGTTGGTTCCGGTCACGGTCTCCAGGAAGAACGCGGCAATGGTGTTCGGTCCCTCGAGCTGGATCGTCTCCTCGAGGTAGCGCAACGATTCCTCGGCCGAGTCGACCTCGCGCTGCGGCCCGTGGTAAGGGTCCAGCACGTGGACCACGCCGGACGTTCCCAGATCGTTGGGCCACCGACGCGGGTCGCCGGTCATCGCCATCGCGGCCCCGGTCGCGCCATGGTAGGAGCGGTAGCGGGAGACGATCTTATAGCGGCCGGTGACCGCCCGGGCCAGCTTGACGGCGTTCTCGTTCGCCTCCGCGCCGCCAAGCGTGAAGAAGACCTTGTCGATGTCCCCGGGGAGCAACTCGGCGAGCTTCTTCCCCAACAGCGCCCGCGGCTCGTGCGCCATGAAGGGATTGGCGAACGCCAGCTTGTCGGCCTGGCGCTTGATGGCCTCGATGATGCGCCGGTCGCCGTGCCCGGCATTGACGCTCATCAGCTGGCTGTTGAAGTCGATATAGCGCTTGCCGTCCGGGGTGTAGAAGTAGACGCCCTTGGCGGTATCAACCGGGATTGGATCGGCGGCCGACTGCGCCATCCAGTCGTACAGCGTGTACTGGCGGCAGAGGGCGACGATCTCCTCGCCGCTCAGCACACGTGGCCGAGCGCTCGTTTCTAAAGCCACCGGGTCGTGATCACCTTATGCCGGGTATAGAACCGCACGCTGTCCTGCCCGGTGGCGTGTAGGTCGCCGAAGAATGAGTTCTTCCAGCCGGTGAAGGGGAAGAACGCCATCGGGGCCGCGACGCCGATGTTCACACCCAGCATGCCGGCCTGGGCCCGACGCTTGAACTCCCGGGCGTACTTGCCGGAGCCGGTGAAGATCGATGCCATATTGCCGTAGGTGCTGGCGTTGAGCAGGTTCAAGGCCTCGTCGATGTCCGAGGCGCGCATCACCGACAGCACCGGGCCGAACAACTCCTCCTTCCAGATCTTCATGTTCGGGGTGACCCGATCAAAGATCGTCGGGCCCAGGAAGAAGCCATCCTTCAGCTCGACGCTGCGGCCGTCCGAGACCAGTTGCGCCCCTTCGGTCTGCGCGCCGTCGATGTACTCGATCAGCTTCGCCTTTCGCTCACCGCGGATGACCGGCCCAAGCGTCGTCTTGGGATCCGTCCCCGGACCAACCTTCAGCTTGGCGGCGTCGTTGGCCAGCTCGCGCACCAGGGCGTCGCCGATCTTGCCGACGCCGACGGCCACGCTCCCAGCCAGGCAACGCTGGCCTGCGTTGCCGAACGCCGATGAGATCACGTGCGGCGCGGACAGTTCCAGGTCAGCGTCGTCCATCACCAGGATGTGGTTCTTCGCGCCACCCAGCGCCTGGACCCGCTTCCCGTTCGCCGCGGCCGTCGCGTAGATGTAAGCCGCGACCGTGGCCGACCCGACAAACGAGACCCCGGCCACATCCGGATGGGTCAACAAGTGGTTGACGGCGTCGTTGGCGCCGTGCACGACGTTGAAGACGCCCTCGGGGAGCCCGGCCTCTTGCAGCAACTCGGCGATCCGCATCGCCGAGAGCGGTGTCAGCTGCGATGGCTTCAGCACGAAGGTGTTGCCGGTGACGATCGCCACCGGGATCATCCACATCGGCACCATGTTCGGGAAGTTGAAGGGCGTGATGCCGGCGACGACGCCAACCGGAAATCGGGTCAGCTCCTCATCGATGCCCTTGGCGATCTGGTCGAGGTTCTGGCCCATCATGAGCGTGGGAGCGCCGCAGGCAAAGTCGATCACCTCGATGGCCCGCTTGACCTCGCCCCGGGACTCATCGAGGGTCTTGCCGTTCTCCTGGGTCACGATCGCGGAGAGCTCGTCGATGTGCGTATCGAAGAGGACCTTGAAGCGGAACATCACCTGGGCGCGCTCGGGCACCGGGGTTTCGCTCCACCCGGGAAAAGCCTTCTTGGCCGCGGCAATCGCCTCATTGATCTCGTCGCGGGTTGAATAGGGAAGGCTGGCGATCGTCTCGCCGGTCGCCGGGTTGGGAATCGGTTGGGTCTTGTCTGCGCGCGAGTCTCGAAACTTTCCGCCGATGAAGCTCTGCACGGTCTTCGTCGCGATCATGCTGTCACTCCTGCCGGACTTGGCTCGCCAGCCGGCACACCGTGGAATGCCGAACGCCTCAGAAACTGGCCGGCGCCCTTGACCCCCTGGAATTTCCCGTCGCGTACCAGGACGTTGCCCCGCTGCATCACCACTTCGGGGAGGCCCCTTACCGTCATGCCCTCGTAGCAACTGTAATCCACGTTCATGTGGTGGGTTCTGGCCGACAGCGTCCGCTCGACGTTCGGATTGAAGATAACCACGTCGGCATCGCTCCCGGGCGCGATCGTGCCTTTCCTGGGGAAGAGGCCAAACATCCGGGCGGGCGCCGTGGCGACCAGCTCGACGAACCGGTTCAGCGAGATTCGGCCGGAGTTCACGCCGCCGTGGAAGATCAGGCTGAAGCGGTCCTCGACACCCGGCAGCCCGTTAGGGATCTTGGAAAAATCGCCCCGGCCCATCTCCTTCTGCCCCTTGAAATGGAACGGGCAGTGATCGGTCGCGACCAGCTGCAGGTCATCCTGGATCAAGCCCTTCCAGAGCTCGTCATGGTGCGGCTTGGTTCGCAGCGGCGGCGAGCAGACATACTTCGCGCCTTCGAAGCCAGGCCGGCCGAGGTCTTCGAGGCTCAGATACAGGTACTGAGGGCAGGTCTCAGCAAAGGCAGGAGCGCCATCGTCGCGCGCCTCCCGCACCGCATCCAGCGCGTCGCGAGAGCTGAGGTGCACGATGTAGACCGCCACCTCCGCCAGGCGGGCGAGCGCGATGGCGCGACTGGTCGCCTCGCCTTCCATGCTCGCGGGCCTCGTCAGCCCATGATTGATCGGGTCGCCCTTGCCTTCCGCCAGGTAGCGCTTCACCAGCACGTCGATTGCGCCGCCGTTCTCGGCATGCATCATGATCAAGCCGCCGTTCTCGGCCGTGCGGCCCATGGCGCGGAAGATCGCGGCGTCGTCCAGCATGAAGACACCGGGATAGGCCATGAACAACTTGAACGATGGGACCCCTTCCTTGACCAACGCGTCCATCTCCTTGAGTATCGAGTCGTTGACCTCGCGCACGATCATGTGGAAGCCGTAATCGATGTGCGCTTTGCCATCGGCTTTCTGATGCCACTGGTCGAGCCCCTGGCGCAGGGTTTGGCCGAAGCTCTGCACCGCGAAATCGACGATGGTGGTCGTGCCGCCCCAGGCAGCCGCCGCCGTGCCAGTGGCAAAGTCGTCGGAGGCGAAGGTGCCGCCGAAGGGCAGCTCCATGTGGGTGTGGACGTCGACCGCCCCGGGCATCACGTAGCGCCCCTCGGCATCGATCGTCTGGTCGGCTTTCACCTCGAGGCCGTTACCGATCGCCGCGATCTTTTCCCCATCGATCAGCACATCGGTTTTGGCCGTGTCGCTCGCGGTCACCACCGTCCCGTTTCGGATCAGGGTCTTCACGGCAGCTCCTTGACCAGGTCCTGGTAGGTCTCCGGCCGGCGGTCGCGCAGGAACTGCCAGGTGTTGCGCACCTCCCGGATCATGTCGAGGTCGAGGTCGCACACGAGCACTTCGTCTTCCGTCTCCGAAGCCTTCCCGATGATGCGTCCCCGCGGGTCGCAGAAGTAACTGGACCCGTAGAACTGTGCCTCGTTGAGTGGTTTTTCCACGCCTACACGATTGATGGCGCCAATCCAGTAGCCGTTCGCCACCGCGTGGGCCGGCTGCTCCAGCTCCCAGAGATACCGCGAGAGCGACTTGACAGTCGCGGATGGATTGAAAACCAGTTCCGCCCCCTTCAGGCCCAGCTCCCGCGCTGGTTCCGGGAAATGCCGGTCGTAGCAGATCAGCAGGCCCACCCGGCCGACCGAGGTGTTCCAGACCGGGTAGCCGAGGTTACCCGGCTTGAAATAGAACTTTTCCCAGAAGCATGGCCCGACGTGCGGGATGTGCGTCTTACGGTACTTGCCAACCACCGTCCCGTCGTTTTCGATCACGACCGCCGTGTTGTAGTAGACGCCGGTTTGCGCCTCTTCGTAGAAAGGCACCACCAGCACCATCTTGTGTTTTTTCGCCAGCTCCTGCATACGCCGAACGGTGGGACCGTCATCGGGCTCGGCGGTGTCGTACCACTTGGTGTCCTGCTCGGCCGGGAAGTAGGGCCCGAAAAAGATCTCCTGCAGGCAGGTGACTTGCGCTCCCTTCTCAGCGGCCTCTCCGATCAGCTGCTCATGTCTTCCGATCGCCTCGTCCTTGGGCATGTTCGCGTACGCCTGGATTAGCGCCGCCCGCACTTTGGCCATGAATGGTTCGCCTCCTCGCTAACTGAACGCCGGGATGATGGCCTCGCCGTATTTCTCGATCACCGCCTCCGGTTTCTCCACCATGAGGTAGAGGTTGAACTGGTCGACGCCGGCGTCGATCAACTCCTCGATCCGCTGCCGGCTCTGCTCTACCGTCCCGATGACGCAAAAGCGATCGATGACGTCGTCCGGCACGAAGTCGGCGTGGGCCGCGCCTCGCTTGACATGGTCAGCATAGTCATAGTGGTCACGCGCCTTGATGTAATCGGTGAGCGTCTTGGGCAGATCCTGGGCGTCGTACCGCTTGAGCAGGTCGACGACATGGTTGGAGACCAGCGCCGGGAACCAGCGCACCTGATCGCGCGCCGCTGCCAGGTCGTTGGAGATGAACGCCGGCGCCGCCGCCTGGATCTTGATGTCGTCGAAGGATCGTCCAGCCTCCTGAGCCCCCTCCCGCACGAATTGCAGGCACCACCTGATGATGGCGGGGTCGGCCAGCTGAATGATGACCCCGTCCGCGACCCGACCGGCCGCCCGGAGCGCCTTCGGTCCGTAACCGGCAATCCAGATGGGCAATTCATGCTCCGCCCACTTGAGCCGGATCTTCACCCCGTCGTAGCTCACCTCGCGGCCGGCGGCCAGGTCGCGGATCAGCCGGCAGTCCGCCTCCAGCTGCTCGACACTGACGGGCTTCTGGCCGAGCACTCGACGGGCACTGTCGCCCCGTCCGATCCCCATCACCATCCGGCCGCCCGAGATCTCGTTCAACGTGGCCAGCGCGCTGGCCGTCACAGTGGGATCGCGGGTGGCCGGGTTCGTGACGCAGGGACCGATCTTGATCCGGCTGGTAGTGGCCGCCATCAAGGTGAAGATCGGGTAGACCTCCTGCCAGAGGACGTGCGAATCGAAGAGCCAGGCGTACTCGAAGCCCTGCGCCTCGGCAAGCTTGGTCAGAGCCGCCCACCGACTGGGGGGAGGATCCGGAGCAAAGCAGACGCCGAAGCTCAACCGTGCCATCGATCTCCTGAAAGGCTGGAGCCCCGGCCGCGAGGTCGGGGCTCCAGCGCGATTGACGCCGAGGTTAGGTCGCCGCCGCCGCCCGTGGCCGCTGAGATACGGCCCCCACCGGGAAGATGGCCGAAAGCGCGAGGTATAGGACAAACGCCGCCACCAGGCCGACGATCCAGCTGTAGTCGTAGACGTGGATGGGGAACCAGCTATACAGCGGGCCAATGATCCCGCCCGGCGGGAACGGACCGTTGCCGGGTGTCGAGTAGGCACCGCCCACTGCCAGAACACCGCCTACAAGCAAGCTGACCAGGCCTCGCCAGTTGAATCCGCCCGAGTACCGGTACTCGCCGTTGACGCGGTAGAGGTCACCCAATCTCAGGTTGTTGGTGCGCACGAACCAGTAATCGGCGATGAGCACGCCCGCGATGGCTCCCAGTGCCCCGCCGTAGAAGCCCAGCCAGGTGAAGATGTACACGTTCGGGTTCGCGAGCAGATTCCAGGGCTGGATCACGATGCCCAGGACGCCGGTGATCAGTCCGCCGGTGCGGAAACTGATCAGCTTCGGGATCACGTTCGAGAAGTCGTAGGACGGGCTCACGATGTTGGCCGCCACGTTGACGGACAGGGTGGCGACAGCCAGCGTGAAGAGCGCGAAGACCACGACCAGCGGGTTGTCGAACTGGCCGACCAGCGCGACCGGGTCCCAGATCGCCTTGCCAAACACGACCACCGTCGCCGACGTGATCAGCACGGCCACCAGCGGGAAGAGGGTCATCGTCGTAGGAAGCCCGAGGATCTGGCCGAGCGCCTGTGCGCGCTGGCTCTTGCCGAACCGGGTGAAGTCGGGCATGTTCAACGAGAGCGTCGACCAGAAGGCGATCATCCCCATCAGTGCCGGTGGAAAGAGCTTCAGCCAGAAGTCGCTTCCCCAGCCAATCTTGCCGGGCTGGCTCACGATTGGGCCAAAGCCGCCGGCCTTGCTCACCATCCAGATGAGAAGACCCAGCGCGACGACCAGGACGAAGGGCGCCGCCCAGTTTTCGAACCGCCGGACGGCGTCCATTCCCCGCATGATGATGAAAATGTTGATCGCCCAGAAAATGGCGAAGCTCAACCAGAGCGTCCAGTGCTGTCCGGCAAACATGCCCGAGTTCGTCCAGCCGGATCCCAACAGCTTTCCGGTCAGCGCGTAAAGCGCGCCGCCGCCGATCCAGGTCTGGATGCCGAACCAGCCGCAAGCGATAAACGCTCGAAGCAGGGCTGCGACATTCGCCCCGAAGACGCCGAATGAGGCCCGGGCGAATACCGGGTACGGGATGCCGTACTTCGTGCCGGCGTGGCTGTTTGCGAGCATTGGAATCAGGACGATGATGTTCGCCACTGCGATCGTCAGGATCGCCTGGTACCAGGCCATGCCGAGAGCGACCAGGCCCGATGCCAGCAGGTACGTCGGGATGTTGTGCGCCATACCGATCCACAGCGCCATGTAGTTATAGGTGGTCCAGGTCCGCTGTTTGATGGGTACCGGCGCCAGGTCGGCGTTGTAGAGCGGGCTGTTTCGAATCGCCGCGTCGTCGGCAAGCTCGTGGCGGCCGTCCGCATAGACGAGCTCCTCCCCTATTCGCTGCGCCGGAGGCGTTAAGGTCGCTACTCCCATGTTTCCCCTCCTTGAATTCGCCCTCGCCGTTTTCGCGAAGCTAAATGTACGGTTGGCGACCGCCTAAGTCAATGGCGCTTCGGCCCGAGTTCAGGATGCGGCGCGATAGACGGAAACGTGCCTCCCGCTGGCTGCCGTGAATGGCTCCCGCAGCCAGCCGCCCCATCGGTTTTCCAACCTGAGCCCGGCGAGACGGGCCATCAAGTCGAGTTCGGAGGGCCAGCAGTACCGCAGCTGCACCGGATAAAGGCGAATGCCGGCTTCGGTGAATACGACGTGCTGCGCGACGATCCGCTGGGCCACCGGATCGTGCCGCGCGGCGTCAATGCGGACGAGCGCCATTTCGACGTCCATGGCGTGCAGCCGCTGGCCTCGATCGAACTGGCTCAGGTCGGGAACGAAAGCCTCGATGAGAAAGGCACCCCCGGGCCCCAGATGCATCGAGACGGCGCCAAAGCATCTGAGCTGGTCCTCCTGGCTCGGCAGGGCGAAAAATGTATTGAAGGCCACGAAGATCAGGGAAAACTTGCCGTGAACCTCGAGGTCGGCGAAGTTGCCCACGGTGACCGGGATCTCCCGTCCACCCGGCTTGCTGAGGAGCCGATCCACCATCGCCGGCGACGCATCGATGCCCTCGATCTCGACGCCGCGCTCGCGCAACGGTAACGCCAGCCGACCGGTGCCAATTCCCAGCTCCAGCACCCTGCCGCCTCCTGCCAGCTCGGCCAGCAAGGCGACGGATTCGCTGGTATCGGTCGGTACCTCGCTCAGCGTGTCGTAGACGTCGGCGATCCGCTCGCCATAGGTTGCCTCGTCGTAATCCGGCATCCGCCTACACTACAGCCCGTTGCCCCCCAGCCTTCTGCTCAAGGTGGTCCTGACGCCCGCGCTCATTGCCACCGCCACACTGGTGGGTCGTCGCTGGGGCGGAACGATGAGCGGCTGGCTGGTCGGGTTGCCGCTGACCTCGGCACCCGTCGTGTTCTTCCTGGCGCTGGACCAGGGCACCGCGTTTGCGACGACCGCCTCGCTAGCCGTCCTCCTCGGCACGATCTCGCAGGCCGCCTTCGCGGTGGCCTACGCGAGGGTCGCCATCCGCACTGGGTGGTTGCCCGCCGCGGCGGCCGGATCCGCTGTCTTCGCGGTGGCGACGATTGCCTTTCAGCAGGTCAGCCTGCCAGCCTTGCCGGCCTATGGCGCCGTCCTCGTCTCACTGGTGATCGGGATCGTGTTCATACCACGACGCGAACGCCCGGCTGCTACTGACGCCGTCCCACCGGATTGGGATTTGCCGGTGCGGATCGTGCTGGCCACCGGCCTGGTGCTGGTGCTGACCGGCATCGCGCCACTGATCGGCGCCCACCTCAGTGGACTGCTGTCGCCTTTTCCGGTTTACGCCGGTGTTCTGGCGATCTTCGCCCATCGCCAGGCTGGCGGCTCGGCGGCCAACAAAGTGCTCAAAGGTCTGCTGCTTGGGCTCTTCGCGTTTGCCAGCTTCTTCCTGGTGCTGGCCCTCGGCCTCGACCGGCTTGGCATCGGTTTGTCCTTTGGGTTTGCCACACTGGTCGCCCTGCTGGTGCAGGCCTCGACGCTTCAGGCGGTGCGCGCAATCGAAGCCTGACTCGCCGCTACAGGTCTCTTCTGGCAAAGCTCCAGTTCGCCAGGACCAGCACGATCAGGATCCAGGCGGCGATCCAGACGAGATATGGAAGTGGCAGGGGTGAGTCGGCAAAGAATGGGTTGCCCGCTCGAACTCGCCCCGCGGCCTGGGCGGCGGCCAGGAAGTCGGATGGCTCGAGGTAGAAGATCGCGCCATGCCACAGGCCGTCCGTCGGAATCAGGAGCCGACTGCCGACGCCGATATTGATGATGGTGCTGTTCTGGAACGTCTGTCCGATGGTGAGCGCGATGCCACCAATCCAGCCGACGAAGAAGAGCACGAGCGCGATCACCCCGCCCGTCATCGGCGCCAGCCGCGTGCTCAGCAGCAGGGCAAGCGTCATTAGCACGATGCCTTCGGCGCCAACGAACGTGATGGCGACAGCCGGACTCGGCGGAAGATAGGCGGTCGCCCACCAGATGCCGACCATCTCGAGCACGCCACTCAGGGCGGCGTACAGCGCGATCAACACCGCAAGCCCCAGCCACTTCCCGATCAGAACCTCGCTTCGCCGGATCGGCCGAGGCAGAATCGCGAGCGCGATCCCGGACTCGATATCACTGGCGATGCTGGGCGCCGCCACCAGCGTGGCGCCGAGCGCCAGCACGCCGCTGAACATGAAGGCGACCAGGATCGTGAGTTGCGATGCCGCCACCCGGACTTCGGCAGGGGTCACGCCATTCATAGTCGGCAGGCGGCTGAACCCCCAGCTGGTCAAGACGATCACAACCAGGGTCAGCAGCGCCAGGGCGAGCAGCAACTTTCGCCGCGACGCCTCGAGGATGGTCAACCGGGCCATTGTCAGCACGTGCATCAGCCGTCCTGCTCCTTGAGTAACTGCAGGAACCGATCTTCCAGCGTTTCATGGCGCGGCTCGACCGCATACACTCGGCCGCCCTGGTTCACGATCTCGCTCACCAGCTCGGGAACTCGCTCCTGCGAGAGACCGCGGAAGGTCAGCCACTGACCCTCGTCCTCGAGATTGCCGTAGGCGCGCAGGGCGGCGCGCCCCGCCGGTGGCAGTCCGGTCACTCGCACCCGAACCGCTCCATCCTGTCCGAGGATTTGCGACATCGTCCCGGTAGCGATCACGCGGCCACGGTCGACGACCGCCAGCCGATCGCAGACCTGTTCCACCTCACTCAGCAGGTGGGAGTTGAGGAACACCGCGGTGCCCCTATCCTTCAGCTGCCGAATGATCTCCCGAACGTCATGGCGTCCGACGGGGTCCAGCGCCGAGGTCGGCTCGTCCAGCAGCACCAGCTCGGGGCGGCCGAGCAGGGCGACGCCCAACCCCAGCCGCTGCTGCATGCCCTTTGAAAAACCTTCCACCCGGTCGTCGCCGCGTTCGCTGAGTCCAACCGTCGCCAGCGCGCTGGCAATTTCGGCCTTCCACCCGGCGCGCGGTAGGCCGGCCAGCTCGCAATGAAGGCTCAGCACCTCGCTCGCCTTCATCCATCCCTGGTAACGAAACAGCTCCGGTAGGTAACCGAGGCGCCGGCGGGTTTTCAGGTCACCGACTGGCGCACCTAAGACCCACGCCTGGCCGGCGCTAGAGCGGGCTAATCCGACGAGCAGCTTGACCGCCGTCGTCTTGCCCGCGCCGTTGGGCCCCAGGAATCCAAAAACCTCGGCGCGGCGAACGCTCATCGTCAAGCCGCTGAGCGCGACAGTCTTCCCGTAACGCTTGGCCAGGTCCTGCGTATGGACGGCAAGGGAGGCGGCGTCGGCCGCCTCCATTCGATTCAGGTTGCGATCAGTGGAGGGTTGTTGCAATGGCGAGCACCTGGTCGGGAGTGAGTTGGCCTCCGACGGCGTAGATTACGCCATTCTTCTCCCAGACCACGCCCGCTGCGATGGCGGCTTTGATCATCAGCCCCGACACGCCGTTAACCTGGACGGCTTCAGTGGTTGCCAGCCCCTGGGGAATCGGAACCGGAAGCGTGGACGCTGGATCTTTGATGGCCCGTAGTTGCGCCGCAATCTCCGGCGGCACACCCGGCTGCGACAGCAGGTAGTCCTCGAGCTGCGCCGCGGTGGCGCCCGTCGAATCGACAGTCGGAATCCGGGTCTGTGCGATCACCAGGGTGGGAATCTGAGCCTCCGAGGTGTTCGCCGACAGCCCCCAGACCTCGATCAGCGCCGGACCCGCGTTGACGATCAACGTACTGCCGTTGATGGTGGACGGCATCGGGTTGACGCGCACGCCCTTCTGCGCTGCCGAAGCGCGCAGCCGTTCGGCATCGAAGGTCAGCGATCCCGTCGCGTGCGAAACCACACCAAAGCTGACCGGACCCGACACCCCCTTCGGCAGTGACGCCGGCACCAGTACAGGCAGGCCTGACTGCGACCGGGCGGTCGTCGCATTGCTGAGCGGCTGCAGCTTGGGAGCATCCGGCAGCCACTTCACCTGGCCGTAGTCC
>VBEE01000042.1:0-16540 GCA_005881715.1 Chloroflexota bacterium | reverse complement strand
GCTTACCGCGATGCCGGTGACAAATGCGGCCGCCAGGAGCACGGCGATCGCCGGCGTCGCCAAGGGCCGCAAGCGAGGCGTGGTCCGGACCAGCCAGCGCTCGTACCAGCGAGGCGGCCGAGCTGCTTCCTCCCGCTGGATGCGAGCCCGCAGCGATCGAAAGGCGCCCACCGGTTCCGGCGTGAAGGCGGGCAGGTCCAGCAGGGCTCTCGTCGTTCGGGCCGTGCCGGCAATCGCCTGAAAGCGCGTCTTGCACTCGGAGCATGTGTCGTAGTGCGCCTGGTCGGTCGCGGTCAGCGCAAGCGGCTCATCGTAAATCCGTCGCAGTATCCCATCACTCAGATGTCGCGCGATTGACCTCCTTGCGCAGGGCATCTTCCGCCCGGCGCAGCAGCGTTCCCACGTTTCCAACCTTGATCCCGAGCGCGGTCGCGACCTCCGCGTAACTCAAGCCGCTGTGTCGAAGCATCAGCAGGGCCGCCGTGCGCGGGGCAAGCTTCCGAAGCGCCCGCCGAACCTCGCGCCGTCCTTCCGCCTCCTCGATCACCTTCTCCGGATTCGCGATGGAGGTTTGGACCGGGTCCAGCGCATGCGCTGACTCCCGCCGAGCGCGTCGCCGCTCGCCGCGGAGCACGTTGAGCGCCGAATGGACTGCGGCGGCATGCAACCACCCTGAGGCGCGCTCGGAGTCGGGGGAGAAACTCCGGTGGAACTTGAGGAAGACCTCCTGGGCGACGTCCTCAGCCGCCGTCCGATCGGCAAGCACCCGGTAGGCGATGGCGACGACCTTTGCATACTCCTGCACAAACAGCCGGTCGAAGGGGTCCGCCGCGCGCTGATTAACCGGGCTCAACGCGGCGGGCGGCAGGGAGCGGCGCCAGGCATCGAGCTGCAGCATCCAGCCCATACGCACCGCCGGGGTCCCCATTGTGACAGGCTGGCGTTTCTCGACATGCTGGCGCGGAGATCAGCTGTCAAGGCATTGTGGGGAAAGGCGTATACAATACTGTAAGGATGGGTGAGCCGCCACCCGTAGGGTGGCAAATGGAGTCCTGCGGGGAAGTGGCAGCGTGATCGGGCGGGCACGACGCTCCGTGAACAACGTCGGTGAGTTGAGCCTGCTCTTCCGCGAGGCGCTGCGCGGCGCCACGCGCCGGCCCTTCTACTGGAAAGAATTTTTTGATCAATGCCGCTTCATCCTGACCGCGAACTTCATCCCGCTGCTGCTCACCGGTGTGGGCTGGGGCATCATCGTCTCCCTGGAGGCGGGCCATTTCTTCAAGGCCGCCAGCAGCGAGTACCGGCTGGGCGGCTTCACCGTGATGGCGAACATTCGGGAATTCTCGCCGGTGGCCACCGGGCTGATGATCGCCGCGGTCAGCGGCACCGCGATCGTCGCCGACCTGGGCGCCCGCCAGGTTCGCCAGGAGCTCGAGGCGCTGAGCGTAATGGGGCTCTCCAACGTCCTCTTCATCGTGGTGCCGCGGGCGCTGGCCCTGATGGTGATGACGGCGCTCTACAACGTCCCCATGATCGTCTTCACCACGTTGTCCGGTTTTTTCATCGCCGTGGCGGTGGTGGGGGTCAACCCGGGCGCGTTCCTCGCCAGCTTTTTCACCCAGGGCACGCTGGTCGACCTGTTCGGTGGCGAGATCAAGTGCATCCTCTTCGGCGCGCTCGTTGCCGCCATCTGCATATATAAAGGTATTAGCGCCAAGGGGGGCGCCGAGGGCGTGGCGCGTGCCGTGCACTCCGGCGTGGTCTGGTGCTTCGTTGGGATCCAGGCGCTCGAGTATCTCTATACCCCCACCGTTCTGGCCCTGTTCCACAACCAGAACGTCCTTCGCTAGGCCATGGCCACCACATCGGTTCGGCCGCCCGCCCAGCAGTTCGGTCCGGTTCCACGCCGCTTCTGGGCCCCCGGGCTGGATCTGTTCGATGTGCTCGGCCAGATCGTTCTCTTTTCGGTAACCGCGCTCCGCTCCATCCCGCGGGCGCTGCGCTACCGAAAGGAGATCTGGTGGTATGCAGCTTTTCTGGCGGTCGGTTCGACGCCGGTGGCGTTGGTCATGACCTACTTCAGCGGGTCCGAATGCTCGGTCGAGGCGTACTACTCTCTGCATCAGCTGGGCGGGGCCGAGAGCCTGGCCGGGGTGTTCAACGCGCTGTGCGACATGCGCGAAATCACCCCACTCTTCTTCGGTTTCGCGATCGGCGCCAAGGTCGGCTGCGGCCTGGTGGCGGAATTGGGAACCATGCGGATCAATGAGGAGATCGACGCCCTGGAGACGATGGGCGTTCCGTCAATCCCCTTCCTGGTTACCACACGCATGCTGGCCGCGTTACTCGTGCTCCCGGTGATGTACGTGCTCGCCCTCGCCACCAGCTTCTTCGCCAGCTGGGTTGTGCAGCGATTTCAGATCGGCCTGGTGTCGAACGGGGTCTACTTCTCCTACTTCTGGCGTTTCACGAACCTCACCGACTTCGGCTACTCGCTGATCAAGGCCGTGATCTTCGCCTTCCTCGTCATCTCTGTCGGGGTCTACTACGGCTACCACGTAAAAGGCGGCGCGGTCGGCATTGGTCGGGCGGTCGCCAAGACCATGGCGATCAGCCTCGTCATGATCGTGGTCGTCAACGCCATCCTCACCCAGATCTTCTGGGGCACCAACCCGAATCTTCCTATTCCGTCATGACAGAACCGCTCAAACGCTCGCATGGCACTGACCTCTCAAACGCTCGCATCGCACTAAAGCGCGGCTCGCGTGGGGCGAGGCCCCGAGCGCCGCTATGAGCATGAATAGGAACGGCGAGAACATGATCGAGATCGAAGACCTCCACAAGGCCTTCGAGGGGAACAAGGTGCTCGACGGCATCACCTGCCAAATCCCGGCGGGCAAGATCTCGGTGGTGATGGGCCCCTCCGGCACGGGCAAGAGCGTGCTGCTGCGCCATGTGGTCGGCCTGCTCTATCCCGATAAGGGGGATGTTCGGGTGGCCAGTAAGAGCGTACCCAGCCTGAATGAGGAGGAACTGCTCGAGCTCCGACGCAACGTCGGCATGCTCTTCCAGGACGGCGCCTTGTTCAGCTCGATGAACCTCTACGACAACGTCGCGTTCCCGCTGCGGCAGCACACGAAAAAGTCAGAGGGCGAGATCAAGGAGATCGTCATCCAGCGGTTGGAGGAGGTCGGCCTGACCGAAGCGGTCAAGAAGATGCCCAACGAGCTCTCGGGTGGGATGCGCAAGCGCGCCGGTTTCGCGCGCGCCCTCGTGCTCGAGCCCGAGATCCTGCTCTTCGATGAGCCGGACTCCGGCCTCGACCCGGTGCGCACCGCGCTGCTCTGCGACTTGATCAAGCAAATCCAGCAGAAGTACAAGTCGACCGGCGTCGTGATCAGTCACGACATCAAATCCTGCTTCAACATCGGCGACCACATCATTCTCCTGCACGGTGGCAAGGTCGTCGACCAGGGTTCCAAGGAGGAACTGCAGCAGTCGCGCAACCCCTTTACCCAGCAGTTCATCAAGGGCGCCGTCGAGGGCCCGCTTGGCATGGAATAGGTGGACGCCATCCGTACCTGGGCAGCCAGGTATCGCGTCGGCATCGTTCTGGCAGTGGTCGTGCTGCTGGCCATCCTCTCCTCTCGCATCGTCAACGGCCTGACGGAGTACCGGCTCGTCGTTCCCATCGACTCGGCGGATGGGCTCTATCCCGGCAGCGACGTCTTGATCGCGGGCGCCAGGGCGGGCAGCGTTCGCGATATCAGCGTCGACGGGGCACAGACACTGGTCACGATTGCCGTCGACGATGCCCACGCGCCGGTGCATGCGGACGCCACCGTGACGGTTCGACCGAAGAGCCTGCTGGGTGAGAAATACGTGGCGCTCGATCCGGGCCACTCGGATGAGCTCCCATCGGGGTCCCGGCTTTCCCACGAGCAGGTGGCGCGCGCGGTCGACCTCCAGGACGTCGTCAACAGCCTCGATCAACCAACCCGCGAGAAACTGCGCACCCTCGTGATCGCGCTGGGCGGCGGCCTTGCCGGTCGCGGCCCCGACACGAACCAGACCATCACCTACGGCCGGCAGGACCTGGATCACCTGGCGGCCATCACCGACACCCTGGCGGCGCGCGACCAGGATCTGCAAAAGGTCATCCAGGGCCTCGACCAGGTGACGGCCGAGCTGGCCAAGAGCGACCGGCGGCAGCAGCTGGGTGAACTGATCAAGAACTCGGAAGCGCTACTCCATTCACTCGCCCAGCAGGATGCGCAGATCAAGGCCACCCTGGCCAACGCCAACGCGGCACTCAGCCGGACCGACACATCACTATCGGGCACCGCCGCGCAACTGAACAGTATCGTCCGGCAGGCACCGACAACCGTCGATCTTCTCAACGGGATCACCCGTGACTTCGCCACCAACACCGATCTGCTGGTGGGTGACCTGGGCACCTTCGATCGAGGCATGAAGTACGGCTCCAACACCTTCGGGGCCCAGGACGGGCAGGGCTACGCGACGCGGATCAGCGTGCTGGTGGGCGCCTGCAGCCCGGGCATACCCTGCACCCTGCCCACCGTGGTCACGGGGGCCGGAGTTCCCGTCCCCAACGCCTTCGACGCCGTGCTGGGCGTCCTGCTCGGAGGCCGCCGATGAGGAGCCGGGCCAACCTGCCGGTGTTCGTCGCCTACGTCCTGCTCGGCCTGCTGGCGACCGCATTTCTCGCCGCACAGATGGGTGGCGAATTCGTCTTCGGCGGCTATCGCGTCGACGCCATCTTCAAGAGCGGCGCCGAGCTGGTCGCCGGCGATGACGTATCGATGTCAGGGCTGCGAGTGGGGAAGGTGGAGACGCTGACGCCGATGTCCGGCGCCACCAGAGTCACGATGCTGCTGCACCACGACTTCACGCCGGTCTTCAAGGACGCTCGCGCCGTGATCCGTCAGAAAAACCTGCTGGGAGAAGCCTACGTCGAACTCAATCGGGGCAGTCGTTCGGAAGGGGCGATCGCGGATGGCGGCACGATCAGCCAGGACCACACTCTGACCCCGGTCGAAGTCGACGAGGTGCTGAACGCGCTCGATCCCCAGGTTCGCGACCAGCTCGCGATCGTGATCAACACGCTGGGCCAGGGGACAGCCGGTCGGGGCCAGGACATGAACGCGGCCGCCGCGGACCTGTCCTCCGTGGCCGTCGATCTCCGGGTCCTGGCCCACACGCTCGCCAGCAATTCGGATCATCTCGACGCCCTGATCGCCGACCTGCGGAAGATCATGGAGACGCTGGCGGCCTGGCACGCCGACTTCCGGGCCATGATCGCCGACTGGGATCACGTGATGGCCACCCTCGCCTCGAGGGAACAGAACCTGCAGGGCACGCTCGTCGAGCAGGACCGGGTGATGGGCATCCTCGACCAGGCGTTGAGTGGAAGCGCTGCCCAGCAATTGCACGGCGCCATCGCGGAAGGGCCGGCCATGATGGATAACGCGAACCACTACCTCAACGGCGCCGCCACCGTCTTCGGCGTGGTTCAGAGCGATACGCCCGGCATCCAGCAGCTGTTCCGCGAGCTGGCCTCGGTGATGAGCGGCATCGGCCATCCGGATGAGCCCGGCAGCAATCCGAATGATTGGGTGCACATGTGGCGCGTCTACTGTGCCGATCAATGCTTCCAACCGGCGGTGCCCTGATGGCGCGGCGCACCTTTGTCAGCGTCGTGATGGTCATGGCCTTCGCCGCGGCCTGTCTGTTTGGGCTGGGCTTCATCGCCCTGAACATGGGCCTGCACGGCCCCTGGAGCAACGAATTTGCCGTCAACGCCGAGTTCGCTAGCGCCAACGGGTTGGTGCCGCAGGCCGAGGTGCGGGTGAGCGGGGTCCATGTCGGGACGGTCCTCGCCATCGACGACGGAAACGACGGCGGCGCGCTGGTCCGCATGGCACTCCAACCGGACATCCGGCTGCGCCAGGATACCCGTGCAGTGATCCGGCCGAAGACCCTGTTGGGCGAGAAGTTTGTCGAGCTGGTCCGGCCGCAGGGAAGCGACCAGGCCTACCTGCAGAGTGGGGCCACCATACCCAAGGCCCAGACCGGCCAGGCGATTGAGATCGACGACATCCTCAACGCCATGGACGCGCCAACCCGCAAGGCGATGTCCGAATCGTTCCGGCAGCTGGGCATCGCGCTGGACGGCCGGGAGCAAGACCTCAGCGCCGCCCTTCCGCCGCTCGACGAGACGATGGCGAACCTCCGTCCGCTGGCGCGCGTGGGTGAAGCCCGTCAGAAGGAGCTCGATCGAATCCTGACGAATCTCAACATCATCATGCAGGCGCTGGCTGACGAACAGGACCAGCTGGGCCACCTGGTGGACAGTGGCGACACGGTGATGAGCGGGATCGCCTCCCGCGACCAGGCGCTGGCCGGCACCGTGCAGAACGGCGCCGCGGTCTTCGGATCACTCGACCAGGCCTTCAACGGGGTGACCGGGGCGGACCGCGCCTCCCTGCAAAAGAGCCCGTCCACCATCGCCGCCGGACGGAGGACATTGAGCCTGACCAACCCGCAGGTGGACCAGCTGCTGCCGGAGATCCTGCTCGGCCAGATCAGTTACCCCAACGATCAACTGAACATCAGCGACGCGGAATCGCTGACGCTGGCCGCCGAGTGGATTTCCGCCTTTTCCCATCAAGACGCGGCGGGCATCCACTCGTTGCGCATCACCGGGATCAATCCCTCGACACAGCAGACCAAGACTGGGCTGCCCGGGATTGGGGGAGTCCCTCAGGCGCCGACCGCCCCTCAGGACCTGGCCGACCTGCTGCTCATGCAGCTGGGGAAGGGACGATGAAGCTCTTGATTGTGCTGATCGCGGTGGGCGGGATCCTCGCCGGGCTCGCCGGAACCCTTTTCGGTAACCACTCCTACACCGTGACCGCCTACTTCTTGAGCGCCGAAGGCGTGACTCAGGAGAACGATGTCGTGGTCAACGGCGCCCGTGTCGGGAAAGTGGTCTCGGTCGGGATCGCACCCGACAACGGTCCAAGTGAGGGCGGGGCGCGGGTGGTGATGGAGATCGGCGCGGGCTCCGCCCCCCTCCATCGCGGCGCCCGGGCGACCATCCGATCGAAGGGGCTGCTCGGTAACCCGTTCGTGGAACTCACGGCGGGACCGTCGAGTGGCGAGGTGATCCCTTCGGGCGGCACCCTCCCGTTGCAGGACACCGCCTCGCCGGTCGACCTCGATCAGGTGATGGACCTCTTCGATCCGCAGACGCGGGCGCGCATTCAAACCCTCACGCGGGAAGGCGGAACGGCGCTCCAGGATCGCGGATCGGACCTGAACACGTTCCTCGGCGCTCTTCCCGGGATCGTCCAGGATACGTCGGTGGTGAGCGACAAGATCGCGCGCCAGGACCAGCAGCTCAGCGCGCTCGATGTCGAGTTCGACCGCATCGCGCAGATGATGGCGAACGAAGATCAGGCGTTCCGCCGGGACATTGCCAACGGCGCCAGCCTGCTCGACCTCACCGCCGCGCACGAGGCCCAACTCAAGGCTGAGCTGGTCTACGCGGACCGCGCGCTTGGGGAACTGGCGGGCGGACTCAAGGGCCACGAGCGCGACCTCAATCAGATGCTCAAGCAGCTGCCGGCCGTCCTCGACGCGCTGCAGAAGCTTTCCGATCATTCCGCGACATCCCTGGCCATCCTCAACCCGTGCATGGCCGACATCGTGCAGACGCTCGCCGAAATGCGCAGCGCGACATCCTATCGCGACGCCAACGGCAACCTGCTACGCGTTCATCCTTATGTGTTCAGCGGAACCGAGCCGGTCAACCCTGCTCGGATCGCCTGCGGCGGAGGCGGCTGATGGGGCTGTATAAGGGAAACGCATTTAGGGCGGGCGTGGTGACACTGGCGGGCGCGCTGATCATCGTGGTACTGGCGGTGGCGATCAACGCCAGCTTCGGTCTTCCCTTCAACCTGCGCCTGATCCCGCCCGGGCAAGACTATTCGGTGAAGGCCGCCTTCACGGATGCCAACGGCGTCAGTCGCGGCGCCGACGTGGTGATCGCCGGCCACAGCGTCGGCCAGGTCACGGACGTCGAAGTCTCCGGCACGCAGGCGATGGTCAGCATGCGGATCTCGTCGCACTACGCCCCCCTGCACCAGTTCACCACGGCGCGCATTCGGTACTCGACCCTGCTGGCACAGAAGTACATCGAGATCACGCCGATCAACGGGGGAGCCGAATTGGCGAGCGGTGGCACGCTCCACAGCGACAACACGCTGAGCCCGGTCGATTTCGACCAGTTCCTCAGCGCCCTCGATCCGGAAACCCGATCCCGGCTGCAGACGTTGATCCAGCAAGCGGGCGGCGGACTGCAGGGTCGGCAGGAGACCATCAACGACCTGCTGGCGCAGCTCAAGGGCCTGTCGCAGGAATCGGTCGCGCCGCTCAGCACCTTTCACCAGCACGATCCGGATATCGACCGCATCGTCGCCAACCTGGCGATTGTCAGCGACCGGCTGGCCCAGAGTCATCAACAGCTCGGTGACCTGGTAGGCAGCATGAGCGACGTTACCGGGACCCTGGCCAAGAACGATCGCGCGCTCGCCTCGCTGCTAACCCACCTTGGCAATGTGATGGGCGACTTCGATGCCACGCTCAACGGCAACGAGCAGAATTTCCACACCACGATCGTCACGCTCGATCCGCTCCTCACGCAGCTGAACGGCACGCTCGCGATCGTCTACTCGGATACGCAATACAGCATCGCCGCCATCAACACCAACAATCGACAGCTCCAACCGGAGCTGGTCAGCGCGGTTTCCCAGACGGATGCCGCGGGCGATCACCTGCTCCGCCAGTACCTGGTCGTCAACCCGGCCTGCGACCAGGTGAGTGCCAAGCCGAACCCGCAGTGCCAGACCGGTGTCGGCCAGGCGCCGCCGGCCGCCGTGACCCCGGCGCTGCCGGCGCTCCCCTCGCTGCCGAGCCTGCCCTTGCCAAAGTGTCTGAAGACCCCCACGCCGCCGGCGCCCACGCTGTCGCCCTTACCCTGTCCCTCGCTCTCGCCCCCCGCGGTTCCCACGGTGCCCTGCGCGCCGGCCACGCCGACACCGCCAAAGCTGCCCGTCCCGACGCCGACCCCGTCCCTGTGCCCGTCACTCCCCGGCTTGTCGCTGCCCCTTGGCGCGCTGCCGGACTGGCTCATGCTCCTGCTCTACGGAGAGTCCCAATGACCCGCCGGCGGCTGCGCGGTTCGCGACTCGTCGGTTTGCTGGTGGCGATCGCCGCCGTCGCGTTCGCGGTCCTCGTCTTCATCCCGTTCTCGCTGCCGTGGAATCAGCGGCTGCACCTCCAGCTCCAGGCCGGCGCCTATGGTGAGCTGAACCCGGGCGCCTGGGTCGAACTGAGCGGGGCGCGGGTCGGGGCGGTGGACGGCGTCGAATTCAAGGACGGTTATTCCCTGATCCGTGTATCGATCGACGCGCGTTACGCACCCCAGCTCCATGCCGATACCACCGCCGCGATCAGACCGCACGGCCTGCTCGGTCCCAAGTACGTCTACCTCGACGGCGGCCGGATCGGTACCCTTCGCGATGGGGCATCGATCCCCCTGTCGCGGACCACGGTCTCCACCGACTTCGACCAGGTCCTGAATACCCTGCAACCGGATGTCCGGGCGAACCTCAAGACGATTTTCATCGAGCTGGGACGCGCCGCCGATGGGCGTGGCGCGAGCATGAATGCGGCGTTCCTGGCCCTCGGTCAATCCTCGGCTGATCTCTCCACCACCACCACCGTGTTACACAATCGCGCTGACGACCTCGCCGGCCTGATCGCCGCCAGCGAGCGGCTCGACGCAGACCTGCAGCGTGCCCCAATCGACAGGCAGATTCGGGATACCGACCTGGTGCTGAGCGGCCTGGTCCAGGTCGAGGACGCGATCGGGTCGGGCATCGACCACACGGCGGCGGTCACCCAGGGTCTGGATACCGCGATGAGCGGAAACGCGACGAACCTGGCCCACATCCTCGCCCGGGGTCCGGCCACTGTCGAGCAGCTGCGGGTTGTCGCCACGGAGCTCGACGCCGTGATCGTGGGCATCAATCCGGCGCTTCCCTGCCTGATGCAGGCGGTGCTGGAGACCAAGTCCGCCTTTGGCGGTCGGGACGGCAACGGCCACTACGTGCGCGTCCAGGTCGTGCCCACCGGCATGGGCAAAGCGCCCTCGCCACCATGCGGCACCGGATCAACGACCTCGGAGGTGCCCCAGGTTCAAGATCAAGAGCTGGTGGCGCTCTTCCTTGGCAACTAAGACGATCGCTCGGCCATCACCGACCCCGCGCGAGTCGGCGTCGCCCATGTCGGTCTTCGCTGCCCCCTCGCGGTGGCCGTGGCTCCTGCTCTTACTGGCCCTTGCCCTTTCGGCGGGCAGCATCATCGGCCTGTTGCGCTTGCAGCCGGACGCTCGCGTCGACTTGCTGATCGACCCGAACGCCGGCGCGTTCAAAGACCAGGCGTTGTTCGCAGATGCCTTCGGTGCGGATCCGGTCGTCGTCATGGCGCGGCCGGGCCCGGGCGCGGACCTGATCACGCCCGACCACATCGTCGGCCTGTCCCATCTCGAGGGGAAGTTGCATCAGGCAGCCGGCGTCAAGAAGGTGTATGGGCCCGGCACGCTGGTCAACACCCTGGCCATCAGCACCACGACCGTTCTGCTCAACGCCTGCGCCCAGGAGGGAAAAACTGCGGAAACGTCAGCTCGCCAGCAGGCCGTCGCCGCCGGAAAGTCGCAGGCCCAGCAAGACCAGGCCGCGCAGCAGGCGTTCCAGCAGGCGGTCAGCGCCTGCGCCCAGCGATACGCGAAGGCGTTTCCATCCCTCGGCGTGCCGGCGGTGAACAACCCGACTTTTATCCAGGGTGTTCTCCTTGAGCCGGATGGCCAGAAAGTCCGGCCGTTCTGGACATGGGCGTTGCCGGATACGCAGCATGCGCTCATCACCGTCCGGCTCAACCGTGACGCGTCGCTGCAGCAGGTCCGTCACGTGATCGACATCGTGCGGAACGCATCGAGCAGCAGCGACCTGCCGGAGCTCAAAGACCTCCGCTTTACGGCCTCCGGCTCACCGGCGCTGACCCTGTCGGTGGCGGATTCGGTTTTCAATGCCTTGAAGCTCCTGGTGCCGCTGGCGCTGGTCGCCGTGCTGATCGTGGCCATGCTGGCGCTCGGGATGTCCACGCTGCTGACGATCGCGGTGGCGGCCCTGGGTGCCCTGTGGACCGCCGGCCTCGCGGGGTTCCTCGGGCTCCCGGTCACCCCCGCCACCCTGGTGGTCCTGCCGGTCGTCCTCGGCCTGGCCACCGACTATTTCATCCAGTCGGTGAACCGCGTGATGGAAACCCGGGGAACCCCGCAGGAGCGGGTGACC
This sequence comes from Chloroflexota bacterium, assembly GCA_005881715.1. GTDB lineage: Bacteria > Chloroflexota > Dormibacteria > CF-121 > CF-121 > CF-13. The sequence continues at coordinate 5,102 of VBEE01000042.1, read as the reverse complement.
CAGGCGGCCCGCGGCATCCTCCCGTCAACTGGGCTGGCCGCCGCGGCGACGGCGGCGGGCATGCTCGCCTTCACCGTTTCAGGAATCCCCCTGGTGCGGCAGTTCGGGCTGTTCATGGCGCTCGGCGTGGCAATGGCCTACCTGGCCAACTACCTGGTGGGCCTGCCGCTGCTGCTGCTGCTGGGCCGCACGGTCCCTTCCGTTTTGAACGCCACCAGCGTCCGAGCGGCCGCCGGGCGGCGTATTGCCGCTATCGCGAGGCTGGCGCCGGCCGCGGCCATTGCCGTCGTTATCGTCGGCCTTGCCGGTTGGGCAGCCCTGCCGGCGATCAAAATCGAAACCGATCCGGCCCAGCTGGTGCCGGCTCAGGACAGCGCCCTGGCCCAGGCCGAGCAGGTTCGCAAGGAGGTCGGGCTTGCTGGGGAGATCGACCTCGTGGTCCAGGGTCGCGACGCGACCTCAACCGACGCGGTGAAATGGCTCGACCAGGCAAGCCGGCGGGTCGCCGGCGAGTCCGGGGGCGATCTCAAGGCGGTGGAGAGCCTGCCCCAGTTCCTGGCCGGCTTCAACCAGGGGACGCTGCCGGATGCCAGCCGAACCGCGCTGATCTTCGACCGGATCCCGAGTTACTTCACCGGCGCGGTGTATGACAGCCAGCGAGGTCTCGCGCTTTCCATCTTCGGGTTGACCCACGTGACCTCGGTGGAGCGAGATCGAACCCTGGTGTCGAGCCTGCGTGCGGTTGGTGATCCGCCCTCCGGCCTTCGGGCCTTCCCCGCCGGCCTCGCGGTGGTGGCCGACGCGGCGCTGAGCGAGCTGCAGGGTGACCAGCTCAAGCTCACCCTGCTCGCGATCGCCCTCATTCTGGTGGTGCTCTTGATCGGCTACCGCCGGGTCAAGCCGGCCATCCTGGCCGTGCTGCCCACAGTGGTGGCCGCCGGCGCCGCCACCGGTCTTCTCTTCCTGGTCGGTGCCGTGCTGAACCAGCGGTCGAGCCCGATCACCATCCTGCTGGGCGGCGTGGTCGTCGCCTTTGCCACCGAGTTCGGGGTCCTGTGGCTCGCCCGGTACCGGGGCGAGCGCACCGGCGGCATCGATTCCGCAGAGGCCGCGCGGATCGCCTCGTCGAGGGTCGGGCCTGCCATCGCCGCCTCGGCGCTCGCGCTGGCCGCCGGGTTTGCCGTCCTCGCGCTTAGCCCGGTCCCGACGGTGCGCGACTTCGGCATCTGGAGCGCCTTCGACCTGCTGCTGGCAACCGCTGCCGTGCTGACGCTGCTTCCGCCGCTGTCGCGCGCCTGGCTGCGCTGACTCCTATGCGCCGGCGAGCGCCATCTCGGTTGCCTCGCGCGTCGGGAGCACCAGCTGCGCGTTGGGAAACGTGAGCAGGGCGCCCAGGGAATTGCTGGCAAGGAACGTCGGGTAATCAACCTGGGTGAGGTCGAGGCGGATACGATGGCCGGCTGCGAGCGTCCACTGATTGCCGAACAGTGACACGTCGACGGTGCCGGAGGGCAGTGGATCGTACGCGGCCGGGGTCGCGTTGCCGTCGATCCGATACGCCCCCCGCGTCATCAGCAGCGCGGTCCCATCCGGAGCGACGTCCCAGACCCGGGCGTTGAGCGTGGCGGTGCTCGCGCCGGTCAGCGTGTAGCTGATGCGGGCGAAGCCCAGCCCCACGTAGATCCTGGGGACGGGCAGCGGCGCCGAGTAAGCCGTATAGCGATCAGTGGGGCTCACCGCCGGCGCGACCGAGGTCCGGCAATTCGGGAGGTGGAGCAGGGCGTAGCCGAATGCCGGGTCGGTCCCCAGGTTGTCGGGGTCACGCGGGTCGACCACTGGGAATGAGGGTGGCATGCGGTTCACCAGGGTTCCCGCCGTGGAATAGTTCACGGTCAGCGTGCCGTTCGACAGGGTCTGGGGCGTGCGGCCGGTAAGCGCCTGGATCGAGTCGTCGGCGGCGGTTGGCCCGCAGATCGTTGGCATGCTGAAGACCGTCGTCGCCTTGGGGTGACTGCCGTTGATCTGTTCCTTGAGAAAGCCCCAGGCGCGATCGTTGAGGTGATGCCACTGCGAGGGAGGGTTCTGCGCCAGCGGATGGCCCACGTCGCCGACTGCCAGCTCCACCGGCCACACCCGGTCCAGCGCCTTTAAGTACGAGAACTGTCGAAACGCTTCGACCGGCGGAAAGAGCTCATCGGTCCAGCCGGAAATCGAGAAGATCGCTACCTCCCGGTTGCCGGCCTGCTCCGCCCAGCTCTCATCCTGGTAGAAGGCGCCGCGCAGCTCGGTCAGGCCATGGCGCAGGTCCCTGATGAAATCGTCGCGGTCGCTGTTCGGCGAGCCGCCATCGTACGGATCGCCGGCGACCACGGCGTCCGCATACCAGGCCGGGATGGGCTCCGGGGTTGTCTCGAAGAACCCGTCGGCGATGCCCTCACCAAAGAAGCCGGTGGCGTAGCTGTACTTGACGACGCCGACCGGATTCTCCTGGCCGGAATCGGTGGTCGGACTTCCCTGCGAGGACGAGTAGATGGTCCCATCGAATGGACCCTTATGGCCATTGGGCGCCAGGCGCCAGGTCGGTCCACGGATATTTTGGGATCGCCACCTGGAGCTGGAGCACGGGGAGCGCCGGATTCTGATCATGAGCCGAGCGCCAGCTGGCCTGGCTGGCCAGTGTCCACGATTCGCCCCCACCGTATGACCCTCCACTGACCGCAACCGAATTCGGATCCAGGTCGGAATAGGCCGCAGCAACCATGGCCGCCAGCCACTGGGTGTCCTTGATCTCGTAGTCCCGGCTCTTCAGATGGACGGTGCCAGGCGTCCCCGGCCCGGTGTACGAGCCGAAGGGCGCTCCCGGCGGCGTATTCGGCTCATCCTCGCGAGTTTTCCCCTGGTCAAGAAACCCGCGCGCCGTGTACGTCAGCACGTAGAAACCGTGTCGAGCAAACCAGTGGTTGTTCCAATGCCACTTGTCCGCGTGGTCTCCTTCGTCGGTCAGCGATTCCCACTCGTGTTTGTTGTTGGCAAAGCCGTGCAGCATGACCATCAGCGGATGGCGACTGCCGCCTGCCTGCTGCGGCAGGGTCAGGTCGACGTCGAGGGGGGAACCATCCCAACTGGGGATCTCGGCGGAGCAGATGTGGACATCCCCGTACAGGGGACAGTCACCCAGGCCGGGAACCGGGGGTTCCGCGGACGCGGGAAGCGACGGCGCCGTTGCGCCGAATACCAGCAGCGTAGCTGGCACAATGGCGCGCCAGCGCATGGCTCTCCCTCCGTGCGTGTGACAGACAGCGGCTTCGGCTTCAGTGTCGTCAGACCGCCCGATCTACGTCAAGAGCGTGAGATCAGGCAGTCGACGACGCCACAGAGGTCGCTGGCTACTCGCCCTTCCAGGTCGGCTTGCGCTTCTCGGCGAAGGCGCTGAGCCCCTCATTCGCGTCCGCCGTTTGGAACAGGCGGAAGATGCCGCCGCGTTCCAATGCCAGGGCACTCTCGAGCGGCATCTCCAGCCCCTGCTTCGCCGCCAGCTTGATCTCGCCGATCGCCACCGTGGGACCTCCGGCCATCGTCGCGGCAAACGCGACCGCCTCGGGCAGCAGCCGGTCCGCTGGAAGAAGCCGATCGACGATCCCCAGGCCGGCGGCCGCCTTCGGGTCGAGTGGTTTGCCGGTCAGCAGCAACTCCATCGCCTTCTGCCGGCCGATCAGCCGCGGCAAGCGCTGGGTGCCACCGTTGCCGGGAAGCAGGCCGAGCGTCACCTCAGGGACGCCGAGCCGGTACTCGCCTTCGGCGGCGAACCGGAAGTCGGTGGCGAGAGCGATCTCCAGACCGCCACCCAGGCAGTGCCCGCCGATGGCGGCGATGAACAGCTTGGGAGTGTGCTCCATCTTGAGCAACACCTCGTGCATATGCAGGATGGTCATGGCCCGCGCCTTGGCGGTTACGGTGCGAAACATGCCGATGTCCGCGCCGGCGCTGAAGAACTTGGGAAGGTCTGAGGTCAGGACCGCAGCACCGATCGACTCGTCGAAGCGGACCTCGTCGATGGTCGCGTTCAGATCATCGATGAATCCGCGGTCGTAGGAATTCGCGGGTGGACGATTGAGATGAATGAGGGCGACGCCGTCGTGTTCCCTGCTCACCGACACAGCCCTTGTCGAGGTGGTCGCTTGCTCCATCGATGCCTCCTTTGTGTACCCTGAAGTCTAGTTCGCTCGCTCGCATAGCTGGAGGCATGGCAACGAAATGAGCACGATGGTGATTGACGGCAAGCCGGCAACGGCACGGTCTGGAAAAACCGTGGAAATCCGTAATCCGGCGACGGGAGAACTGGTCGATAACGTCCCCCAAGCCGGCGTCGACGAAACCCGGCAGGCGATCGATGCCGCGCACACCGCTTTCCGCGCGTGGGCGGACATGCCGCCGGCAAAGCGCGCGCAGATCTTGATGAAGGGGGCGGCGTTGGCGCGCCAGCACCTCGAGGAGGTCGCGTCGCTATTGACGCGCGAACAGGGAAAGCCGCTGCGCGACTCGAAGATCGAGGCCGAGCGATTCGTCGAAAACATCGAGTTCTACGCCTCGCTCTCCGCCTCGGGCGCCATCCGCGGCAAGCATGTCCAGCTCTCGGTTCCGGGCGCCTTCGGACTGGTCGTCCGCCGCCCGCTGGGAGTAGTGGGCGCCATCATCCCGTGGAATTTTCCGCTGACTCTGCTCGCGAATAAGATCGCGCCGGCCCTGGCGGTCGGGAACACCGTGGTCGCCAAGCCCGCCAGCACCACCCCCCTGTCCACCATCCGCCTGGTCGAGCTGATGAACGAGGGCGGTCTTCCACCCGGCGTGCTCAATGTTGTGGTCGGCCCCGGCGCCGTGGTAGGCCAGGAACTGATCAAGAATCCAAAGGTGCGCAAGATCGGCTTCACGGGCGAAACCCAGACTGGTAAGCAGGTGATGGCCGAGGCAGCATCGGACCTGAAACATGTCACGCTCGAGCTGGGTGGCAGCGATCCGGCCATCGTTTGTGATGACGCGGACCTGGAACAGGCCAGCAAGGCGATCGCCATCGGTCGTTTCTTCAATGCCGGACAGGCCTGCCT
>VBEE01000071.1 GCA_005881715.1 Chloroflexota bacterium | reverse complement strand
CGTTCCGGTGTGCGATCCAAGGCAGAGCTCGCTGAGGTTGACGCCGTCCGTGCCCAGCGTCATGGCTGGTCGGATCCGAACCGGCGGATTTCCGCGATAGACGGTCATCGCGTCGGCGAGCGGAACGCTGACGTCGACGATCTTCACTTCGGGGCCAGCGCGTGGCGCAGGATCTCGGCGACACTCCAGGCCTGGGCGATGCAGCCCACCGGGCGAAAGGGCGGCTCGGGCTCGAAGATCTCGCTGATCGTGCCGAGCCCGGCCTCGGCCAGGTGAGCCGTAAAGGGTTCGAGCACACGCCCAGCCGCCGCGCGATCGCCATGGATGCGGAGGTGGGCATCGAGGTAGGGTCCGAGGAGCCACGGCCAGACCAGCCCCTGGTGATAGGCGGCATCGCGGGCGCGCTGATCGCCACGATAGGCCGGCTGATAGCGCTCGTCCTTAGGGCTCAGGGTGCGAAGCCCATAGGGGGTAAGCAGCGTGGCGCTGACGGCATCGAGAGCCGAACGGGCTTGCTCGCCTTCGATCAGGGGGTAGGCCGGAGACTCGGGTCATCCCCGACGGGCCCGTCCACCACGTCGTAGCAGTAACCGCCCTGCGCGTACCAGAACCGCGCCCGCGCCGACTCGCGCGCCTGCGTCGCCATCTGTGAGAAATGTTGGCCGGAGCGCGCAGCGCGCTCGGACCAGTCAGCGATCAACCGCAGCGCGTTGTACCACAGCGCGTTGATCTCGATCGGCTTGCCGCGTCGCGGGGTCACGACCCAGTCCTGGACGCGGGCATCCATCCAGGTGAGCGCGTAACCGTCCTCGCCGCCCGCCAGCAAGCCGTCTTGCGGATCCATCCGGATGTTGTGTCGGGTCCCGCGAACGTGCCAGTCGATGATGCCCTGCAACGCGTCCAGCCGGTCCGCGATAAATCGCCAGTCACCGCTGACCCCCAGGTAAGCCGAGAGCGCGTGAAACATCCAGAGGGTCGCGTCCATCGTGTCGTACTCCGGTGGGTGGCCGCTGTCGGGAAAGCGATTCGGAATCAAGCCCTGGTCCAGGTAACGGATGTTGGTGTCGAGGACGGCACGCGCCTCCCAGAGCATGCCGGGCCTGATGGCCAGCCCGGGCAAGCTGATCATGGTATCGCGTCCCCAGTCCGTGAACCAGTGATATCCGGCGATCACGGTGCGATCCGGAGTGCGGGGTGGCGCACCCGGCGTCCGGCGCGCGACCCGAAAGTGTTCCGCCGCCCGGACCAACTGGCACGCGAGGGGGTTGTCCGCCCCGGGATCCTCCAACACGACCTGCTGCTCCAGGGCCGCTTGCAACGACCCGGCCGCGTCCCAGCCGGGCGGGACCGGTTCGGTGCCGGTGACGAGGATGACCTCGGCACGTGGGCTCAGTGAAACCTCGATCACCCCCGGCGTGAACAGATCCTCCTCATCGTCGAGCCCCCGCGCCCGCTCCGCGCGGTGCAGAACGCGCCAGTACCAATCGGGCTGGCTGCGGATCACCGGCACCCGATGGACCTCGAGATAGCTGCGGACGCGTTCCGCGTCAATGATCCATCCGTCGCTGGTTTCGGCCATGTCGAACCCACCCTGACCGTGTCGCTGCTGGTGGTAATCACGATGCGCGAAGAGGGGCCGCAGTTGCAGGGTCGCGGCAGGGCCGGTGACCAGCCGGTAGCTGATCACCGAGCGGTTGGTCTCGTGCTCCATCCAGATGCGTTTCTCGATGGTGCGGCCCGCGGCCGTCCAACGGAAGACCGGCAATCCTTCGTCGAGCCAGAAACCCGTGAGGTACTGCGAGCAGTCGAACTCGCTTCCCTCGCCGGTGTGGTTGAGGGTCGCGAGCGGGACCACACGACCGTCGGGCCAGCGGAGCTGTTCCCAGATGTAGTTGAACATCACCGTCCTGCCGAACGGCGTCGGCAGCGCCGCAACGAGCAACGCGTGATAGCGCCGCGTCAACGAGCCCGAAATGGTGCCCGACGCGTACCCGCCGAGGCCGTTGGTCACGAGCCACTCGCGGGTAAGCGCGGACTCCAGATTGCGACAGGTTTCGCGACCGATGCGCAGCGCCACGATTCTTCTACCCGGCCGCGACGGTGAGAAGGGTCTTGATGTCTTCGGGCCGGCGGTCCAGCGCCGACTTGAAATCGGCGAATGGCACGCGACGCGTGAGGAGCCGGTCGAAGATGCCCGGCCATCGCTGCTCCGCCTGCTGGAAGTGCTCGACACCCGCCTCGAAGTACCGGCGATTGGCGTTGACCGACCCAAACGCCACCCGGTTACCAAGGACCATCTGCAAATTGATGACGTCGGCAGGGATCTCCACATTGCGATTCCCCGCCGACACGCCGGTCAGGCAGATGACGCCATTCGTTCCGACCTGCGCGATCGCCTGAAAGGCGACCGTGCTGTTGCCCGTGCCTTCGAGGATGAAGTCGATCTGACCGAGCTCGTCCTTGATCCCCATCACCGGGTGGTCATCTACGCTCCGGTAGCTGGCGCCCAGCTCATTGAGGATGCGGCCCTGCAGGCTGTCGGGCGCGGACTTGGCGTAGACATGCACCTCGAGGCCGCGGAGTCGCAGCAGGATGGCGCAGAGAATCCCGATCGGCCCGGCGCCCAGCACGACGGCGCGTGTCGGCTGCCAGAGCAGCCGCTGCTGAATCTTCCAGGCCTGACCGATGGCCTTCTCCACGATGCGGAGCGGCTCGAGGAGGACGGCGAACTTCCTCAGGGCGGTGGGGATCTTGACCATGAACTCAGGCTTCTCGCTGTAGTAGTCGCTCATGTAGCCATGCGCGCCCCTTGATGCCGCGCTCGGTGTATTTGCCGAAGAGGCACATATCGCTCTCGCCGGCCTGGCAATTTGGGCAGGTGTCCGGGCGGCGAACGGTCGACACGACGAGGTCGCCGGGCGCGAAGCCCTGCACCCCCTCCCCCACCGCGTCAATGACGCTGAGCGCCTCGTGGCCGATGACGAGCACGTACGAACCGGGGGGCGCTTCGCCGTACTCGCCGTTGTTGATTTCGGTGTCGGTGCCGTCAATCCCAACTTCGAGCACCCGCATGAGCGCCATGCCGGTCTCCAGGCGCGGTTTGGGAAGCTCGAGCTGTTGCGCGCTGCCGGCCTTTGCCGGTGTGACCGCGATCGCACGCATGGTGTCAGTCAGCGTTCGGGCCACCCTTTAATACTAGGTGGCGCTCAGCGGGTCGCCAGCAGCGCAATGCGCGGCACCGGTGGCGCGATGAACCATCCCGTCGGCACGCGATTGACGCGCGCAAAGCCCGCCTGCGTCAACGCCGATCGCAGCGTCGGCTCGCTGCGCAGGGTGAAGGGCGGCGGAAGACCGGTCGCCCTGGCGCTGATGAAGAGGGGCGCGGACAGCGGGCTCTTCTTGAACTCCCACATCAGGAATCGCCCGCCAGGGCCCAGGAGCCGCGCGACTTCGTGGAAGCACGCCGCGAGCGCCTCGTCGTCGAGGTGCTTGATGACGTGTGAGGTCAGCACGACATCGAAGCTCGCGTCGTCGAACGGCAGGCGGGTCGCCGGCGCAGCCCGCAGCTCGATCTTTTGATCCAGCCCCGCCTTGCGGATTTCACCTCGGCCGATGTCGATCAAGGCCGGCGACACATCGACGCCAATCGGCGGTCGAGCGAAGGCGATCCGCTCCGCGAGCGCGATCAGGATGTTGCCGATGCCGCATCCGAGGTCGAGGACGTGGTCCTGCGGGCCGATGTGCGCGGCCGCGAGAATCCGTCGATACGGCGTGTTGATGACCCACAACCCGCGCCTGGAAAAGACGTAGCGCATGCCGATCCCGCGCAAGCCGCGGCTGAACCAGTCGGCGTAGCGCTGGCCAACCGCGGTTTCGTCGATAGGCGGTCCGCTACCCGCCACGAATCGATACCACCAGCGGCAGTGCGGCGAGGAGCGCGATGCCGATCAAGATCCACTTGACGAGGTGCGGCGGTGCCGCCCGCGTGCCAAGCGCGAGCAGGAGATACCCGCCGGCCACGGCTACGATCGACAGGGCGAAGCTGAGACCGCTGACCTGGCGACTGAGCACACCGATCGAGACCAGCGTGCCGATGAGGAGCAGACCGACGGCGGCGATCTCGGCCCCCGGTCGACCGAGGGTGACCGCCAGCGTGTTCACCCCGGCTGCCCGATCGGGAGCGCGATCCGGAATGGCATCGGCGAGGTGAATCGATACCGACAGCGGAATGCCGCCGACCAACACGGGGCCGAGCGCGTCGAGTGGGCGCCCGGCGATCATCGCCACCCACATCGGCACCAACGGAAACGCGACGGCGAAGGGGAGAAAGCTCAACGGCGTCCGCTTGAGCTTCAGGTCGTAGGCCCATCCGCAGGCGATGCCGAGGAGGACCAGAACAAAAGCCAGCAGCCCGAAGCCCGACAACAGGCTGAGCGCCACGGCCGCGGCGGCCCCCAGCACGGCGACGACGACCGCCGTCCGCGATGAGAGCAGGCCAAGGGGGATGGGCCGCGGGCGGCCACCTCGTGCATCGAGATCCTGATCGGCCCATTCATTGAGGGCGCTGATGGAGAACTGGACGAGCAGCATGATGGCGGCGATCCACCAGATCCGCCAGTCGTCGATCGGTAGACCGAAGACGAGAGCGAACCCGACTGCCGCCAGGGTGGTGAGGACCGACGGGATCGGATGGAGGAGCTCGATGACCCTCCACCGCGCCCACCCGGCGCGCGCCGTTAGTGCGGCTGGCCCTGGTGGACCGGCGGCTCGGTGACCGGGATGCGAATCCGTGCTGCGGGCTCCTCCCGGCCGATCGGCAGGGAAATCGTCAGGATCCCATGCGTCAGCATCGCCTTCGCGCCACTGGCCCGAACGGCTTTGGGCAGGTCGATCACCCGATGCGACGTCCCGACGGTCCACTCATGCTGGACGTAGTGCTGCTGTTCCTGCGGGTAGCGGGCCTCGGCGTCGACTGTCAGTCGCTGGCCTTCGAGGCCGACGCTGACGGTGTCGTGGTGGGCACCGGGGATCGGAATGGCGACGGTGAGCTGATCACTGGACTCGTACAGGTTGACCGGCGGCGCCTCGACCGCAGCTTGCCGTGCCATCACAAGAAGCGTAGCTGACGGGAAGCTCGTGGCGACTCGCGTGTAGCCTGCACGACTACTAGACGGTCCTCATGTACCGCTCGCGCTCCCACTCGCTGACCGTCGCCTGCCAGGCCTTGATCTCCCATCTCCGCGAGGTCGCAAAGTAGTCGCTGAAGCGCTCGTCGAGCGCCCGGCGCAGCACGTCGTCGGCCTCGAAGGCACGCAGCGCGCTATCAAGCGACCCCGGCAGCTCGGGCAGTCCCGTCTGGGTATAGGCGTCGCCCTCAACGGGCGGCGGCGGGCTGGCCTCACGTCGGATGCCATCCGCGGCCGACGCCACGACGGCCGCCAGCGCCAGGTAGGGGTTGGCGTCGGCGCCGGGCCGGCGGCACTCCAACCGGCAGAGCTCCGGGTGCTTCGGATGAACGATCGCTCGAACCGCGGCCGAGCGATTCTCGACGCCCCAGCTGACATTGACGGGAGCAAACCACCCTGGGACCAGCCGTTTGTAGGAATTGATGGTGGGATTGAGCAGCAGCGAGGCCGCCGGCAGGTGGTCGAGCACCCCGGCGATCGCGGACAGCAACACCGGCGGCAGCGATTGGGACGTCGTTGTTGCCCGAAACGCGTTCCGACCATCGCTCCAGCACGAAAGGTGGATGTGCCCGCTCGAGCCCTCTTCGCCAGCCGCCGTCTTCGCGAGGAAGCTGGCGCGCAGGCCCATCGACAACGCAAGGTCTTTGACCGCCATTTTCAGCAGCGTCGCGTCATCGGCCGCCCGCAGTCCCGGGCGAGCCGCCAGGTTCAGCTCGAGCAGCCCGGGTGCGGCTTCGGTGTGCACGGCGGAGAGCTCGATACCGAGAGCATCAAGCGCCGGGACGAGCGCGGCCACAAAGGCCTCGAAACGCCCAAGCTCCGAGAAGCTGTAGCTGAGCCCGCTCGACAGTGGATTCGCTTCGGAATCAAAGAGTCGCACCTCGTACTCCAGCGCGGCCAGCGCCTCGTAACCCAGGTCGGCCAGGGCGACGAGCACTCGCCTCAACACCTCGCGAGAGGCGAGCTCGCAG
>VBEE01000033.1 GCA_005881715.1 Chloroflexota bacterium | reverse complement strand
TGAGGGTCGCGGCGATGGAGGTGCCGAGCGCCAATCCGCCCTGGGCCAGCAGCTGCACCAAAATGACGTTGGTTCCCAGGTTGACGGCGATCACCAGCAGCGAGATACGAAGCGGTGTGATGACGTCCTGCAGCGCATAGAACACCCGGACCAGCAAGGCGGTCGCGGCCTGCCCCGCCAGCCCCAGGCTGAAGAAGGTCAGGGCGTAGGCGGTCTGCCTGACTGAGTCTTGCCCGAACTGGCCCCGCTCGAAGAGCGCGGCGGTGATCGGCACGCCAAGGATCGCGATGCCGACGGACGCGGGAACGAGAACAAAAATATTGAGCCGCAGCGCCAGCGCGGTGCGATGCCGGATGGAGTCGATGGCCCCGACCGCCGCGTCGCGCGCCAGGAAGGGAAAAAGGACGAAAGCCAGCGCTTGCGAGAAGGTTCCCAGCGGTAATTGCGCGATGGTGTCCGCGTAGCGCAGTGCTGCGACTCGGCCATGTGGGAGCGAGGTACCCAGAATCGTGTCGACGAAGACGTTGACCTGGGCCGCCGCCAGCCCCAGCGCGATCGGGAACATCAGGCGTCCGACTTTGCGGACCCCTGGATCGTCCAGCCCCAGCGCGGGCGCCGGACGCCAACCGGTCCGCCAGAGCGACGGCAGCTGGATGCCGACATGGAGGATCGCGCCAACCACCACCCCGACGGCCAGCGCCGTCACTCCATAACGTGGCGCGAACAGGGCAGCCGCCACGATGATGGCGCCGTTGTAGAAAAGTGGGGCCAGCGCCTGGGCGAAGAAGCGCTGGTATGCGGTGAGAATTCCGATCACCATCCCGCCGGCGCCGAGGAAAATCGGTTGCAGCAGCAGGATCCGGGTGAGCGACACGATCAGCTCATGGTCTTTGGGGCTATAACCAAACGCGATCAGCGACACGTACCAGGGCGCCACGACAAACAGCACTGCCGCCCCGACCGTCAGGATCAGGAAAGAGGCATTGAGCACCCGGCCGGCGATCTGCCGGGCTCGCTCCGGCTCGTTCTTGGCCAGATACTCCGACAGCACCGGGATGAAGGCGGAGCTGATGGCGCCCGCGAGCAACAGATTGAACAGCAGGTCGGGGACGCCGAACGCCACCCGATAGTCATCGAGGTTGTGGCCGGTACCAAACGTGTTGGCGATGACGAGCTCGCGGACCGCGCCCAGGACGCGACTCAGTCCGTAGGCGACCAGGATGAGCGTCGCGGCAGACGCGATGCGCCGCCGCTCGCTTGACATCGGCTGCCATTATCTCCCTCCAGTGCCGAACATTTCCCTCCCCTTCTGGGGGAAGGTAAGGGCAGTCTTTCTCCCTCCCCCCTTGTGGGGGAGGGTCGGGGTGGGGGCCTCCGATATAATCACCGCTCGCATGGCGAATACCCAATCAGCAAAAAAGCGCGTGCGCGCCTCACTGCGGAAGCGCGATCGGAATCGCTCCACCCGCTCGGCCGTCAAGACGCTGGTTTCGCGTGCCCGGCGTCCGGCACTGCCCGACGCGGCCAGCCTGACAAGCGAGGAGGTGCGCCGTGCGATCAGTGCGCTCGACAAGGCAGCCGAAAAGGGTGTCCTCCACGCGAATAATGCGTCGCGTCGCAAAGCGCGCCTGATGAGTGCGCTCGCCAAGCTGGCGCCTGTGGCGGAGACGCCGCAGAAGGCCCCCGCCAAAAGCAAAGCGACTCCGGCCCCCCCAAAGCCGGCGAAGACCGGAAAGACCCGCTCCTAGGTCAACTGGCGCACGGTCTGTCCAGACCCCTTTACAAATAGCGCTGTCGCGTGAGACAGTGTCGGGGCGCTCAAGCGCGACCGTAGAGGAGGAAGGGGAATGACGCTACTCAAGCGACTTTTGGCCGCCGGCGGGGCGGCGGGACTGCTCGTCGGGCTGGGGGCAACACCGGCGTTTGCCACCTCGCCGTTCACGGCAACCATCGAGCTGGCGTGCGCCAACCCGGACGACACCCAGACGATCACGGTGAACTCAGCCGCTAATGCGCTGATCCACATCGAGGTGACGATTGAAGGCAGCACCGTGAATGACGGGACGAAGAACGGCACGGGCTTGACCAACGCGAACGGGACATTTACAGACCAGTGGACGGTGACCGATGTTTCGACAACGACCACCGCCGCCGTTGAAATCTGGGCCTTGACGCTCCAGGGTGTTGCTGAGGGCCACGGAAGCTTCATCATCCAGCCCACGACCCCGTGCCCCAGTCCGAATACATCCCGTATTAGCGGATCGTTCATCGAAGCCACGCAGGTCGGCGGTGAAGTCAAGAAGACCTGCGATGCGGGCGTCACCGGCGACGCCGTTTTCACCGCGACCATCCATGTGAACGCGGGGGACTTCAGCACGACGGTCAGCTTGCCGGAAGGCCTCGAGCTGACACTGGCCTGCAACGGCGATAGCGAGACGCTGCCGAAACTGCCGGTCGGTTCGACCATCACGCTCCACGAAACCACCCGGCCGGCTGGAGCGGCCGCCGGGGCCGACACAACCATCACGATGGCGGTGGGTGAGGGTGTCGCCGTGACGACGATTCACAACACGAAGGCGGCGGCGGCCGTCAGCCCGACGCCAACCGCACGGGTCCTGGCCCAAACGGGGAGGCCCGTCAGTCCCGCGAGCGTGCCCTGGCTGGCGATCGTCCTGCTGGGCGGGGTCGCCGCCGCAGGCGCGGGCCTGGTCCTGCGGCGACGCAACTGAGACCTAGCGAGCGGCGCCCAGGACCTGCTCGAGGATGAATCCCTCAACCGCAAGCCGGGCATCGAGCTCACCCAACTTGATCTGCTCCTCGAGCTTGAGCAGCTGGTGGAAGCCGCGGTCCAGCTCGGCAGCGCTGTAGTCAGCGGCCTGCCGAAACGCTTTCTCCAGGACAAACGGATGCTCCGAGAGTCTGGCCTGCAGGTCGGCCACGGTACCACCACGGTCCCGAATGGCGCGCGCCTGCAGGAGGCGGCGCCAGTGGCTGACCAGCGTGTAGAGCAGCCAGGTGGGTTCACGCCCGGCATCGAGGAGTGATTGCAGCACGCCAGCCACTTCGCCCGGGCGGGGGCTTCCCAGCGCATCGGTCAGGGCGAAGATCTCTTCTTCGCGGGTGTCGCTCACCAGTGCGCGCACAGCCTCTTCGTCGATGCGCGTCGACGGCAGCGAATAGAGGGCAAGCTTGACGATTTCCTGGTCCAGCAGTCGCAGGTCAGGGTCGGCGCGTTCGAGCAGGAGCCGCACCGCGGTCGGCGTGATCGTCAGCCCCCGTTCCTCGGCCAGCTTGCGCACCCAGCCGGCGCGATCGGACCGGCGGGGCGGCTCGTAGCGCTGGACCTGAGCGCGCTTGTCGCGCTCCATCGCCATCACGGTTTTGTAGATCGCGTTGCCGGGCGCAACGAGGGCGTGGATGACGAGCACCAGCTGCGTCGTGTCTGGAATGCCCGCCATATAGGCCGCGGCGCGCTCGGCTCCGCCGCCCTTATCGCGTTTGCCGGCCAGCAGCCCCCAATCCCGCAGCACCAGCACCCGAAGGGCATCGATGAAGGGCAGGGTGCCGGCCTTTTCCGCGAAGGCGTCGGCGCTCAGACTCTCCGCCTGCAAATCTTCGTAGTTGAACTCCAGCGTGAGGCCGGTGCGTAAGGGTTGCAGCAGGTCACGGGTCGCCCGGTCGACCAGATAACTCTCGCCGCCGTGGATGAGGGTGATCATGCCGCGACGCGGTCGATCTTCGCTGCCATGTAGAAGTCGCTCTCGGTGAGGCCGTTGATTTTGTGCGTCCAGAGGTAGACCCGCACCTCACCCCATCGGACGTAGAGGTCCGGATGATGACCCTCGGCCTCGGCCACCGGCGAGATCCGGTTGACGAAATCGACGGCCGCCACCCAATCCTTCACCTTGAACGACTTGCTCAGCTTCGTATCGTTTTCGACCTGCCAGCCGCCGAGTTGCGCGAGCAGCGGCGCGATCTGCTCGTGGGTCAGCGGTGGCGTCCCGCCGCGGCAGGGAACGCATTTGTTGTCAGCCAGACTCGGCGCTGCCACCATGGCCTCCTTGATCCATCGACCTGACTTTATCGATCACCGGCAACTCCGCCGGGTCGGGCTTGCCCTCGAGCCAGGCGTCGCAGATCTCGCGCGCCACCGCCTCCGGCGTCGAGCGGAGGCTCATGACCAGGATGTTGGCGTCGTTCCACTTGCGGGCGCCGCGCGCGGTTTCGGCGTCGTGGCAGAGCGCAGCCCGGATACCCGGCACTTTGTTCGCTGCGATGGACGTGCCGGTTCCGGTCCAGCAGAAGAGGACCCCCTGGTCGGCTGCGCCCGACGCGACCCGCTCCCCGACAGCTCGGGCCACATCCGCCCAGTCCATCGGCTCGCCGGTCAGCGGGCCGTGCGGCTCAACCTCGATACCCTTGTTCTGCAGGTACTCGGTGACGACCTCAGTGACCCGGGTCTTCTCGTCGCTGCCGATCGCCACGCGCACAGGTCAATTCTAGGAGCGCTCCCGCGACCCTCCGGCCGCAGTTACGCCGCGGCCTGACCCCGGGGCGGTTGGCGCGCGACGAGATAGGCCACGAGGGCGAGGTACTCCTGGGAATCAGCCGAGTCCAACCAGCGAATGTCGGAAGTGCTGCGACGGAACAGTGCAAAGACCTCGGCGCTCGTCAGCTTGGCGCCAGTGTAGCCCGGGTCGAACCGGTGAGCGCAGACGATTCCGCAAAAATTTTCTCTCTCCCGCTCGCGGGGGAGGGCAGGGTGGGGTCTTTAGCCGCCGATCTGGCTCATTGTCTTGCCGGGGCGGACGAAGTCGGCCTGGCCGATCTTGTGCCCTTCTTCCTTCTGCCAGACGGCAGCGGCCACGAAGTCACGGATCTCCACGTCCGACGCACCACCCCGCAGCAGCGCCTTGACGTCGTGCTCCTGGATCGAGAACAAGCAGGTCCGCAAATGGCCGTCGGCCGTCAGGCGAATGCGATTGCACACCTTGCAGAAGGCATCGCTGACCGAGGGGATGACGCCAATCCCGCCCGGAGCACCGTCCCGAAACCGGAATCGCGTGGCGGGTGCGGGGCGCTGATCCTTGACGGGCTGCAGGGCGAACTCGCGGTCGATCGCCTCGATGATCTCGCGGCTTGCTACCACGCTGTCCATCGACCAGATGCCGTCGGCGTCGAGCGGCATGAACTCGATGAAGCGGACCTCATAGCTTTCGCGCCGCGCTAGCCGCGCAAAATCCAGGATCTCGTCGTCGTTGCGTCCGCGCATCACGACCATGTTCAGCTTGATCGGGTTGAACCCGGCGGTGCGCGCGGCGGCAAGGCCTCGCAGCACTCGATCGAGCGCGTCGCGCCGGGCCAGGTCCTTGAAGCGGTCCGAGTGCAGGGTGTCGAGGCTGACGTTGAGGCGCTTCAGCCCGGCGTCACGAAGGGCCACCGCCTTCTCTTCCAGCAGGATCCCGTTGGTGGTCATCGCGATGTCCAGTTCGCCGTCGATCCCGGCAATCATTGCGGTGAGATCTTCGATTCCCTTACGAACGAGCGGCTCGCCCCCGGTGAGCCGGATGGTGCGGACGCCGCACTGATCAACCAGGATTCGGGTCACACGAACGATCTCTTCGAAGGTCAACACGTCGTCGCGCGCCAGCCAGGGCAGGCCGGCGGCCGGCATGCAATAGACGCACCGGAAATTGCATCGGTCGGTCACCGAGATCCGCAGGTCATCCGCGACCCGGCCGAAAGTATCGCGGAGATGCACGACAGGCTCGGGGCTGGGCACGAATTTAGTATATGAGTCGTGCAATTAGGAGTCCTGCCCCCGTTCAGTCCGATGGAGGCCAAGGTCCAGTCTGAGTTGCCCCGGGGCGACGCCTGGCAGTACGAGCCGAAGTGGGATGGCTTCCGCGCCGTCGCATTCAAAGACGGCGATGAGATCGTCATCCATAGCCGAAACCAGAAACCACTGACTCGCTACTTCCCCGAGCTGGTGCCGGCGATTCAGCAGATCAAGCCCAAACGCGCCGTCCTCGACGGCGAGATCGTGATCTTCACCGGGTTCGGGACCGACTTCGATGCCATGACGCTGCGAATCCATCCGGCGGCCTCGCGGGTCAACATGCTGGCCAAAGAGCAGCCCGCCACCTACATTGCCTTCGACCTGCTGGCGGACGGCGACCAGAGCCTGCTCGAGGTTCCGCTGAGGGAGCGCCGCCCGCGCCTGGAAAAGCTGCTCGGTCCCAAGCCCGAGTCGGTCTATCTCAGCCCCGTGACGCGTGACCGTGAGGTCGCGCTGAACTGGCTCAAGGAGTATCGAGGGACCGGGCTCGACGGCATCGTCGCCAAACGGGTGGACAGTATTTATCATCCCGGCGAGCGCGCCATGATCAAGGTGAAGGAACAGCGAACCGCCGATTGCGTCGTCGGCGGCTTCCGCTGGGGCAATGACGGCAAACGGGTGGGCTCGCTCCTGCTCGGCGTCTATCGGGGCAAGACGCTCGAGTACATCGGTCACACGTCGGGTTTCGACGATTCCCAGCGCCGCGAACTGGTCGGCCTGCTCGAGCCCTTACGGGGCGGCACCAGTTTCGAGGGCGGCCGCGCCCCCGGCGGCCCCAGCCGCTGGTCGCAGGATCGCGACCTGGCCTGGGAACCGGTGCGTCCCGAACTGGTCTGCGAGGTGGCCTTCGACCGGCTGGAGAACGATCGATTCCGACACGGCGTCGGATTCGTTCGCTGGCGGCCCGATAAGCCCCCGAAATCGTGCACGATGGCGCAACTCAAGGCCGAGGCCTCGGTCGAGCTGAAGAAACTGTTCGCCTAGCGCCGGCGCTTCTTGCCGGCGTCCCGCTCCTGCTTCGCCTCGTACTCGCCGGAGACTTCTCGATCGAGCTCCGACGCCGCCGTCTTCGCCTTTTGCGGCAGGGGCTGGTGCTCTCCCTCGCGCTCGATCTTCCGGGCGATGTCCGACGGTTCCTGCGGCGGCTCCGGTGTCGGACCGCCGGTGATCGACTCCGCCTCGGGCTCAGCCATATTCATGGCCTCCTTGAAATTGCTAGCTGCGATATCATTTTAGGATATAATCTGAGGCTTACATGCAAATGAAGCCGCAAAAACGCCCACTCAGGGAGGTGCCCCCATGAAAGTCCGAGATGCGATGGCCAAGACGGTGACGTCGGCCAAGAAGAACGACAAGGTGATCGATGTCGCGAAGAAGATGAAGCAGGAAGACGCCGGGTTCATACCGGTGGTTGAAGACGGCGGCACGGTGATCGGGGTAATCACCGACCGCGACATCGTGATCCGCTGCATTGCAGAGGGGCATGACCCCCGGGGCGAAACTGCCGAGCACGTGATGAGCAAGCAGGTCACCATCATCGCCCCGGACGACGAACTCGAGGAGGCCGGGCGCACGATGGAACGCGAAGAGATCCGGCGCTTAGCGGTCGCGGAGAATGGCCGGCTGGTCGGCGTTCTGAGCCACGGCAACCTGGTCCAGGCGACCAAGAACAAAACGGCTGAAAAAGTCACCGAGGGGGTGACGCGCGGTGCCTGACCTGAAGCAAGTTGATTTCAAGCAAGTGAGTAGCGACGTCGCGGACCGGGTCGGCCGGGCCGCGAAAGAGCTCGGCAGCGGTGCGGGCAACGCCGCTCGAGAGCTTGCCGCGTCCGCCGAGGAGTCGGTCAACACCCAAATCCGCAAGCAGGCGAAGGCGGCACGCAAGCGGCTGCCCACGCGCCGTGGGCCATCGCCGTTCACCGTCATCGCCGGCGCCATCAGCGGTGCGGTCGCCGTCTATTTCCTCGATCCGGAGCGCGGGCGCGCGCGACGGGCAATGTTCGTCGACTGGTCATCCGCGCGGTTGCGGCGTGGGTGGCACGCGGTAAACCAGTGGGGACGGCAGACCGGCAACACGGCAGCCGCCCTTCCCCAGCGGATGGTGACCCTGCGAACGGCGCCGCCGCCCGTCGATGGTGCTGCGCCACCGTGATCTGCCGAAGGGGCAGATCAATTTCGATGTCGAGTCCGGCATCGTCACGGTTCGCGGCCAGGTCGACAACGCCTATCAGATCGCGACCATTGAAAAGGCCGTCCTGAAGGTGCCGGGCGTCAGCGGGGTCGAAAACCTCTTGCACGTCAGCGGCACGCCGGCGCCAAACAAGGCGGAAGCTCGGGAGAACATCAGCTAGGAGAGCTCGAGTCGGTTTTGAGCGGTCGGCATTCCCCCGCCGGCCGCTCTTTTTTTGTTCCATTTCCCTTCCCCGCTCGCGGGGGAGGGTCAGGGTGGGGGCGCTACGCTGTGCATGATGGCTGTCACCCACGATCTGCGCCCCATCCAGCACTACTACGACGAAACCTGGCACGACTATCGCTGGCTGTGGTTGAACCCCTCCAACTACGCCATTCACTTCGGCTATTGGGACGACCGTACCCGCAAACATGCCGACGCGCTGAACCGACTGAACGCCGCGCTGGCGGAGCGCATCGGGATCCAGCACGGAGCGCGAATCCTGGACGCCGGCTGCGGGGTTGGCGGCAGCGCGATCTGGCTTGCCGAGACCTTCGCCGCCAGGGTCGTGGGGATCACGCCGGTGGCCAGCCAGGTGGAGCGCGCCAGGCGGTTTGGGGTGCAGCGCGGCGTTTCGGACCGGGTGCGTTTTGCGAAAGAGGACTACCTGCGCACCTCGTTTCCTGATGCCAGCTTCGATGTCGTCTGGGCCCTCGAAAGCATCTGCCACGCGGCAGACAAAGCCGGCTTCTATCGCGAGGCCCGACGGCTTCTGCGGCCGGGCGGCCGCCTCGGAATCGTTGAGTATCTGCGGACGGCACGACCGCTGCCGCATGGGGATGAGGCGCTGCTCCACAGCTGGCTCTCCGGCTGGGCCATCCCGGACATCGCCACCGGCGCCGAGCATCGCGAATGGGCAACGGCGTTCGGCTTTGACGACGTTGGGCTGATCGATATCACGCCCCGGGTTCGCCCCTCCCTGGCGCGCCTGCATCGCATGGCGTCCTTCGCATGGCCCGCGGCGCTGATGCTGCGCGCCTTGCGGGTCCGAAGCGACACCCAGCACGGCAACGTGCGCGGCGCGCGCGATCAGTTCCGTGCCCTTCGCCGCGGGCTGTGGTTCGACGCCATGCTCACCGCCACGGCCGCCTAGACTTCAGCCGATGCGCACCGGAACCGCCGACCTGCCGCTGCACGGCGGCCGCGCGCCACGCTGGTTGTTCGAGCGAATGACCTCCCTGGCCCGCGAGATGACGCTGGCGATTCTCGCAGAGGAAGGCGCATCGGGCCTGCTCCGTCGCCTTGCCGACCCAGTCTGGTTCCAGGCATTCGGCTGCGTCCTCGGTTTCGATTGGCACAGCAGTGGCCTGACCACGACCGCATGCGGCGCCCTGAAGGAGGGTCTGAAAGATCTGTCAGGTGAGACCGGGATCTTTATCGCAGGCGGCAAGGGGAAGACCTCGCGCAAGACGCCCCAGGAGATCGAGTCCGCGTGCTGGGCGACCGGCCAGGATGCGGCGCCGCTGGTTCGCGCCAGCCGGCTCTCGGCGAAAGTCGACTCGGCCGCCGTGCAGGACGGGTTTCAGATCTATCACCACAGCTTCTTCTTCACGACTGACGGCTCGTGGGCGGTGGTCCAGCAGGGCATGAATGAAGGCTCGCTGATGGCGCGCCGTTACCACTGGGTTCCGCCGGAGCGATTCGACTGGGACCCCCATGCCGCCGTCGCGGGCGAGCCGACCCGCAACGTCCTCAACCTGGTTGCGTCCGAGGGCGAGAGCAACCGGACGGTCGCCGTCGCGATTGCCCGGGAGAACCCGGCCAAACTCGTTGCCGATCTGACGCGGATGCGAACCGTCTCCATGCCGCGCCACCACGAGATCCGGCTCAGTGACCTGCATCCCGATCGGCTGGCTCGGATTCTGCTCGCGACCTATGAGCGCCAGCCTGAGGACTACACCGCATTGCTGTCGGTGCCGGGCGTCGGTGCCAAAGCCTTGCGAGCGCTGGCGCTTACCGCCGAGCTGACCTACGGCGAGCCGGCATCGGTCCGGGATCCGGTCTCCTATTCCTTCGCGCACGGCGGCAAGGATGGGACGCCATTTCCGGTCGACCGGTCGACCTACGACGCCACGATCGATTCTTTGCGCCAGGCGGTGCGGGACACCCGGGCGGGATTGACCGAGAAGTCCGCGGCGCTCAAGCGGCTCGCCGGCGTGGAGCGAGCCCTGATCCCCACGGCGGCCTCGTGAGCACAACCGCCGGCCACATCGAGGTTGCGGCGGGTGCCCTGGTGCTGCTGATCGGCGCGGCTGGGTCGGGCAAGTCGACCTTCGCGGCCCGGCATTTCGCGCCCGGCGATGTCATTTCCTCCGATCAGCTGCGGGCGCTGATCGGTAAGAGCGAATCCGACCAGCGCGCCAACAACGAGGTCTTCGACCGGTTGCAGACCCTCGTGCGAAAGCGGCTGGTCGCCGGCGCGCTAACCGTTGTCGACGCCACCAACACGGATTGGATGCGGCGCGCTGAGCTGATCGCGATGGCCCGCCGTTACCACCGTCCGGTGCTCGGAATTGTGTTCGACCTCCCGCTGGACATCTGCCTGTCCCGGATTGCGGGCCGCCTTCGCACGGTGCGGGCCGCCGTTGTCAGGCAACAGGTCGGCGACATCCACCGCGACCGCGAGCGGCTCGACCTCGAAGGCTTCGCGGCGATCTACGCGCTGGGGTCAACCAACCAGGTTGAGCACGTCATCCTGGAGATCAAAAAGGGCCCGGTCGCCCGGGCCCTTTCCTCGTAGCAGCGAGCGTCGTTCAGTCGAGATGAGCGCAAGCTGTGGCAACCGCGCCAAACGCGGCCTTCAGCCCGGCCAGGTCCGTCGTGCGGCTCGCCTGCAAGAGGATCTGCAGGTTTGAGATCGTCGCCTGGCAGGCCGCACTCGGAGTCGGCAGGCACGCCGGGCGTGCCGCAGCCAGCGCCGTCCGCCATTGCTGCGCCTCGGCCAGATCCTCGGCGCGGTCGGCTTGAAGCGCCGCAACCGAAACCGGTTGCTGGGCGGCCCGCTCCGCAGCATCCTCGGCCACGTCGGCCTGGTGCAGAGCCTTCAGGGTATTGATGGCCGCCTGGCAGCCGGCTGACAGTGCCAGCCTGGGCGCCGCGGGCCTGACGGCCGCGACCGGCCTGGCTGCCGGCGTGGCGCTGGCCGGCACCGTCGCGGCGCTGCGCGTCCCAAGCGCAACCTCGTCGCGGTCGACCTTCGCGATGGTCCGTACGCCTGCGACCAGGCTCACGACGCTCGCCCGCGAGCTTGTCGGCGTGTTGGTCCCCGCGTTCGCGGTGAGGGTCGCCAGCCCAATGGCCGCGATCGCCCCCGAGATGATCGCCTTTGTTCGCACGATTGATCCTCCTTGGCGGGATAGTCGTCTTCTAAAACGGCGACGGCTCAGCCCGCTTACGCCCGGTTAAGAATCATCTAGACGCTCATGCCGAACGTTCGTTCGGTGAACCACGTCAGGGGACGAGGTGAACCGGCCCGCCCTTCAGGCCGACGGCCACGGTGACCGTGTCATAGGTAACGGTCCCCGGACCGGTGACGTACTGCAGCTTCCACCAGTCCTGGCCGGGCAACGGGTTGTAGGACGACGGAATCGGGATTTCCAGGTGGATCCACTGACTGTCGGCAGACACCGCGGTGCGGGTGTCCAGGGCGGTAAAGGACGCCAGCAGGTTGTTGGCGGCGCTTGCCCAGACCTGGTAATTCCGCCGTGCAAGATTCGAGCGTTTTTCGTGGAGATCATAAATGTTGATGCCCAACGGCGAGCTGGCGACCGTGCCCGCCGGGCCGAGGACATTGAGGGCGACGAAGCCACTCGTGCTGAAGACGTCACCGGGGTCCCAGAGATCGATCGTCACCGTGAGCCCGGCGTAGTCACGGGGCAGCTGGAAGAGGTTCATGCTGAAGCTTCCCCCCAGTCCGGCATCGAATGGGGTGAAGAAGCACATGTCGTACCAGGCGGCCGTCTGGCAGTTCGTGCAGGTCGTGCGGCCGGCATCGCCGTTGACGGCGCGCAGGGCATATCCTTTCTTGCCGATCGTGCTCGCGTTCGTGAAGCTCCGTCCGTTGTTGTCCATGGTGTCGACCCGCAACCGGTAGGTGCCGGGCACTAGGCTTCCGCCCTGGTTGTAGGTGCTGAACGCCCCCGTCTGCTGCAAGCTGACCAGCCCACCATCCTGCGACCCGTCGTAGGTCGCCGGGTCGATCCAGTTGTGATAGATGAGCATGTTGGTTGGGAGACCAGCCGAGTACTGTTGCGTCACCCGGCGGCCTCGATTGGATCCGCCCATCATCAGGTACTGGTTGGATGGCTGCGACCAGTTGCCGGCATCGATGGGATACACGGTCAGCTGCGAGAGGAGCACGTCGGTGCTGCGAATGAATAGATTGTTCACCCAGTAGAGGCTGTAGCGCATCGCCGGATAGTTCGCGGCTGTCGCCCCGCCCATATCGTCGTCCTCGTGATACCAGGTGATCCCACGGCTCGAGCAGGCGCGCAGCGCGGGGTTCTGGTTGTCGTTATCGCAGAAGTTTGCCGCGGCGCCGTATCCATCGGGGGCATAGGCCGCGTTGTAAATCTGGACCACCCCGCCCGCGCCACCACTGGGGATCGTGATCCGGTAGTTGTAGCCGCCCCGGTCAGCGACCGAAGGGTCCATCAGCTCGGTGCCGTTCGCGTAGCTGATCTGGTGGACGTCGTCCGTGGCGCCGGCCGAGGCGGGCGGATTGAACGGGCTCGGGGTGAAAGCATCGCCGTACCCGCGGTCGGCGCCCCAACCCTCAGTCCGCATGAAGGAGAATCGCGTGCGTCCGAGCTCGCCGAGCGAGGCGCCCAGCTGGCTGCCGGGTTCGCCCAGCGAGATCGGCGGCAGGTAGGCCGCCACGGCGGTCTTTCTCACGACGTACGGCCGAAAGCCAAACGCCTCCATGAAAAACACCGGCGCGGTGCGCTCGACTGTCACCTGGAGATGGTTTGGGTAGCCGGCCACCTGACTCGGCGTAACCACGATGCCATTGGCAGCGTCAGCGGTATCGAACCCGTTGCGCCTCGCCTCATCGAGGGCTCGGTCGGTCGCGTCGTTGCGCGACCCTGGCGGCATGGCGTTGCTCGGGCTGAACTGATCGGGCATGAAGACCACACCGGACAGGGCGGCCGCGGCCGCGGCCCGCTCGGTGGCGACGCTATAGAAATACCCCACCACGACGTCGACTCCCAGGCCCACCCCGGCGAGCAGCAACGTCCCAGCGAGGGCGACCACCACGATGGCTTGGCCGAACTGCGAGCGTTTCATCCCAGGATCGGTGCCGCCTTCATCACCGAATAGTCAGAAAGGATCATGTTCTTGGGAAAGATTCCGGCCGGCGCGTTGTAGGTCCAGACGAGCCGGACGCCGATGGACGTTTCGTTGGGTGGCGACTGCTTTCGCTTGCTGATGGGGAACGTCTGCGTCCCCACCCTGACGCTTCCATCGGCGCGGATGAAGTACTTGTCCACCAGGTCCGCGCCAGCCAGGTAGTTTCCGTCCGGGCGGGTGGGCGCATAGATATCGATTTCCGACACGGTGCCGGAGGTCATGCCCCCGGCCATCGCCATCACGTTATGGACGATCTGCATGTCGATGTCGGCCGTCGTCGCTCCCGGGTTTGACTGCGACCCGCCCAACTCGGCCGCCAGCCGAGCACCCTGGCGGACGGCGGATCCGGAGGTGACTTTGTCCGAGACCATGATGCTGGCATCGAAACCACCCATGAGCAGCAAGGCCAGCAGCGGGACGACAAGCGCGAGCTCCACCAGGGACTGGCCGAGGGTCTTTCCCATGTCAGTAGCTCTGCGGCTCCAGCCGGATGTAGTGGCTGACGCTGCTCCTCAGCGGGCCCAGCGGCGCCAGAAAGCCGGCCTTCCAGCTATACGTGAAGTGGACGGTGACACCCAGGAAATCACTGGTGCCGTTACCCGTGTTGCGCGACGCCGCCACCCAGGGCTCGAGCGTCATCGGCGTGCCGTCGATCCGGTACCGGTTGAACAGGACGGGATCGGGCGTCAGGTTTCCGTTCGCGTCTTGATTGAGTTTGTAGACGTCGACCTCGTCCACCGTGAAGATGCCGGTGGCGCCAACGTGTTCGCGAATTACCCGGATCGACTGGTCATCGGTCGTGGCCGCGTTGCCGAGTTGCGCCGCCATCCGGGCGCCCTCGACAGTGGCATAGCGGGCGGTTCCGACGCTGAACATCAGGAGGCCGCCGTCCAGCACGCCCAGCATGAGCATGAACAGGACGGGTAGGACAATCGCGAACTCGGTCATCGTCTGGCCGTAGCCGCGTTCCCCTCGCTCCCGCCGCATTACGGGAATCATTACGCCCCTCATAGACAGGAACGCTGAGATCGGGACAGTCCAATGAGGGCCCGGCAAGTTGCGACAGGCGTCTTGCGGCCGCGATTTCCATCACCGGGCCGCGATCACCGTCACGCCGCCGTGCTAGCGGTTCCGGACCTTTTCCTGGGCTGCCTGGTAGGAGCGCAGTTTTCTGACCTTGGGCTGCGCGTTGAAGACGATATAGGGGTTGAGGGGATTTCGCGCCGCGTAGTCCTGGTGGTAGGTCTCGGCCGTGAAAAATTCCTGCAGGGGCGTGACTTCGGTGACGATTGGGGCGTCGAACACCCGCGCCTTGTTCAACTGGTCGATGTAGGCTGCGGCCACACGCTTTTGCTCATCATCGGCGAAGAAGATCGCCGAGCGGTATTGCCGGCCGGTGTCGGGTCCCTGACGATTGAGCTGGGTGGGGTCGTGCGCGATGGAGAAAAACACCTTGAGGATCTGGCCGTAACTGATCCGGCTCGGGTCATAGACGACCTCGACCGCCTCGGCATGGTTCGTGGTGCCGGTCGAGACCGTTTCATAGTCGGCGGTCTCGGCCGAGCCGCCCGCATACCCCGATTTGACGGAGGAAACTCCGTCCAGGTTCTTGTAGACGGCCTCCACGCACCAGAAACACCCGCCGGCCAGGACCGCCCGGCTCTGTCCGGACTTGTCGGCGAGCGGGGAGTCGACGGTGGGATCAGGGAAGTCCTCGGGTGATACGCGCGCCATCAAATCATTCTACTTTGCGTTCGAGAACGATCACGGGAATCACCCGTTCGGTCCGCTTCTGGTACTCGGCAAACCCCGGCCAGATTTTGGACATCTCTTTGTACAGCCGGTCCCGCTCCTGACGGCTGTCCACAACCCGCGCGCGCGCCTTGAACGTCTCAGTGCCGTGGTCGTTGGCCACCTCGACCTCGACCTCCGGGGTTGCGTTGATATTCCCGAACCACATCGGATGGTTCGGCGCCCCGCCCTTCGATGCCACGACGATGTAGTCGTCGCCCTCGCGGCCATAGACCAGCGGGGTCGTGATGGCGTCGCCGCTCTTGAGGCCTTTCGCGGTCATCAGCAGCACGTGGTCGCCCCACATCCCGACTCCCCGCCCTCGCTTGGCGTGGAACTCGGCAATCGTTTTCTGATTGAAGGCTGTTGCTTTCATCGGTCTAAATCTACCGTGCGGCAAGGTTTCTGACGCTCGGAACCGCCAGAACGACGGCGGTCGACAGAACAATCCACGTTGCGGAAACGGCAAGCGTGCTTCTCACGCCCACCGCCGCGGCGAGCGGACCCGCGATGGCGAACCCGAGGGGTAGCAGGCCCCCTGACATTACCCAATCGATCGAGGCAACGCGTGAGACCGCGTCCGCCGGAATGTGCCGCTGGACGGTTGTCTCGAAGAGGGTGTTAAAGACGGTCAGGCCGAAACCGCCCGCCAGGGCACCGGCCGCAATCGTGAGCGTCGATGCAGGCAGGGCCAGCAGACCCGTCGGAAGTGCGAGGAGCGCGAGCAATGGCACTCCCGCGCGCAGAGGCCGCGCCGGCTGCACGCGGAGTAACACCATCCCGCCAAGGACCGAGCCGATGCCGAATGCGGCCACGATTGTTGCCCACGCTGGCGCCCCACCGAGCGAACGCTGGGCGACGATCGGCCCGAGCGCCAGGAGCGGCGCCAGAACCGCAAAGCTTCCGAGCGCGGAGAAGACGCCGTCGACCCAAAGCCATGTTCGGGATCGGAATATGCGCCACCCGGCCCGCAGCTCATGCCAGAAGCGGGCATGCGTGCCTCGAGCGGCACCGACGGCTCGAATCGGCAGGAGGAAGGCCACACTCAGCAGGAAGGTCGCGGCATCGGCAGCCAGCGCCCAGCCCGGCCCGATCGTGACCACGAGCACACCGGCGACCACCGGACCGAGGATCGAAAAGCCGCTACTCGTGAGCGCAAGAAGGGCGTTCGCCTGCTGCAGTCGCTCCCGCGAAACGGTCTCGGGGACAAAGCCCGTCGAGGTCGGCCGGAAGAAGGCGTCGCCGATGCCGTAGACGAATGTGAGGGCGATGAGATGCCAGAGCCGCGCTGCCCCGCCAATCAACAAGCCGGCCATGACGCCCTGAGCCATGAGGCGAACCAGGTCGGAGGCGATCAGCACGTACTTGCGAGCAAGACGGTCGGCAATGACTCCGGCGACCAGCAGAAAGACGACCAGGGAGAGCGACCGGCTGGCGAGCACGAATCCAAGTCCGGCGGGGGAGCGGTCGATCGACAGGACTGCAAATGGCAGGGCTACCGGGACGAGGCCGTCGCCGAAGAGCGAAAAGGCCCGGGCAACGTACAACCGCCGGAAGTCCGGCTCGCCCAGAGCGCCCAGGTTACGGATCGATCGCCATCTGCGCCAGAACCGCAGCACCCTCCGACAGCATCGCGGACCGAGCCGGGATGGGGCTTGGAGATTTGTGCTCGATTACTTCACAACGTCGAGGTCATCGCGCAGCTGGGATCGCAGCCGTGACGGCGGCGCGTGGACCTCTGCGCGGAGAGTTCGCACCAGGTGCGAGTGGTCCGTGAACCCGAGGTCGGCGGCGAGCCGCGAGAGATTCCTTTCGCCTGCCGCCAGCCGCTCCAATGCCCTTCTGACGCGGAGGCGGTTGCGGTAGCCAGAGACGGTCTCACCCGTCCGGCGTCGGAAAATCCGGCTGAGATGGTGCGGTGACGCCCCCACCATGTGCGCCAGCCCCACCAACGAGATGCGGGCGTCGAGGGCGAGGGCCTGGCGCGCATCACGAACGATGCGATCTTGACCTGCCTTGGTGGCCGGACGACCCGCCTCGACCGCAGGATCGCCATGCTCTTCGAGCAGCGCGGCCACGAGAGCGATCGCCGCCTCAGCGGCCTCCCACGGATCGTGCGCTCGCTTGAGCCCGCTGACGAGGGCGCGATGGCGCATATCGGTTGTCGGGGTCGTGAACGTCGGCCGCTCGGGGAGCGCCGGCCATCCACCGCGTAATGAAGCCAGCAGCTCCTCGGACAGCCCGACGGCTGTGCACGCGTCGCCGCCACTGACCGGGTGCGATACGTTCTGCTCATCGCCGGGCCGGCCGAAATACGCGACTGCCGGATCGAGGAGGGACTCGAATCCACTGGCCCGCCGCCGGAAGCATCCCCGGCGAACGAACACAACGACGTATCCGCGAACCTGCTCGACGTCGGACCAGGAGGCCTGACGACCATCGCATTGCACATCGGCAACCTGAACGCCGCCGCTATCGAGCAGCGTGCGCGTTTTCACAAGTCAGCGCGGACCGGATGGCTGACGGCGGCACCGATCCCCAACGCAAGGTAGGTGCCGCCAACGAGATAGCGCTGTCCGAGGGCGAAGCCCCGGCGCCGGATCACCCGGTTGCCCAGCGTACCGCTCAGCAGCGCGTAGCAGGTGTCGGTGCAGAGCCCGATAGCGACGAAGATGACACCCAGCACGACGAGTTGCGCCGCAATCGACCCATTTCCCGGATTCACGAACTGCGGGAGAAAGGCGACGAAGAAGAGGGCCGTCTTCGGATTAAGGACCGCAATCAGAAACCCTTGCGCAAAAATCCGAGGCAACGATGCGCGACCGGCTTCGACCCGGGCGGTTATGTCGTGGTTACGTTGCAAGAGGCGACGGATGCCGAGATAGATCAGGTACGCCGCCCCGAGATATTTGACGATGCTAAACGCCAGGGCGGATGACTCGAGGATTGTCGACAGTCCAAGGGCAGCAGCGAGCGTAAGAACCAGACCACCGAGCGCGGCGCTGCAGGCGGAGGTGAGGCCAGCCAGACGTCCCTGATCCATGCCCCGAGCCGTGATGTACAGCACGTCCGGTCCAGGGACAGCCACGAGCACCAGGGCAGCCAGCATGAAGACGCCGATCCGATCCGGCATCTCTCCACCTTACGTCAGTCGGGAATTGGATTATCTACTGAGATCTCATCAATGCCGGTCGGTCTAATGACTTCCCGTTAGGTAGAGGACGGCCAGTGTCAGCAGAACGGCCAAAGCTGCCCCTAGGATCGTGTAAAGACGATTCGCTTTGGATCGCTTTGGCTCGGCGACTCCGGCGGAAGCAACACTGAGGCTTCGGCCCCGGAGAATGAAGAATAGCGCAACGCCGACACAAGCAAGCCAAAAGATATCGACGACGACCGCCGACCCCGATCCTTCCCCCACGACACGCTGCAGCAGGCCACTGCCGACGAGGGCCAACAGGATACAGCTCATCCCCAAGAGGTACATAAGCCGCTTCTGACTCACGTATCGGTCGAAACGCTCCAGCAGGCTGATCCCTTTCAGTTCGGATCAGCCGTGAGGTACCTATAGAGCGCATCCGGGATCCGCGGCCGCGAGAAGCCGTCCTGGGGTCAGACGCCAATGTAGGCTGGTCTCGCGCCAGTCGATCGAGATGGACACTATCGGGTCGCAACTGTTAACAGCAGAGCAATCACGGCCTGGAGGACCAGATCCCAATCGGTAGACCTTGTCAGACGAAGCACAACTGATGGCGAAGCGTCTTTAACTTCACTGCCCAACGCCGCATCTTTTGAAGAACGATTCGCGTGTCGTCTGACGTAAGCGCTTTCAAGACGGCGCGTGGTTTGGTCAGCTAACAGAAAACGTGTGCCATGTAGGCAAAGGCCTGCAAAAGTGAACCATCCATAAGCCAGCCAAATAAGATTTGCACCTCGCTCGGCGACGCCACCGACCTGGTGAGCGGCTGCGGCAACTGCCAACAATAGAAGGAGACCCGCGATCATGGCGCCGGCCCAAACCATGGCGAGACCTAACTCATCGAGCGCCTGCCGATATAATCTTGCACTCGCTGGGCGGATTGCCTTAACGACCTCGTTGGAGGAGGACGGAACAATGCGCCCGGCAAGCCGCACCAGGGCGCCGCTGATGCGAGTCATCTACAGGACTGCGAGGTGGCCGCCTGATCCGCCGTCCCGGCCTGAAGTATTAAGTCGTTCGCAGGATTTAGTGCGTACACTGAGTCCAGGCCGAATACCCCAGGACTCAGCTATTCCTTGCCATTGGGTTGCCCGCCGAGTCAATTTGGCTAGCTGCGTCGTCGTTCTGCTTTCGGAAACCACTCTGGTTCCTGAACTCGTCGCCAAATCAAGAACCAGGTGGTCAGGCCCGCAAGGGGCACGAGGGCGGTCCAGGCTGGCCCGCCCGACTGATAGTAGACGAGCCAGCCAACGGCCAAAATCCAGGGAATGACACTCGCGAGAGCCAGACGACGCGAGACCCTTATTTCGTGGGAGAACGTTGTAAGCGCCAGGAAGGCCATAGCGCCAACAAAGGCTGCCTCAGCTCCGTGCCGTGCCAACCCACTGGAGGTCAGAAGGCCAAGCTCATGCAGGACCAGCGCCACGGGAAGCAGTCCGAACCCCAGCCCGAGGATCGTGCGGGACCGACTAAACGCGATGAGTCCCCGCCACATCCTCTGCAATTGTAAGAGCGAATGTTGACCTTCGAAGTTACTCGCGGATGAAGCCACGGTGTACGTCCTGCAAATCATCGGACTTGACGAGTATCGCCACCGTATGGACACCCGGGTTGAACGCTTAGGGCGAAGCCTCGAAGACGCCGGCGTGTTCAACCAACTCGACGCTACCAAGGCGATCGGTCCGATAAATCGAAGCGCCGCCCATTGCCTGGAGGACGGTTCGCACCGGAAATCCATCTCGGCTGTTCGCCGCCACCTGGATGACGCTGAACCCATGAACGGGTGCTTGCCAATCCAGCGGACCGCCGCTCGTGAAAATGGCGCCGTCGACATCCGAAGGGAGCGACCGCCAGCTTGTCTGCGGCGGGACGATGGCCAGCGCCGACTGCCGGGTGCGAATCAGCCAGCTGCGTTCGTCCGCAGCCAGGCTGAGATTGACACCGTCGACAGCAAGCGGTCCATTCGCCGGGACAACAGGAATTCCCGCTGCTTGAGCCTGCTGCACGAGCGCTCGCAAGGTCGCACTCCAGGGATCGGGGTCTGCGACGACGAGTCGTTTGATTTCAAATCGGTTGAGGACGGTTGCCGCCGCGCCGATCTCCGTCCGGCGGCCGCCCGTGATCAGCCAGACATCGATCGTCCGAGCGGTCGGCGGCAGCGCCCGACCGAGCGCTTGCGTAAGACGGTCGGCGTCGGGCCCGGCGTCGATCAGAAGTTGATGCCCATTCGAGGTTCGGACCAGCACCCCCGCTCCGGTTCCTACATCCAGGGCATAGACGTGCACCCGACCATCGGGCTGAATCAGCAACAGCCCGACCGCGACTAGGCTGGCTGCGCCCATGGCGAGCCAG
>VBEE01000012.1:2039-6550 GCA_005881715.1 Chloroflexota bacterium | reverse complement strand
TCGGTCGCGAGCCTGATGCGGCACGATCCGGGGGTGCGGTTGGGCGATGACCCGGAAGATGTCCATCGGGCCCGGGTCGCCACCCGCCGGCTGCGCTCGCAGCTGCGCACGTTCCGGAGAATGCTGGACCAAGCCTGGGCGAATTCTCTGCGCGACGACTTGCGCTGGCTTGGTACTGGGCTGGGCAGCGTTCGGGATAAGCAGGTCATGAGCCAGCGGCTCCGCGGCCGGACGCCGGCCATCGCCTCAGAAGACGCGCCCGTGGTTGCGGAGCTCTCCGACGAGCTCCAGGCCGAGAGTGAGGAGGCGCGCGCCCGGCTGGTGCTGGACATGCGGGCCGACCGCTATCTCGATCTGATCGAGCGGCTGGTCGAGGCATCGCGGGCGCCAGCCGTCACCGCCGAGGCCCAGCAGCCGGCAGCCACCGCCGTGCCCACCCTTGCCGCCGCCGACTGGAAGCGGCTGCGAAAGGCCGTCCGTGGTCTTTCAAACCACCCCACCGACCAGGAACTGCATCGGATCCGCATCCTGTCCAAGCGGACGCGATACGCCGCTGAGGCGGGCGAACCCGTTGCCGGCAAAGTTGCGTCCCGTTTTGCGGAGCGTGCCGCCGCGCTGCAGGATGTCCTGGGCGATCATCAGGACAGCGTGACCGCGCAACGCTGGTTGCGCGACGCGGGTAAGGGCGAGCGGGCTTTTACCGCCGGCGAGCTCTGCGCCATCGAGCGCGAGGCGGCGGCCACCGATCGGGCCGAGTGGCCGAGAGTTTGGAAAAAACTTGACCGCAAGCGGCTCAGAAGGTGGATGATATGACGAAAGCCGCGTCAACCATGCAATCGTCGCAGCAGCACACTACGCAAGGGGTGTCCATGGCAGCAAAGATCTTGAATGTCGATGAGGCCAAGCTTGTAAGAGCGGCGGGGGGTATCATCCGGCGCAACGGTACACGCGGGCCGATGCGGGTGGCCATCGTCCACCGGCCGGGCTATGACGACTGGTCGTTCCCCAAAGGCAAAGTCGATCGCGGTGAGTCGCTCGAGGCGACCGCGCTTCGCGAGGTGGAAGAAGAGACCGGTCTCCGTTGCAAGCTGGTGGCGCCGCTCGGCTGCACCGCCTATTCGGACCATAAGGGACGCGAGAAGGTCGCCTGCTACTGGCTGATGGACGTGGTGGGTGGCCGGTTCAGTGCCGGGAGTGAGATCGACGAAGTGCGCTGGGTCACCGTCGAGGACGCCATGGACATTCTGAGCTACCGTCGTGACCGCGCGCTGCTGCGCGCCTTCGACCTGGCCGAGACCGGATAGCGCGACGCCCTCATGGCCGCCTACATCGTCCGGCATGCCAAAGCCGGCGACCGCGATGAGTGGGAAGGCGATGACCGGCTTCGGCCCTTGAACAAGGCTGGCCGCCGCCAGGCGCAGGCCCTGGCCGAGAGCCTGAAAAATGAACGGATC
Source organism: Chloroflexota bacterium (assembly GCA_005881715.1). GTDB lineage: Bacteria > Chloroflexota > Dormibacteria > CF-121 > CF-121 > CF-13. The sequence continues at coordinate 5,096 of VBEE01000012.1, read as the reverse complement.
GACAAGATCCTGTCCAGCCCTTACATCCGCTGCGTGCAAACCGTCGAGCCACTGGCCGCTGCCCTTCAGCTGCCGATCGAGCCGAGGAAAGACCTCGAAGAAGGAGCTGGCGGCGAGAGTGTCATCCGAATCATGCAAGCGGTCAAGGGGCGCAATACTGTGCTTTGCACGCATGGCGACGTCGTCGAGGAGCTGGTCGAACAGCTGATCGAGCGAGGCCTCGTTTCACGGGCGCGGGCCAGCAATGAGAAAGGTGGGACCTGGATGCTCGATCAGCAGGACGGCAAAATCGCTCACGCGAAATATTTGCCTGCGCCGTAGCGCGTGAACGGCGACCGGCGTCCGATCTTAGCCCTGCAGCCCGGCCGTGGTTAAGATGGCGTACACAACCCATGCCGTGAGACCCGCGGCGGGAATGGTCAGGATCCACGCCGTCACGATGTTGGCGCCAACCCCCCAGCGCAAGGCGGAGAGCCGCTGGGACGCGCCCGCGCCCATGACCGAGCCGGTAATGACATGCGTGGTAGACACCGGAAGGCCGAATTGCGTCGCAAGCTGGATCACCGCGGCGCCTGTCAGCTGGGAGCCCATTCCGGTTGCGGGATCAAGCTTGTAAATCCGCCAGCCGAGCGTCCGAATGATCCGCCATCCGCCGGCGTAGGTGCCGAACGCGATCGCCGACGCCGAGAGCAGGACAACCCATAGGGGGACCTCGAACTTGCTGAGATGGCCGGTCGCGACCAGAGCGAGTGCGATGACGGCCATCGTCTTTTGCGCATCGTTCGCGCCATGTGAATAAGAAACAAGCGCGCCCGTCACGATCTGGAGACTACGAAAGGTTCGGTTCAGCGGCGCCGGTCGCGCCGCGTGGAACGTCGCCAGCAGTACCGTCATGAAGATTGCGGCAAGAAGGAAACCGACAGGCGGTGAGATCACGAGGGAGAGCACCGTCTTCCAGAACTCGGCGGCTCTCACGCCACCCAGGCCGTGAGCGGCGGCAATCGCCGCCCCGCTCAATGCGCCCACGAGCGCGTGGGTCGAACTGCTCGGCAGGCCGAGGTACCAGGTGACCAGATTCCAGATGATGGCGCCAATCAGCGCCGCAATGATGACGACCAGTCCGGCCTTGAAGGCAACGATCTTTCCAATCGTGTTCGAGACTTTCGCCTGAAAGAAAACGACGGTGATGATGGCGCCGGCCAGATTGAGCACCGAGGAGATCAGGACCGCCAGCCGGGGTGACAGGGCTCGGGTCGAGACTGACGTGGCGATGGCATTCGCCGTGTCGTGAAAGCCATTCGTGAAATCGAAACCGACCGCGATAATGATCGTGACAAGCAGCAAGAGCTGCTCAGGCATTCTTGATCGACGTCGCTTCCAGCACGTTGGCAACGTGCTCGCACTGATCCATCGTGGTTTCGAGAAGGTCGTAAAGGTCTTTCCACTTGACCAGGTCACTGGGGCTGGCGCCGTCGGTGAATAGCTGGGCCAGGGCTTCGCGGGTGATTCGATCACCCTCGTTCTCGAGGCTGTGGATCGCGAGCCGGTGCGGAGCCAGATTCCGGAATCCCTCAAGGTCGGCAACGGCCTGCTCGACTTCCTTTCCCGCCCTGGCGAGCACCTCAGCCATTCGGCGTGCTGAGGTGGTGATCTCTTTGACCTGGTACAGGTCGATCTTGTCCGATACCTCCTCCGCCAGGTCGACCACGTCATCGAGCGATGAGGCCAGCTCGTAGATGTCCTCACGCTCGAATGGTGTTACGAACGTGTGGTTGATCAGGTTATAGATCTCGTGCGTGATGTCGTCACACTCATGTTCGAGTTCACGCAGCCGCGGATGCCGGGTTTGACCTTCCAGCATCCCATTACGCAATTGCTCCAGTGACTCGTTGACCAGTTCCCCCTGCCTTTTGAAGAGCGTGTAGAACCTTCGTTCCTGTGGTACCAGGCTCAGCTTCACGGTGCACCTCCCGTCCCGATGCGATGTTCACCGACAACCTTATCGGAGAGCGATCGCCAATCGTTAACCCTTCTTCCGCCGGAGCTTTACCTGGCAGGGATAGGGTGGTCCTTGCCAACGATGGCTTTCCCCGCCGCTCCCAGGTTCTCCCCCTGCTGGAGCGGCATTCCCCTATCCCGGGGGAGGTCCTTTGTTAGATTTCGCCCGGAATGACGCGGCTGTGGCGACGGCGCAAGGACGACATTCCCGGCAGGTCATTGACCAGCGTCGGTCCCCCGAGTCCTGACGAGGCCGGCCGGCATTCCGCGTTTCTCGAGCACGCCCAGGAAGCCATGATCCTGGTCGAGGGAGGCGCCGTGCACTGGCTGAATCCGGCGGCCACGCTGATGTTCCCGGGACTCGCCGAGCCGGTAGGGCGGCCGCTACTCGAGGTCACTCGGCATCACCGGATCGAGGCGCTGGCGGAACGGGCCCTCGAATCGCGGCTCGAGCAGGCGGCGGAAGTCGAGCTGCCCGGATCGGGACGGAGCATCCAGGTGCGGGCGATCCCGGTAAACAACGAGCGCATTGCCATCCTGCTGATAGATACCAGCCGGGTTCGGTACCTGGAGACCGTCCGGCAGCAATTCGTCGCCAACCTCTCTCATGAGATCCGCACTCCGCTCGCCGGCCTGGACCTGGCGGCGCAGACCCTCTCCGGGCAACTGCCCGCGGAAGGGGATGTGCGGGTATTCATCGACCGGGTCATCCAGGAATCGGAACGGCTGCAGGCCATCCTTCTCAATCTCCGGCAACTCGCCGAGCTGGATGCCGAGAGCATCGAGGTGGAGCGCGAGCGTTTCAGTGTTGCTGAGCTCGTCACCGAGCTAACCAACCGTTATCAACCACGAGCCGCCGCGGCCGGTCTGAGGCTGCGGGCCGACGGGATCGCGGATGACGTTGAAGTCGTCGGGGACCGCGGCAAGACCGATCAGGCCCTACAAAATATTCTCGACAACTCGTTGAAGTTCACGCGAACCGGCGAGGTGGTGGTATCGGTGTTGGCTGACGATGCGCGCGTCGATATCGCCGTCCGCGACGCTGGGCCCGGCATCCCG
>VBEE01000012.1:0-2021 GCA_005881715.1 Chloroflexota bacterium | reverse complement strand
GATCTTCGAACGCTTCTATAAGGTCGATCGTTCCCGCGGTGGGCAGCCGGGGAGCGGGCTGGGCCTCTCGATCGCCCGCCACCTGGTCGAGTTGCAGGGGGGAACAATCGTTGCCGAGAGCAGTCCGGGCGCCGGAACGGTCGTGCGGGTGCGCCTTCCGCGCGCCCCGTTAACCTCTCGTTAACCAGCGGCGCCCCGAGCGATTACGGCGCATGCCTAGCATGGGTTGTGGATCCGCTCAGCCATTTTTCTTTTTTGTAAGGAGGAACTTCGCCAGCATGAAACGCGCTCTGATCGCGCTCTTCGGCGTCGCCATGGTGCTCGCCGCCTGCGGTGGCAACACCGGCGCCACCAACCCCTCAACCGGTGGCGCCAAAGTCCCGACGCCGCCCGCCGCCTCGCTTACCGGCGCAGGCGCAACATTCCCGCAGCCTTTTTATGCGGCCGCATTCTTTGCCTACAACAAGAAGTTCAGCCAGGTTACCGTCAACTACCAGGCGGTCGGCTCGGGGGCGGGTATCCAGCAGCTGACGAAGAAGACTGTGGACTTTGGTGCCAGCGACGTGCCGCTCAAGAGCTCCGAGGCCGATGCCATGGGTGGCAGCGACAAGGTGGTCCAGCTCGCCGGCACACTCGGAACCGAGTCGCTGGCCTACAACCTGCAGGGCGTCTCAGACGGCCAGCTCAAGCTGACGCCGGACACGATTGCCGGCATCTTCCTGGGAAAGATCAAGAAATGGAACGACCGCGCGCTCACGGCTGACAACAGTGGCGTCAGCCTTCCCAACCAGGACATCCGGGTCGTGCACCGTTCGGACGGAAGCGGCACGACCTACATCTTTACCGACTACCTGTCCTCGGTGAGCCCCGAGTGGTCGAGCAAGGTCGGAAAGGGCAAGTCGGTATCCTGGCCGGCTGGTCAGGGGGCATCCGGGAACGCTGCCGTGGCGACCACCATCAAGCAGACCCCGGGCGCCATCGGGTATGTCGAGCTCGCCTATGTGCTGCAAACGAACATGACCCAGGCAAGGCTCAAGAACAAGGACGGTAGCTTCGTGCTGCCCAGTGCGGCGGGTGCCACCGCGGCCGCCAAACAGTTCGCCAGCGCCTCGCCGAGCCAGTTCTCGATCGTCAACGCGCCAGGTACGGACAGTGCCCCGATCAGCGGCTACAGCTGGTTGATGCTGTACAAAGATCAAGGGGACAAGACGAAGGGCACCGCGATGGTCGATCTCTTCTACTGGCTGGTCACTGATGGCCAGCAGTACGCCAGCAATCTGCACTACGCGGCCCTACCCAGCAACATGGTGTCGTACGACATCGCCGTTCTCAACACCATCACGTCGGGCGGAACCACGCTTCTCAACGTTTCGTCGTAACGCATGAGTCAGGGGACTGCCAAGCGGGTAGCCCCTACGTCGCTGGTGGTGGCGAGCCGCCAGCGGCGGCTCGTTTCTGGCGATCGGCTGTTCCGGGCGATCGCCTATGTCGCCGCTGCCCTGATCATCGTGGTCGCGGTCATCTTCGTCATCGCCCTCTTCATCCCTGCGCTTCCCGCCATCATGAAATTCGGGCTCGGCTTTTTCGTGAGCCGAACGTGGGACCCGGTGAGAGCCCAGTTCGGCGCGCTGCCGGCGATCTATGGCACGCTCGTCACCTCGGCGATCGCGCTGGTGATCGCCTTTCCGATCGGCATGGGGGCGGCCCTGTTCCTGGCCGCGGACGCTCGCATGAGTTTGCTGCGTGGCCCGCTGTCCTTCGCGATCGAACTCCTCGCCGGGATCCCCAGCGTCGTCATCGGGTTATGGGCGTTCTTCATCCTGACCCCGCTGATGCGCGACAACGTCGATCCATTCCTGGAGCACACGCTGGGCTTCCTACCGTTTTTCCAGGGGACGGCCAGCGGGTACGGCTTCCTGACGGCCGGGGTGGTGCTGGCCATCATGGTGCTGCCCATCATGATTGCGCTTTCCCGTGACGTGATCGGCGCCGTCCCACGGGCGCTGCGGGAGGCCAGCCTG
>VBEE01000032.1 GCA_005881715.1 Chloroflexota bacterium | reverse complement strand
ATCATGACCGGCTTGAACCAGAGACCTGAGGCTCGGCTGGGCAAATGGCGCTGTGCCGGCGAAGACGATTCGCAGGTGGTCGCTACGCGCCGACGAGTTCCGCTTCCTTCTCCTGGTCTTGCGGTTCGACTTTTCGCAGCGTTTCAAGGCTGGTCAGGCGGTCCGTGAAGAGAATGCCGTCGATGTGGTCGATCTCGTGCTGGATGGCACGAGCAAGCAGCGCGTCCCCCTTGATCTTCACCGACTTGCCGTGTCGGTTGAGCCCGCGTGCCACCACCTGCATGTAGCGCTTGACCTCACCCACGTACCCGGGGATCGACAGGCAGCCTTCCAGACCGATCTGCTCGCCCTCCCACTTCACCATCTCGGGGTTGATCAGCGTGTGCAGGTTGGTATCCGTCTTGATCACGACCACGCGGAGACCAACCCCGACCTGCGGGGCTGCCAGGCCGACGCCCGGCGCCGCGACCATGGTATCGACCATGTCGTCGATGAGTTTCCGAATGCTGCTGTCGACGCGCGGAACTCGTTTCGCCTTCTGGCGAAGGATCGGAGACTCCTGGGTGAGGATGGGAAGCACAGCCATGGTCTGCCTACATCGGGTCCACATCGAGGCTCCAGCCCCGACCGCGCGGTAACCGCTCTCCCAGCCGTTGCAGATCGGTCCCCTTGAGCGTCACCTCGAACCGAAACTCATCCTTGAGGCGGTACACAAACGCGGGAGAAGGTCCCAGCACCTCGATATCTCCCAAATTGAGCAGGCCGATTGTAGCAGACAGCTGTTCGACTGCCGACCGCGCTTCCCCCTCCGCGCGCGCCTCGTCGCGATGGCCATAGGTGGCGACGATCAGCTCGCCGAACGGGGGAAATCGGTAGCTCCGCCGCACCTCGAGCTCCTCGCGGTAAAAGCCCCGGTAGTCGTGATGTTGCGCGTGCCGAACCGCCGGATGGTCCGGCGTGTAGGTCTGGATGAACACGCCCGAGGCCCGTGTCCCTCTGCCGGCGCGCCCCGCCACCTGAGTGAGCAGGCTGAAGGTCCGCTCCGACGAACGGTAATCGGGGAAATGCAGGCTGGTATCCGCGTTGACCACGCCGACCGTGGTAACCCGGGGCAGGTCAAGCCCCTTCGCCACCATCTGGGTGCCCACCAGCACGTCCGCATCGCCGGAGAGCATCTGATCAAAGACCAGATCGGCGGCATCCGGCGTCTTCATCACGTCCCGATCGAGTCGAACCACCCGCGAGGATGGAAACAGGGATCGCACCTCTTGCTCGATGCGCTCGGTGCCGACACCGAAGCTTTTGATGAAACGGCTGCCGCAGGCGGGGCAGCGGCGCGGCATTGGCTCGCTGCTGCCGCAGTAATGGCACTGCAGCCGGCCCAGGGCCGCGTGGTAGACGAGCGCCACGCTACAGTGCGCGCACTCGCGCACCTGGCCGCAATCGCGGCACAGGACGAAGGTCGCCAGGCCGCGGCGGTTCAAAAAGAGAATCGATTGCTCGCGGCGTTCCAGTGATCCAGCCATGGCGGCCTGGAGCTCCTGGCTGAGGGGGCTGAAATGCCGGGTCGCGATCTCCTTTCGCATGTCGACCACCGTCACCGGCGGCAACGGCCGGCCCTGGGCGCGGTGTGGTAGCTCGAGCAGGTGCGCGCGGCCGGACAAGGCGGCGGCGTAGGCGACCACACTCGGCGTGGCGCTGCCCAGGATCAAAACCGATTGGGTCCGATGGGCCAGCCAGCGGGCCACGGTTGGTGCGTGGTACCGGGGGATGCGCTCCTGCTTGAAGGCGGACGACTCCTCCTCATCGATCACGATCAAGCGGAGCCGCGGCAGCGGGGCGAAAACCGCGGCCCGCGGTCCTACGACGATATCGGCCTCGCCTCGCCGGATTCGCCACCATTCGGCCGCTCGCTCAGCATCGGTCAGCGAGCTGTGCAGCACTGCCAACCGGCCGGGAAAACGGGCTCCGAATCGTCCCACCGTCTGCGGGGTCAGCGCAATCTCCGGGACCAGAACGAGTCCCTGTCCGCCAGCGGCGAGCACCTCCGCCAGGAGCGCGAGGTAGACCTCCGTCTTCCCGCTGGCGGTCACACCATGCATCAGGAACACCTGGCCCTCCTGGCGGCCCAGGGCGACGGCGATCCGTTCCTTTGCCGCCTGTTGCGCTGGCTCGAGCTGGATGTCGCTCGCTGTCGGGACCCCGGTTGCCTGCCGCAGGATCCGACTCTGCCGGCGACGCTTGACGGTTCGTCGCACGACGGCGCGCACCCGCGGGGGGACGATGGCGCGAATCACTTCATCCAGCGGCACCACGTAGTGCGCGGCGACAAATCCCGCGAGCTCGATCAGCACCGGCGGCAGCACCGGCTCGGCGTCCACCAACGCCTCGATCGGCTTCAACTCGAGCACCGCCGGCGCCGTGTCCAATGCGTACACGAAGCCGGTCACGGTCCGTTTTCCGAACGGGACACGCACCCGGTGACCGACCTCGATCACGCCGGTCAGATCATCCGGCACGGCGTAATCAAAGAGGCCACTCACGCTGCCGACCCGGGCCTCCACGGCCACATGCGCCACCGAGCGCAGCCCGGGGTCAGCCGGCGCGGTTACGAGCGGCATCGATAGCATCCCAGATCCGACCGGCCACCTCCCACTTTGGCAGGCGGGGCACTTCGGCAACCACGCCCGACGGCGAGACGATGGTGACCGCGTTGAAATCGCTCGCCAGGCCCTGGCCGTCAACCCCGATCTGGTTCGCAACCATCAGGTCCAGGTGTTTTTGCGCCAGCTTCTGCTGGGCCTGGGCGCGCAGGTCCTCGGTCTCTGCGGCAAAGCCGACCCGAAACAAGCCGCGGCGGGGGCCCAACGATTTCAGAACGTCCACGTTCGGGCGAAGGTGCAGATCGATCGGTTGATCGGTGCGCCGCAGCTTCGAGGCCGCGACCTTGTCCGGCGCATAGTCCGCCACCGCGGCCGCCATCACCAGCACATCGGCGCCGGCACAGGCCGTCTTGAGCGCCGTGAGCATCTCAGCGGCACTCGTCACGGCGACTTCGGTGATCCCCTCCGGATTCGTCGGAACCGTCGTGACCAGGGTGACGTCCGCTCCGCGCGCCGCCGCTGTCTCGGCCAGGGCACGCCCCATCTTGCCGCTCGAAAAGTTTCCGACGTAACGGACTGGATCGACAGGTTCCCTGGTGCCGCCGGCGCTGACGACCACCCGAAGCCCCTCCAGATTGCGGCGATCCGCCAGAACCGCCTCGATGGCGGCGACGATCCGCTCCGGTGCGGCCAGCCGCCCGACGCCCGATTTGCCGGAGGCCAGACGGCCGGTTCCGGGTTCAACAACTACCGTACGGCGGGCCCGCAGTGCCTTGAGGTGATCCTGGGTCTTCAGGTGTGTGTACATGAGGTCGTTCATGGCGGGGGCGACCAGCAGCGGAGCGCGGCTGGCGAGCACCGTCCCCGACACGATCTCATCCGCGATCCCGAGCGCGAGCTTGGCGAGGCCGTTCGCGGTCGCCGGCACGATGGCAATCAGTTCGCCCCACTCGGCCAGCGCGATATGGCTCTCTCCCGCACCCTGGGCGTTAAGCCAGTCGGCGGCGACCGGGTGGTTCGACAGGGCTTCGAGAGTGAGCGGCGTCACGAAGCGCGTTGCCTCGGGCGTCATCATCACCCGCACCTGCGCGCCAGCGTCGGTCAGGAGCCGAATGACCTCGATCGCCTTGTACCCGGCGATCCCACCGCCGATCCCGACGACGACGCGGCGTCCCTGCAGGCGCCCCTCCGTCATACCCGTGTCTTGCGGCGTTCGTGCTCGGCGGCAATCATCGCCAGGATCTCGCGCGCCGTCTCGTCGACATCACGGTTGCAGACCACGTGCTCGTAGTCTTTCGCCAGGCCAAGCTCGATCAGGGCCTCCTTTTGCCGGACGGCAAGCGCCGTGGGCGACTCGGTATTGCGGCCGGTCAGCCGGCTGAGCAGCTCCTGCGTCGAGGGCGGCGTGATGAAGATGAACAGGCCGTCGGGTTTGCGCTTGCGGACGAACGACGCCCCCTGCACGTCGATTTTGAGAATGATGTCCTCGCCCCGGTTGAGCGCCTCCTCCACCCGGCGGCGCGACGTCCCGTAATAGTGGTCGTAGACCTTGGCCCATTCCAGGAACTCCTTCTGCTCGATCAGCCGCAGGAATTCCGGCTCACTCACGAACGTATAGCTATGTCCGTCGACCTCGCCCGGACGGGGTGGCCGCGTCGTGTAGGACACGGAATACTTGAGATGGGGAGCCAGCTCGAACAGGCGGCGCAGGACGGTATCCTTCCCCACTCCGCTTGGACCCGAAATCACGATCAAGAGCCCTTGCGCGGACTGACTCATCTGATCTCTGCTGATCACCGCATTGTACGGACACTCAGCGAGTTCCACGCCAGTTCGAAATCCTCCGGCGGCGCGGCCTGCCAGGTCATCGATTTCCCGGTGCGCGGATGCCGGAGGGTGAGCGTCTCGGCGTGCAGCGCGGGCCTTCCGATCAGCGGCGAACGGTGCCCGTAGACCGGGTCGCCGAGCACCGGGTGCTTGATGAACGCGAGATGGACGCGGATCTGATGCGTGCGTCCGGTGGTGAGCGAGACCTGGAGCAGTGAGTGGCCACCGGCAACACCCAGCCGGATGAATTCCGTGATCGCTTCCCGACCCCCGGCCACCACCACCATCCGTTGCCGGTGCTTGACGTCGCGGCCGATGGGCGCCTCGATCCGCGCCGCTGGATCGGCCACCTCACCCACCGCGATCGCCCGGTAGCGACGGGTCATCAGCCGTTGCTGCAGCTGGCGGGTGAGCGCGCGATGCGTCGCATCATTGCGCGCGACCACGATCAGGCCGGATGTGTCACGGTCGAGCCGGTGGACGATGCCGGGCCGCTCGGCGCCACCGATGGTCGACCATCCGGCACCGCGGGCCAGCAACCCATGAACCAGCGTGCCGGTGGCATGTCCGGGTCCCGGGTGCACCACCAGCCCGGCCGGTTTGTCGATGACGACCAGGTCGTCGTCCTCGTAAAGCACGCGGAGGTCCATGGCTTCGGCCTGGAGCCGGCTGGGCGTTGTCGGCGGCAGCTCCCAGCTAAGCCGATCTCCCTTGCGGAGGCGCAGCCCGGCCCGGGCCGCACCATCGTTGACCCGGACATGCCCGTCGGCGATCAGCCGTTGGACCCGGTTTCGGCTCTGTCCGCTGAGCAAGCCGGCCAGGTACTGGTCGAGTCGCGGGGCGTCGACCGGGACGGTATGGTGTCCAACCTCGCTCACGCGCGCCGCGGCCGGGGCCGGCCACCCCGCCAGACCGTGCCCAGGAGGAGGACCGCGACCCCGACGGTGATCGCCGAGTCGGCGACGTTGAAAATCGGCCAGTGCGGAACCTGGATGAAATCGATCACCGAGCCCTTGACGCCACGATCGTAGGCGTTGGCGATGGCGCCGCCGAGCACGAGCGCCAACCCCAGCCGCGCCGGCCAGTCATGAGGCGGCAGCCGCCAGTAATAGATAAGGATGCCGACGATGACCACCGCCGAGATCAGGAGGAAGCCCAGCGTGAAGGTCTGGAAGAGTCTGAAGGCAGCCCCCGCGTTCCGGGTGACGGTCAGGAAAAGGACGTGGTCGATGATCTCGCGGGGGCCATAGGGGACGCCAAAGCGCTGTTCGACCACGATTTTCGTCACCCGATCAACGACGATCACAGCGGTGGCGATCGCCGCTAGCAGGAGGTAGCTGCGGAGCCGGCTCAGCGGGCCGCCACCCTGACGACGCTCACCTGGAGGTCGTGCCCCTCGATCTGAAGCGTCTGGGTTGAGGCTCCTTCGGGCGCCTGGCCGCGCGCCACGGCCACCGCCAGCGTTTCGGTGCTGATGTAATCGCGCCAGCGCTCGAGCGCCTCGGCCAGGATCCCGTCGCCCTGGTAGAAAAGCCGGATCCGGTCTTCTACCGCAAAGCCGGACTGCTTGCGAAGCTCCTGAATCTTGCGAACCAGGTCCCGGGCCAGGCCCTCGAGCTTCAGCTCCTCGCTGATCTCGGTGTCGAGGGTCAGCCCGCCGCCGTCGCCCTGGTAGCGGGCCGCCTTGATATTCAGCTCTTCGAGCAGGATGGCTTCCAGATCGCGGCTCAGCGGCCGCTCGGCGATGGTGACCGTACGCAGCGGCTGGCGGACCTTGATGCCGGCGGCGTTTCGGGCGGCGAGCCCGCCGGCGACCAGCCGCCGGACCGCCGACATCTGCCGGCGCAGCTCGTCGTCCGACCAGTCCCCCGGGGCCACCGGCCAGTCACTCAGGTGGACGCTCTCGGGCACCCCGGCTTTGCCCGGGGCAAGGTTGCGGTAGATGGCTTCGGACAGGAAGGGCATGAACGGGGCCAGCAATTGCGCGGTCATGATCAGGACCTCGTACAGCGTCTGGTAGGCGCTCCGCTTGTCCGAGTCCGACTCCGACTTCCAGAATCGGCGTCGCGATCGCCGCACATACCACTGCGAGATATCCAGGACGAACGCTTCCAACCGGCGCGCCGCCGTCGTTGGGTCGTAGGCATCGAGCGCGGCCCCCACGTCGCTGATCACCGCGGACAGCTCGGCCAATAGCCAGCGGTCGAGCACCGCCCGTTGGCTCGCTGCGGCCGCCGGCTGGCCGGGGTCGAACCCGTCGAGCCGAGCGTAGTTCGTGAAGAACCCGTAAGTATTCCAGAGGATCAGGACGAATCGGCGCACCACATCCTGGACCGCGGCCGGATCGAATCGGTACTCGTTGCCGACCGCCACGGCGGAATAGAAGTACCAGCGCGTCGCATCGGCACCAAACTTCGACATGATCTCGATCGGATCGACGGTGTTCTTCAACGACTTGCTCATCTTGCGGCCGGACTTGTCGAGAACCAGGTTGGTGCAGATCACGTTCTGGTAGGCGGGCTGGTCGAACAACATGGTGGCAATCGCCAGCAGGCTGTAGAACCACCCCCGGGTCTGGTCGAGCCCTTCCGAAATGAAGTCCGCGGGGAATCGCTTCCGGAAGGTCTCGGCGTTTTCGAAGGGGTAGTGAAACTGCGCGACCGGCATCGCGCCGGAATCGAACCAGACGTCGATCAGGTCGGCGACCCTCCGCATGACGCCGCCGCACTTCTGACAGGGGAGCGTCACCCGGTCGATGTACGGCCGGTGAAGGTCGTCCTTCAAGGTCAGGCCCAACTCGGCGACCGATCCGACACAGCGGCGTTCGTCGCACTGCTCGCAGACCCACACCGGTAAGGGCGTGCCCCAATAACGCCACCGAGAGAGCGACCAATCAACCAGGGTCTCCAGCCAGTTTCCCATCCGGCCGCTCTTGATGTAGGACGGCACCCAGTTGACCGCGTTGTTGTTGCGAAGCAGTTGCTCCTTTACCGCCGTGGTCTTGATGAACCAGGAGGTCACCGCGTAGTAGAGGAGGGGTGTGCCGCATCGCCAGCAGAAGGGATAGGTATGCCGGATGGTCTCCGCCCGATACATCAGTCCGCGCTGCTGCAGGTCTTCGATGATCTTGGGGTCGGCTTTCTTCACAAACATGCCGGCAAAGGGCTCGACTTCCGACTTGAACCGGCCTTGCAGATCGACCACGTGGCGCACCGGGATCCCTTTCTTCAAGCAGAGTTCGAGGTCATCGACGCCATAGGCGGCGGCGGTATGGACGATGCCGGTGCCGTCCTCGACCGAGACGAAATCCGCATCGACCACGAAGAATGCCGGCTTGTCCGGGATCAAGTACCGGTAGAGGGGCTTGTAGCGCTTGCCCAGCAAGCTCCGGGCATCGATCTCGGCCTCCACCTCGTAGTCGCCCTGCAGGATGGAGAGGCGCGCCTTCGCCAGGATGTACCGCTCGTCGCCCTGCCGCACCCGCACGTACGGGATGTCGAGGCCGACCGCCAGGGCAACGTTCCCCGGGAGCGTCCACGGGGTGGTCGTCCAGGCCAGGAAGTAGGTCTTTGGTTCGTCTTCGAGTTCGAATTTGACGTAGACCGAGGGGTCTTCGATGTTGTCCTGATATCCGAGGGCGAGCTCATGGCTGGAGAGCGGGGTTGCGTCATGCGGACAATAGGGAACGACTTTGAACCCCTGGTAGAGCAGCTGCTTGTCCCAGAGCTGCTTGAGGATCCACCAGACCGATTCCATGTACGACGAGTCATAGGTGCGATACGCGTGCTCGAGATCGACCCAGAACCCCATCTGCTCGGTCATCTGCGCCCACTCGTCGATGTACTCAAAGACGCTCTGCCGGCAGAGCTTGTTGAACGCTTCGATGCCGTACCGCTCGATGTCCTGCTTGCCGTTGAGTTTCAGCGTCTTCTCGACTTCGATCTCGACCGGCAGCCCGTGGGTGTCCCAGCCACCTTTACGTTCGGAGTGGAATCCGCGCATGGTCTTGTAGCGGGGAAAGAGATCCTTCATCGCGCGGGCCAGCACATGATGGATGCCGGGAAGGCCGTTGGCCGTGGGCGGGCCTTCGTAGAAGACGAAAAAGGGCCTACCCTCCCGCTGTTTGACGCTTCGGGCGAAGATGTCCTTCTCTTTCCAGAAGCGGCGCACGTCCTTTTCCATCTCGGGGAAGTTGGCGCGCGTGGAGACTTCCTGGAACATGGTCGGAAATTCTAGTTGAGTCTCAGCCCAAGAACTGGCCGAGGACGTAGAGCACCATCACGGCGATCATCGGTGAAATATCGAGCCCTAACGCGGCAGGGACCACCCGTCGGAGCGGTGACAGGACCGGCTCGGTCACGTCAAACAGAAAGCCCATCAGCAGGCCGCGATAGTCGCGGAAGAACCAGGATGCGAGGGCCCGCAGGATGATGGCCGCAATGAACAGGTAGATGAGGACCTGGGCGAAGGTGTGCAGGTAATTCAGGGCGGTCTGCACGAAAACTCAGCGCGGTCCGAAAAGCGCGCGGCCCAATCGTAGCATGGTGGCGCCTTCTTCCACGGCGACCGGATAGTCGTCCGTCATTCCCATCGACAGCACCGGCAGCGGCATTCCCAGCTGCTGACTCGTCTCGTCCCGCAGCGCCCGCAACCGTCGGAAAATCGGTCGCACCCGCTCGGGATCGGTCACCATCGGGGCGATCGTCATCAGCCCCCGCAGCCGCAGGTGGCCGGCCGAAGCCACAACCGCGGCGATCGCTGGCAGATCCGCCGGCAGGGCGCCGGTCTTCTGAGGCTCCTCCGCCACGTTGACCTCGACCAGGACCTCGAGCGCTGACTGGAACCGCCGGTCGAGCGCCTCCGCCAGGGCGGCGCTATCAACTGATTGCACCATCTGAAAGCGACCCTCGACGAACTTGACCTTGTTGGTCTGCAGGTGGCCGATCAAATGCCAGTCGACGCCGGCCGGGCCGATCTCGTCCATCTTGGGCATCGCCTCCTGCACCCGGTTTTCGCCAAAGGTGTGCAGGCCCAGCCTGATCGCCTCACGAATCCGTTCGACCGGGACGGTCTTGGTCACCGCCACCAGTGCCACCGCGTTGGCATCCCGGCTCGCGCGCTCGGTACTGGCTCTAATTGCCTCGCGCACCGCCTCGAGATTTGCCTGGAGCGACTCGGGCATCGGTCAGGGTGCGATCACGACCGAGAGGAAACGGCCGGCGCGACCGCCGCGATGCGAAAACCATCGATCCTCCTCTCTGGTGCACCAGCCCGCTGACTGGATCCGATCCGATTCGACGCCCGCGTCCTCGAGCTGAAGGCGGACCACGCCCGCGAGGTCGAGCCGAACATCGCCGCCATCGATCTCGAGGTAGCGGGCCTCACGTCCGTAGCGGCTTGCGAATTGTTCGGCGATCTCACGCCCGACCGGATAGCAGTGCCGGCAGATACCCGGACCGATCAGCACATCGAGCTGATCCGGTGAGGTTCCGTAGGCCAGGTGCATCGCCTGCACGGTCTGGGTCGCCACGCCGGCGAGGGCGCCACGCCATCCGGCATGGGCACCGGCAACGACGCCGCGACGTGTGTCCGCAAAGAGCAGCGGGAAACAGTCGGCGTGGTAGGTCACGATCGCCTGGCCGGGCACGTCGGTGGCCAGCGCATCGGTCGAGAAGACGCACTGTCCACCCTCCGGCCGCCGGCGGTGGAAGGTGACCACATTCGCGCCATGCTCCTGGACCGTCATCAACGCCCGCTCCAGGTCGAAACCGAGCTGGGCGGCGAGCTGCCGCCGGCGGCCCATGACGGCCTCCGGGTCAGCCGAGGTGCTGAGCCCCATGGAACCGAGGGCTCGGGTGCTGAACCCGTGGCGCGCCGGAAAGCCCGCGACGTTGACGACGGATTCGAGCTCTACCGCGGCGACCGGTCAGCCTCGCTTTTCGCGGCTCAGCAACTGGTCGATCTCGTGTTTGACCTCCTGCAGGTCCATGAAGGAACGGTAGACGGAGGCAAACCGGATGTAGGCGACTTCATCGAGGCCGCGCAGCTTGTCCATCACTAGCTCGCCCACCTCGCGAGACGGAATCTCCACCTTTCCGCGGGTTCGGAGCTCAGCCTCGATCTCGTCCACCACGCGCTCGACGGTGCTGGGCGAGATTTCACGTTTGGTCGTGGCTTTCATCAGGCCGCTGAACAATTTCTGGCGGTCGAAATCCTCGCGCCGGCCATCCTTCTTCATGACATACAGCGGCACCGTCTCGATGCGTTCGTAGGTGGTGAACCGCTTCGTGCACTGCAGGCACTCGCGGCGTCGGCGGATCGACTCCCCGGTGTCGGAGTCCCGGGAGTCGACCACCTTGAGGTCGATATGACCACAATAGGGACACTTCATCTCACGCCAGTATCCCAGATATTGTGGTCAGGCTCCAACCAATAACGATGTGAGGGACGCGAGGAGCGGGAAGGGGCGCTCCTCGCGCAGGGTTAGCGGCGGCCCCGCAGAAAGGCGGGGATATCGAGGTTTGAGGGATCGAAGCCACGGTAGGCCGGCACTTCCTCGACCGGCGCCGGGCGGCTGTATTGCTCGTCGATCTCGCGGCTGGTCTCGGTGCCGTTCACGAAGCCGGTGGCCACCACGGTGATCTTGACCTCGCCGGACATCTTCTCGTCGATCACGGTGCCGAAGATGATGTTGGCGTCCTTGTCGGCGGAGCCACGCACGATCTCGGCGGCCTCGTTGACCTCGTGCAGGGTGAGGTCGGTACCGCCGGTGATGTTGAAGAGGATGCCGCGCGCCCCGTCGATCGAGGTCTCCAGCAACGGGCTGGCGACCGCGTCACGGGCGGCGTCGGAGGCACGCTGGTCGCCGCTCCCGAAGCCAATCCCCATCAGGGCTGCGCCCTGGCCCGACATGACGGCCTTAACGTCCGCAAAGTCGAGGTTGATCAGGCCCGGCTGCACGATCAAGTCGGAAATGCCCTGCACGCCCTGGCGCAGCACATCATCCGCAATCTTCAGCGCTTCCGTGAACGGTACCTTCTTGTCGGTGACGTCCAGCAACCGCTGGTTGGGGATGATGATCAGCGTGTCGACCTTCTCTTTAAGGGTGGTCGCCGCTTCCTCCGCGATGGCGCGCCGGCGCGTGCCCTCGAAGGTGAACGGCTTGGTGACCACGCCGATCGTGAGGGCGCCGTTGTTGCGCGCGATCTCCGCCACGACCGGAGCGGCTCCCGAACCTGTTCCGCCACCCATGCCTGCGGTCAGGAAGACCATATCGGCACCACTCAGCAACTCGGAGAGCTCCTGCTGGCTTTCTTCGGCCGCTTCGCGCCCGATGGTCGGATTTCCACCGGCACCGAGTCCACGCGTGAGTTTCTTGCCAATGTTCATCTTGGTCTGGGCCTCTGAGTGGGCCAGGGCCTGCAGGTCGGTGTTGATGGCAATGAACTCGACGCCGCGCAACTTCGACCGGATCATGCGGTTGACGGCGTTGCTGCCGCCGCCGCCGATGCCGACGACTTTGATCCGGGCGTTCCCTTCCAGTGTTCGATCGACGTCGCGCATTGCTTCCTCCTTATCGCGCTCCAGGCGCGCCCTCACGAACCGTTCAGCCGACGCTCGCGGCCCCTGTCCTCCGCCGTAATCCCCAGGGATCACCGGCCGTGAGGCGAGGCCCTTCATTCGGAGCTGGTCGTCCATGTTCATGTCGGCCTCCTTCCTCTAGAAGAAATCCTTGATCCAGCGAACGGTCCGTGCGTACAGCGCCGAAGCGCCCGCGCCGACAGGGGCATGCCCATTGGCGTGGTGCCGAAGTTTTGTCCCCCAGCGAAGCAGGCCCACCGCGGTCGCGTAGGCGGGTCCCCCCACCTGGTCACTCATGCCGATGGTCTGCGCCGGAGAACCGATCCTGACCGGCAGGTCGAGCAGCGACTGGGCGGCCTCGGTGAAGCCCAGCAGACGGCAACCCCCGCCGGTGAAGACGATGCCGCCGGGCAGAAAGCCGTCGTGGCCGCCCCGGCGCATCTCGAGGCGCACCATCTCGAGGATCTCGCGAGCCCGCGGGGCGATGATCTCGGCAAGGTGACGGCGGGCCTCGCGCGGAATGTTCGCCGGGATGGCATGGCCGTAGTTGACCTTCAGCATCTCGGCCTCGCCAAGGCTGGTACGCAGCCCGATGGCGACGTCATTGGTGATATGGGTGGCGCCGACCGGAAGCACCGCGGTGTGGACCACGCTGCCGTCGGCGAAGAGCGCCACGTCGGTCGTTCCGCCGCCGACGTCGACGAGCGCCACCCCCAGCTCCAGCTCGTTGTCGTTGAGCACCGCTTCCGCCGATGCCAGCACCTGGACGACCAGGTCCTCGACGCTCATGCCCGCCTGGTGAACGCACTTGACGACGTTCTGGACGGCGGTGAGGGAGCCGGTAATGATGTGCGTCTCGACCTCGAGGCGAGCGCCCGACATGCCGATCGCATCCTTGACCCCCTCCTGACCGTCGACGACGTAGCCGCGAGGAACGACGTGGATGATCTCGCGGTCGTTCGGCACCGAGACCGCCCGAGCCGCGTCGATAACCCGCGTCACATCTTCGTGTCCAATCTCTCGGTCAGAGCGAGCCACCGCGATCACGCCGTGGCTGTTCTGACTGAGGACGTGGGTACCCGCCATGCCCACGTAGGCCGATTCCAATTTGTGGCCGCACATCCGCTGAGCCGCATCGACCGCGTGCGTAATGCCGCGCACGGTCTTCTCCATATTGACGACCACGCCGCGACGCAAGCCTTCGGATGGAGCCTCACCGACTCCGACGATGTTGAGGCCGCGCTCGGTCGGCTCGCCGACCACGCAGCAGATCTTGGTTGTGCCGATGTCGAGTGCTGTGACGTATTTAGAACGAGGCAAACACCTTTCCTGGAACGTTGGGAAAAACGACTGGCGACCACATTATAGAGCGCTCCGCCCGCCACGACAACACAAGCTGGCAGTTATCCACAGGCGTGGCCCCACCCTGACCCTCCCCACACATTGGAGGAGGGAATTTTCTGTTGCGGTTACAGGAGATGCCGCCGAATGACGGCGATGTTGTCGAAGATGCGCACGCCGAAGGCCACGATGGCCGCCAGGTAGAGATCCACACCAAGCCGGTCGCCCAAATAGGTCAACGCGCCGGCGGCCAGTGAGTTCAGGAGCAGCCCGGACAGGAAGACCTTGTTCTCGAAGTTGCCGTTGAGCCAGGCCTTTACCGCACCAAGGATCGAGTCGAGCGCGGCGAGGATGGCGACCGCGGTGTAGCGAGCGTACCCCGCGGGAATCTGGACCGGGGCGTTGAGCCCGAGAACGATCCCGACGATCCCAAAGAAGATGGCGGCCGCAACCAGCCAGAGGGCTTCACGGGAGCCGCTCGCCGGCAGCCTCACCTGTGGCCTCGCAGCTGAACCGCCGGCGCCCCCGGATTCTCGAGATTGACGTACTGGATTGGCGCCGACGTCAGATCGAGCCTGGTACTCAGGGACCGCAGCGCGGCGAGTTTCGGCTCCAGGCTGGCGCGATCGGCACTCGTCACCATCTGGCCGAAGATGATGCTCCATCCCCGATCGGTTTGGGCGCTGAGCACCTCCCGGCGATCGAGCTGGAACGACATCAGGGAGACTTTGAACGCGGCAGCAAATCCTGACCGCACCTGCAGCAGCATCGGAAGCAGATCGCCGCCCACCGCATGCTGGCCGGCCCGGGCCTGGCCGAAGTCCGGCCGGTTGATGACGGGAAGGCCACCGGCCTCCGCTGCCGGATCGAGGACCACGCCGAGGTCATTCACGTAGTAGGTGGTTTCGCCGACCTGGAGCACCGCCGACGGCCGCCACTCCGTGACGGCGACCGAAACACGGTCCGGGAGCGCCAGGCTGACGGCCGCCGACCGAACCCAGGGCAGGGCTTGGACGCGTTGCGCCAGCTCCGCCTGGCTCAAGAAGAAAATGTTGCGGTCGGCCGGCAGGCTGAGCGCGCTCCGGATCTGCGCGGCGGTCAGATGGCGGAGGCCGCTGACCTGCACATGCTCGGGTCGAAACGCCGGCTGGGCCAGCAAGAACAGGAGGACGAAGACTTCCGTCGCCAGCGCCGCGATCTGCACCACGGCCCAGATCCAGCCGCGCGACGACGCCCTGGGCTTGGCCGGCGCCGCGCTCGTGCGGCGACGACGCTTCTCGACGGTGGTGACCGTCATCCCTCGGTTTCCGGTTCGAGGAGGCGCGAATCGATCGCGGTCTGGGAGCGCTGCTTGTCGTTGAAGCGCTCGATGGCCAGTTCAACCAGGCGTTCGATCAGCCTGGGGTAGGTAAGCCCTGAGGCTTCCCACAGCTTCGGATACATGCTGATCCGAGTGAACCCGGGAATGGTATTCAGCTCATTGACGATGATGCGGCCGCTGCCGCGCTCGACGAAGAAGTCGACGCGAGCCATCCCGGCGGCGTCCACCGCGAGAAATGCCTGGATCGCCATCGCCCGGACGTCTTGCGCGGCTGCGGCGGCGATCGGCGCGGGAATGAGGAGCCGGGACCCCTCGTCCAGGTATTTGGCCTCGTAGTCGTAGAACTCGTGCGCCGGGACCACCTCGCCGACCACCGACGCCTCCGGCTCATCGTTGCCCAGCACGCTCACCTCGAGTTCGCGGGCATCAACCGCGCGTTCCACCAGCAGCTTGCGATCGAAGGTGCTGGCGAGCCGCAGCCCCTCGACCAGCTCCGCCCGGTGATGGGCTTTGGTCGTCCCCACACTCGAGCCGGAGTTCGCGAACTTCGTAAAGCACGGATACCCGATCTTTTCTTCGACCAGGAGGATAAAGGCGTCCGGATCTCGCTCGTACTGCCGGCGGGTGATGGGGAGGTAGTCGACGATCGGCAGCCCGGCCGCGGCGAAGGCGCGTTTCATGTAGATCTTGTCCAGTCCGAGCGCCGAGCCGAGCACGCCCGCGCCCACGTAGGGAATGTTGGCAAGCTCGAGGACCCCCTGGATGGTCCCATCCTCGCCGTTCAGCCCGTGAAAGACCGGGAAGACCGCGTCCAGTGGCGGTAGGGAGCCGCCCAGACTGTTGCCATCCTGGGCCGGCACGAGGGATCGTTGGGTCGGGTCGGGGGGCAGGTAGACATACTTGCGGGCGCTGTCGTCGCTCAGCCGCTTCAGCGAGCCACCGGCCAGCCAGCGGCCGGCCTTGTCGATGTAGAGGGGCACGGGCTCGAAGCGATCCGGGTCCATGGCCGCGATGATCGACTGCGCCGACAGGATGGAGACCTCGTGCTCGGTTGATCGTCCGCCGAACAGGACCCCGATGCGTAGTCGCCTCATCCGCCCGGCGCCCGGCCGATGACGCGGATTTCCGGCTCGAGCTCGATGCCGAACCGCTCGAAGACGCGATGCCGCATCTCGGCCATTAAGGCTAGCACGTCATCCGCGGTGGCTCCGCCCACGTTGACGATGAAGTTGGCGTGCTTCACGGAGATCTGCGCACCGCCGATCCGGGTGCCCTTGAGCCCGCAGGCGTCGATCAGTCTTCCGGCGGCCTCACCGGGCGGATTCTTGAACGTGCTCCCGAGGCTCCGCTGCTCGATCGGTTGGGTCGCCCGCCGGTGCGTTTGCACCTCCAGCAGTCGGGCTCGCACGAGCTTCGGCGACTCGCTCGTCGTGCGGAAGCGCGCCGAAACGATCGCCCAACCATCACGCGCCGTCTTGAACACCGAGTCCCGGTAGCCAAAGGCGCACTCCTCGGCGGTCATCGTGTGCCGCTGACCATGCTGGTCGATCACCTCAGCGCTCAGCAGGCCGCTCTTGACCTCGCCGCCGAAGGCCCCGGCATTTCCAAAGATCGAGCCACCCACCGTCCCCGGAACGCCCGCGGCAAACTCGAGTCCCGCGCGCCCCGCCTTCGCCGACTCGGCCGCGAGCTTCGGCATCAGGTAGCCAGCCGAGACCGACACAACCGTGCCCGTTATCGACAGGCGGCGGGTGGCGAGCTTGATCGTGAGCCCAGGTAGCTCCGCTGCGGCGAACAGGGTATTCGTGGCGGCGCCGATGACCAGGTAAGGCTGCCGCTCGGCGTCGAGCCGCGCCAGCAGCTTGGGCAGCGCTCCGTCGTCGGCCAGCTCGAGGAAGTAGCGGGCGCGACCGCCAATCCGATACCAGCTGTGCCGCGCCAGCGGCTCGTGCTCCCGGACGCCGGGATACGAAGCCAGCCAGGCGTCAGGCAACCGGCGAGCGCTCCAGGACCTCGGCGGTCTTGTCGATCACGCCGTCGAAGTCGCGCACCGACATGAAGATGATGACGTCGCCCGGGCGCGCGGCCGAGGCAAGTCGGTAGGCCGCGGACCTGGCGGAGTCCGCGGTGAACACCTCGTCGACGCCCCGCAGCCGGCTGGCCAGGTCCTGCGACGTCACGGTGTGGGCGAGATGTCGCTCCCTGGCCGGCTCGATCGGACCGATGACCACCAGCGCGCAACCCTGGAACGCGTCGGCATAGGCGTCCATCAGGCTGAGCGTGCGCGAGTAGGTATGCGGCACGAAGCAGGCGAGCAGGCGCCCCGGGTGAAACCGGTCCCGGGCGGCTTCGAGCGTGGCCCGCACCTTCGCCGGATGATGCGCGTAGTCATCGACCAGCGTGACGCCCCGCACCTGGCCGCGGATTTCAAAGCGTCGTGACACGCCGTGAAACCGACCGATGGCATCGACGGCGGTTGGGACCGGCACGCCGATCCGCACGGCGGTGGCCAGCGCGGCCAACGCGTTCGCGGCGTTGTGTTCTCCAGGAAGCCGGGTGGTCACGACGGCCAGGACCTTGCCCGCATGCCAGGCCGTGAAGCGCATTCCGTCGCCCTCGATCTGCACGTCCCGACCGTGCCAGTCCGCGCCGCCCCGAAGGCCATAGGTCTCCACGCCGGCACGGGTGCGGCTCAGGAGCCGCCGGACCGTCGGGTCATCAGAGCAGGCGATCAGGCGGTCTTCCGGCCCGAGATCCTCCAGGAGCTCGCGAAAGACCGCTTCGTACGCCGCGGGATCGGGAAAGACGTCGGGATGGTCCCAGTCGATGTTGGTCAGCACGGCAAGCTGGGGCGCGAAGTGCAGGAACTTGGGCCGCGGATCGAAGACCGCCGAGGTGTATTCGTCACCCTCGAAGACGAACTCCCGGCCGCCACCCCAGGCCGCCGCGGCGCCAAGGTCCTTGACGGCCATGCCCAGCCTGAACCCCGGGTTGCGGCCGGCGGCGCGCAGGATCCAGGCGACCAGGCTGGCGGTGGTCGTCTTTCCGGCGGACCCGGCCACCACGATGCGAAAGCGGTCGGCCGTCAGCTCACCCCAGTATTCGGCCTCGCTGATGAGGCGGACGTGCAACCGGCGAGCGGCCTCCGTTTCCGGATTGCCCTCCCGCACCTGGTTGCCCTGAACGACCAGATCGGGCTTCCCCCAGCGGGTCAGGTTGCCGGCGGCGTGGCCATCGACCCATTTGATCCCGGCCCGGCTCAGGATCTCGGTCGTTGGCGGATAGGCATCTTCATCGGACCCGGTGACATCGTGGCCCAGCTGTTTGGCAACCAGCGCCAGCCCGGAGACGGCGTAGCCGCAGATGCCGATGAAGTGGATGCGCATCAGTGGCGGGCGACCCCCGTGATCAGATCCGCCACCTCGTGCGCGGCGCGGGGACGGCCCAGGGAGCCCATTGCGGTCACCATCTTGCTATACCGGACGGGGTCATGAACGATATCCGACAATTCGTGGGTAAGCCTGGGGCCGTCGCACTCGGCGTCGGGGATCGTGACCGCAGCTCCGGCCGCCTGATACGGCTCGACGTTGAGCCGCTGATGTCCCCCGGCGAACGGACCAGGAACCAGCACCATCGGAATTCCCGCCGCGCTGACTTCGCTGATCGTGCCGGCGCCCGCCCGGCTCAGCACCAGGTCGGCGCTATACACCATCCTCGCCAGCTCCTCGTCAAACGCGAATGGCTGGTAGCGTGAGCCCGGCGGCCCGAGATTCGTCCGGAGCGCGTCCATCCGCTGGAAGTCGCGCTCGCCGGTTTGATGCCAAACCTCGACACCCAACCGTCCGAGGACGTCCGGGAGGGCGGCCGCCACAGCCTCGTTGATGCGGTGGGCACCCTGGCTCCCTCCAAGGATGAGCAGGCGGCCGGGACGCGTCGGGAAATTCGCCCGGCGCTGCCAGAAGTCTTTCCGCACCGGAGTCCCGGTGACCACCGCCTTCGCGTGGAGGTGCGCAGCAGACTCGGGGTACGCGGTGGCAACGACGCGCGCCACCCGCGAGAGAAGCCTCGTCGTTCGGCCGGGTAGCGCGTTCTGTTCCTGCAGCACGACGGGCACGCGGAAAGCCGCGGCGGCGAGCACGATCGGCGCGCTGACGTAGCCCCCGGTGCCGAGCACGACGTCCGGCTGGAATGCGCGCACGATCCGCGCTGACTGGAGCAGCGCCCAGGGAACGATGAAGGGTACCGACCAGTTGCGCCAGAGCTGTTCCATGTCCAGCTTGGCCGCCACGATGGTCTTGAACGCAAGACCCGAGCGCGGCACGACCTGCTCCTCGATGCCACCGTGCCGTCCCACGTAGAGCAGCGTGCTGTCAGGTTCGCTCTGCGACAGCGCCTGCGCGACGGCGATCGCCGGGAACAAGTGTCCGCCCGTTCCGCCGCCCGAGATCAACACTCGCATGCCGTATCCATCCCACCTTCTCGCTCTGGGTCGAAACGTTCACCAGTATGCCGACCGCCGCCAGGCTGATCGCCAGCGAGGAGCCACCATAGCTGATGAACGGCAGCGGGATGCCGGTCGTCGGCAATGTCACCGTGACCGCCGCGATGTTGATCAGCGCCTGAAACGCGACCCAGGTCGTCACCCCGCAGGCGAGCAGGGAACCGAACGCATCGGGCGCTTTGAGCGCCACCCGGTACCCGCGATAGGTGAAGAGGGCAAACAGGGCGAGCACACCCGTGGTGCCGATCAACCCGGTCTCCTCGCCGACGATGGCGAAGATGAAGTCGGTATGGGCAAAGGGAAGCCATTGATATTTCTGAATGCTCTGCCCCAGGCCCACGCCGGCAAAGCCGCCAGAGCCCAGGGCTACCACCGACTGGATGGCTTGAAAGCCGGTGTTGAGCGTCAACGAAGGCCAGGATGCGGTGCAGTCGATACGGTTCCATGCGAATGAACACGTAGACGCAAAGGGCGATGATCAACGCCAGCAACAGGACATGCCGCTTGCGCCCGCCGGCCACCAGGAACTGGGCCAGCAGAATGCCGGCCACGATCAGCGTCGTACCGAGGTCGCGTTCGAGGATGACCAGCATGGTGACCAGCCCGAGCAGCGCGAGGAAGGGAACGACGCCGTTTTCCAGGGAACCCAGGCGGTCGCGGTGGCGCTCCAGCCACAGGGCCATGAAGACGATGGCGGCGATCTTCGCCAGCTCCGCGGGCTGCATCTGCAGCGGGCCAAGCCGCAGCCAGCGCCGGGCCCCATTGACCTCTACGCCGAAGTGCGGCAGCAGCACCAGGATCAGCAGGCCCACGCTCAGCAGTCCAAGCGGCATGGCGAGCGGTCGCAGTCGATGGTAGTCAACGTGCGCCGCCGCCCACAGCAAGATGACACCCAGCGTCACCCAGAGCAGTTGGCGCTCGAAATAGTAGGCCGCGTTGTGAAACCACAGCCAGCCGGAAAAGACCACCACGAGCCCAAACGCGGCCAGGGTCGCGACCGCCAGCAGTAGGGCGCGGTCGCCGCGCCGCCAGACCAAACTGGCGGCCACCGCCCGCCGTGCGGCCGGCATCTCGAGGGTGGCTCTGGCTCTCACTGACCCAGCTCGGCGCGCACCGTCGCCTTGAAGCGGCGGCCGCGGTCCTCATAGTCGGAAAACATGTCGTAGCTGGTGAACGCCGGAGAGAGCAGAACGACAGACCCGGGGCTTGCCAGCGCCGCCGCCTTGCGCACCGCGTCGCCCAGGTCCGCGGCGCGCTCCACCCGGTCGAGGCCTGCGTCGCGAACCAGCCGCGCCAGCTCCTCGCCGGTCTCCCCCATCGTCACCAGACCCGTCACCCGCCGCGCGATGGTCCGCGCCAGGGGCTCGAGGTCGATCCCTTTGTTGCGGCCGCCGGCGATCAGGATGATGGGCTCACGGAAAGCCGCCAGCGCCTTATAGGTCGAATCGGGATTGGTGGCCTTGGAGTCGTTGTACCAGCGCGCCCCATGGAAGGTGCCGACCGGCTCGAGCCGGTGCTCAACGGCCTTGAAGCGGCGTGCCGCCTCAGCCATCCGCTCGGTGTCGACGCCGGCGGCGTAACCCGCGCCGATGGCGGCCATCACGTTGCTCAGGTTGTGCTCGCCGGGTAGGGGAACGTCAGCGGTCCGCATAACCCGCCGGGGTTGTCCGGCGTCGGCCATCATGATCCAGCCGTCAGACGTGGTTACGCCGTTGCCAACTGGATGGTGAAGGCCGAACTCGATCACCCGGCCGCGGGTCTCCGACCGCATCGCCGCGCAGGTTGGATCGTCAACGTTGAGAACCGCGTGATCGTCGGATTCCATGAAGGCCACGGCGCGGGTCTTGAGCTCGACATAGCGCTCGAAGGATTTGTGCCGGTCGAGGTGATCCGGTGTCACGTTCAAGACCACACCGATCCGCAGCCGTGGGCGCTCGATGGATTCGAGTTGAAAGCTGCTCAACTCGAGCACCACCCAATCCTCGGCATGGAGCTGCTCGATCCGGTCGAGGACCGGCTCACCGATGTTGCCGCCCCGCATGACCTGCAAGCCGCCCGCGCGCAAGACCTCCGCCGTCAGCGCGGTCGTCGTGGTCTTGCCGTTGGTGCCCGTGATCCCGGCGATCCTGGCGGGACAGGCGCGAAAGAAGAGATCGATCTCACTGGTGACCTCCATGCCGCGCTGGCGCGCGGTTTCAACCAGCGGCTCGTCCCAGGGCACGCCCGGGCTGACCACCACAAGGTCGGTCCCGTTGAGATCCTGCGCACCGTAGCCACCGAGGCGGGCGGCGATCCCGGCCCGCTCCAGCTCCGCGCGCAGCTCCGGTGTATCGGCGCGGTCGACGACTCGAACGGTCCCGCCCTGGCGCTTGATGAAGGCAGCGGCGGCGCGCCCGCTGCGACCGTAGCCGATGACGAGCGCGTGTCGACCCGACACTTAGGCGCCTGGTCCCGGCCGCGCCAGTACCAGGGCCAGCACTGCGGCGACCAGCGAGCCGGTCCAAAACCAGAGCGCGAGCGGCGTCTCACGCCAGCCCGCGACGATGAAGTGGTTGTGCAAGGGCGACATCCGGATGACCCGCTTCCCGGTCAGCTTGAAGCTCGCCACCTGCGCGATCACCGAGACGGTCTCGACAACGAAGACCAGGGCCAGCAGGGGCAGATACCAGAGAAAGCCGGTGGTGATGGCCACGGCGACCATCGCCGTGCCCAGCGCCAGGCTGCCGGTGTCCCCCATGAACAAGCGGGCCGGGAACAGGTTGTAGAAGAGGAAGCCGACCAGCACGCCGGCGAGAACCGCGGGCATCAGCCCGACCCCTGGTCGGTGCTGGAGCACCGCGATCAGCGCCAGGGCGCCGAAGGTCACGGCGCCGGTGCCCGCGGCAAGCCCGTCGCTGCCGTCGGTCAGGTTGAAGGCGTTGGAGCCCGCGGCCACGGCCAGCGCGGCAATCAGGATGATCCAGCCGCCGATCGCCCGCTGCCCGTCGAAGGGAACCAGCTGATTGGTGAGCCCCCAGCGCAGCGCGAGCCAGCCGAGCACGGCGCCGGTCACGAGCTGGATGACGATCTTCTGCCGAGCCCGGAGCCCGAGGTTGCGCCCGCCACGGACGGCGGCAAAGTCATCGAGGAAGCCGAGCGCGCCCCCGAGGAATAGCGCGATCACGACGAACGCGCCGGTAATCGAACGGTCAGCGACCAGGTACAGCACGAGCGCGAGCAGCAGGAAAACCAGTCCACCGGCGGTGGGGGTTCCGGCCTTTGCCTGGTGCGCCGATGGACCTTCTTCACGGATTTGCTGGCCCATGCGTGCCCGGGCGAGCCGTCCGATCGCGGCCGGGTAGATCAGCGCGCTGAGGACCAGTGCAACACCGAAAAGGATGAGCGGCGTCATGCCGGTTCTCGGATTTGCTCGACCACGCGCTCGAGCCGCATGCCGCGCGAGCCCTTGACCAGGACCTGCGTCTGGGCGTTGAGCCAGGGTGTCAACGCCGCCACGGCCTCGTCGGCACCCTCGACCACGAGCGCGCGCTCGGCAGCCAGCCCAGCGCGGCGCGCCGACTGCACCATCCTGGGGGCATACTCGCCGACCGCAATCAAGATGTCGGCGGTCTTGCCGGCGAGCGATCCGATCTCGTCGTGCGCCTGCTCCGCGTGGTCCCCCAGCTCCAGCATGTCGCCCAACACCGCAACTCGTAGCGAGCCCCTGGGGGCCAGTCGAAGCACCTCCAGCGCGGCCTGCATCGATCCCGGACTGGCGTTGTACGAGTCGTCGATGACGGTAGCGCCGTTGCGCCCGGTCAGGATGTTCATCCGCCGCGATGGCGGGATAAAGCCGTGCAAGGCGGAGGCGACGGCGGCCGCGTCGAACTCGAACTCCAGCGCGACTGCGGCGGCCGCCAGCGCATTCGAGATGCTGTGATGACCGGGGAGCCGAAGGTAGACCTCGGCTTTCCCCCGTGGGGTCGACAGCGTAAAGCTGCTGCCGTCCAGCCCATGCAGTCGCACCCTGTCCGCGCGGACGGCGGCGTCGGCCGCAAAACCGTAGAGCGTGAAGCGACGCGCCACCGCCGACATGGCGCGCACCCGGCGGTCGTCGGCGTTCAGCACCGCCAGCCCATTGGGGGCCAGTCCTTCAACCAGCTCACGTTTGGCCGATGCGACCGCCTCGATTGAGCCGAGGAGACCAACGTGCGCCAGGCCAACATTAAGCACGACGCCGATGGTGGGCGGCGCCACGCTGGTCAGCTCGCGGATTTCGCCGGTGCGCGACATGGCGTACTCCACGACCAGCACCCGGTCACGAGGATCCATCTGGAAGACCGTCATCGGAATGCCGGTATAGGTGTTGAGGTTGCCTTCACTCTTGTGCACCCGCTGACGGCGTCCCAGAAGATGCGCGATCAGTTCCTTCGTCGTGGTCTTTCCGGCGCTCCCCGTCACTGCCACGATGGGAAGGGGCCGGCGGCGAAGCCGCTCGGCGGTCAGGTCGAGCAGCGCCCGGCGCGTGTCGTCGACCAGGATGACGGCGGCACCGTTTACGCCCTGCGGCGGCCGTTCGCAGAGTACGCCGGCGGCGCCGCGTTCCACCGCCTGGGGAATGAAGACGTGTCCATCGTGCTGCCCCCCGCGGAGCGCGACAAAGAGCCCGCCCGACTCGACCTCGCGCGAGTCGGTAAAGAGCCGTGGAAACGTGACATCCGGCGGGCCGCTCAGCAACCGCCCACCTGTCGCCTCGACGATCTCCTTCACGGACATCCCCACAGCATCACTATTCTCGCGCCCCTCTCGCAGGGGAGGTCATGGCGCGATCTGCCACTGGGTGATCAGCGCGCTGGCGACCGTTTTCCAGATGGGGGCCGCGACATAGGCGCCCTCGAAGAGGACCTGCGGCTTGCGGGTGATCACCAACATGATGAACTGGGGGTGATCGGCGGGCAGGAAGCCGACGAAGGAGCCGATCGTCTGGTCCGGCAAATATTTTCCGTTCTCCGGAATGCTTGCAGTTCCGGTCTTGCCGGCAATCCGGTTTTTGAAGCCGTCGATCCGTGCAGCAAAGCCGGAACCATGCTCGACGACGCCGACCATCATCTGCTGCATCTGCTGCGCCGTCTTGGGGGTCACCACCTGCCGGATGATCCGCGGCCGAACCGGGTGGCGGGTCCCGTTGCTGTCGATCACCTGGTCGACGACGTGGGGCCAGACAAGATTGCCGCCGGTGGCCGCCACGTTGATGGCGGCCAGCATCTGGATCGCGGTCGCGTCGACACCCTGTCCAAACGAGGCGGTCGCGAGCTCGACCGGTTTCCACTTTGGGAGAGCACGGAGCGGCTCCGACGTCTCGGCCGCGACATCGACGCCGGTCGGCGAGCCGATGCCAAATCGCTGCAGGTACTGGTAGAAATTGCCGGACCCTTCGAGCTGCTCGGCTTTGATGGCGCCGACGTTGAGCGAGTTCTGTAAGACCTGCGTCATCGTGACGTTCCCGTGCGCCCGGTTGTCCCAGTTGCGGATGGCCACGCCGCCCACCACGGCCACGCCCGTTTCATTGAAGCGCGTGTCGGGCGTGATGGCGTGGGTATCCAGTGCCCCGGAAAGCGTCACGACCTTCATCACCGAGCCCGGCTCGTAGAGGTTGGAAACGATCGGGTCGATGAAGCGCGCCGTCGGCGTGGTGGCGAAGGCGTTGGCGTCATAGCTGGGCACATCGGCCCAGGCCACGATCCGACCGGTTTGCGGCTCCATGATGATCAGCGAGCCGCTCTCCGCCTGGTACTTCTGCACGCCGTCGGCCAGGGCTCGCTCGGCCACCACCTGGATGGTGCTGTCGAGGGAGAGCTGCAGCGTGGCCCCATCGACCGGATCGCGACGCTGGCGGTCACTCAGCACGATGGGCCGGTTGGCGAGGTCTCGGACGGTGGCCTCGAATCCCGGCTGGCCGCCGAGCACCTTGCTGTAGTACCCCTCGACGCCGTAGTTGCCCTTTCCGTCATCGTTGGCGAAGCCGAGCAGGTTCGCCGCCAGGCTGGTACCGGCCACGCCGCCATCGACGTAGGCGCGCTGGGTCTCCGCCACCTTCCCGATCCCGGGCAGGCGCAGGCCATCCAGCTGCTGCGCGACCGCGGCCGGCACGCGCCGCGCCAGGTAGACGAACTTCCGCGTGGTGGCCAGCTTGGCCTGGATCTCGGCCGGAGTCATTTGCAGCACCGGGGCCAGCCGGGCCGCGATGTCCTGCCGCTCGGCCGCGGTGATCAAGTCAGGCGACGCAAAGATCGAAAAGACCGGCGTGTTGGTGACCAGCATCGACCCGTTGCGGTCGAGAATGTTGCCGCGGACGGCGGGGAGGGTGATGGTGTCGTCGTGGTAGGCCGCGGCCAGCTGCGCCATGTCGCCGTGCCGCCACACCTGCCAGTAGACGAGCCGGCCCAGCAGCACGAGATAGGCGCTCAGCAGCAACGCCATGAGCGTCAGGATGCGCCCCCGCGGCTCCAGCCCGTGCACGCCTCCGGCGTTCACCGGGTACATTCCCGCGGCAACGGTGAACTCAGTGCGACGAGGTGGCTTCGAGGGGTCGCCCGGTAATGGCGCCGACCACGGCCATCACGCCGTCCCACATCGGTGGGTGCCCGGAGTCGGAAGGTCGGGGCCCGAGCGCGATCGGCGAACCGGTCGCGTGGACGTACTGCCACCGGCTGGGGTGCGAGAGGCCAAGCTGCTGCGCGGCGGTGGCAACGCGGTTGGCGGCGCGGTCGCCGGCGAGCTGGGCCAGGAGTTGGTCGTGCTCGGCGGTGAGCCGAGCCTGTTCCTGCTTCAGCGTCGCGATCTGGTAGCTGGCCTGGGTGGCGGCGGCCGACTGCGCCACAAGCAACAGGGCTGCGGCGATCAGCGACACGGCGGCGACGAGCGGCGAGATCGAAGGCCGGCCGCGACTCCGGCGCGCGCGCGAAGGGGGAAACGCGCGCGCCGGAGGGGTCGGATCGGGCCGGCGGGGCCGCAATACTAGTAGATGCCCAGGAGGGAGGGATTCCACCATGCGGCCGCTCAGGTATTGACTTGTGGAATGACATGGACGGGTTTCATAGCTTCTCCGCGACTCGTAATTTCGCCGACCGGGCGCGAGGGTTTTCCCGCACTTCGGTTTCCGAGGGAGTAATCGGCTTGCGCGTCACCACGCGCACCGAACGCTGGTGCCCGCAGAGGCAGACGGGCGCTTGGGGCGGACAGATACAGTCTTTTGCTTCGACGTTGAAGAGATTCTTTGCAATCTTGTCCTCGAGGGAGTGGAAGGAGACGACCCCTACGCGCCCACCGCTTGCGAGCACTTCAATGGCAGCCTTCAACCCTTTCTCGATTGCGTCCAGCTCGCGGTTGACCGCGATACGGAAGGCCATAAAGGTGCGGGTCGCGACGTGAATGTCGCGGGGCCAGGCACCGCGTGGGATGGCGCCGGCGACGACGTCGACGAGATCCCTCGTGGTCTTCAATGGCGCCCGACGCCGCCGCTCCACGACTCGCTGGGCGATCCGCGCCGCCCAGCGTTCCTGGCCGTACTCCTTAAGGATGCGTCGCAGTTCGCTCTCCGATTCGCGGTTGAGCACGTCGGCGGCGCTCCATGGTTCGCTGCGGTCGAGGCGCATGTCGAGTGGTCCGTCGACCTGGAAGCTGAAACCCCGCTCCGGGTCATCGAGCTGCAGCGAGGAGAGGCCGAGGTCGAAGACGACCCCGTTTGCGGGGCGGCCGATCCGCTCGGCTGCCCGGTCGAGCTGGGCGAAATTGGTGTGCTCGAGCATCAGGGTGATGTCGGGAGGCACCGGTTCCTGGGCGAACCGCTCGATGGCTGTGGCATCGCGATCGATACCGAGCAGTACGCCGCCCGGCCGCAGGCGTTCGATCAGCGCCCGCGCGTAGCCACCGCCACCGAGCGTGGCGTCGACGAACGCCTGCCCGGGAGCTGGTTGAAGGCTGGTTATAACGTCTTGTAAAAGTACGGGTCGGTGTCCGGCTGGGCCGGACGGTCGATCGCCGCGAAGATGGCCGCCTCGGTCACGTGCGCTGCGCACGTCGCCGCTCGACCACCTGGTCCTGAATTCGCGTGTACTCCTCCGGCGTCGCCTCGCCGATGCGCCGCCACTGCTCGTCGTTCCAGATCTCGATCAAATTGTTGACACCGACGATCCAGGCGACGTTCGTGATCCCCGCATACTGCCGCTGGTCGGCGGACAGGACGATTCGTCCCTGGCCGTCGAATTCGCACTCTCGGGCGGCGCCGAACATCATGCGGGCGAGGCGCCGCTCCTCCGCGGGTGTCGTGGAGCCCAGCCGTAGGCCCTGCTCCCCGGCCCACTCCTGCGGCGGATACAGCTGCAGGCAGCCCTCGGCGCCCTTGGAGATCACTGTTCCGGTTGGCAGCTGTTCGCGAAACCGCGCGGGAATGGCGACCCGTCCCTTGGCATCGACCGAATGGCGATAGGTGCCCAGGAACATTAGATGGTGCCACCGACGGTCTCACACTCCCCACTTTTCCCCACTTTGTGCCACCGACACGCCGAACGCTACCACCGCGACAGGTGGCTGTCAACAAATTCGGACTAAATCTTGTGGGCTTGTGGCCGCATAGAAAAAGCGGCCCTAGATGTTGTGTCTAGCCCGAGTGCCGACTTGTCAGGGCGCGAGCTGGGTCGTCCAGGTCTGACCGCCATCGACGGTCTTGAGAATGGGCAGACCCCTCGAATCCGCGCCTAGCACCCAACCCACCTGCGCGGTCACGAACTGAAAGTCCCTGACAACGCCGTTCGAATTCGATGGAATCGTTCCGGCGATTGACCAGTGCTGGCCACCGTCCCCGCTAAAGAGGATGGTGTTGGCCTTGGCGTCCAGAGTCCAGCCGTGGGTGGCGTCGAGGAAGAACACCGAAAACGCGTTGCCCGGCAACAGCGGTCCGAGCTGCCAGGACCGACCGCCATCGGTGGTGGTGTAGAGGAAATTCTGCGCGTAGCCGCGCGCATCCTGGTAGGCGCCGTTCAATACCAACGCGCCGTGTTGGCTGTCCCAGAAGCGCAGGCTCTCGATCGAGCAATCACAGGTGGACGTACCCTCCTGAGGAATTCTCAGGGAAACCCCCGCCCAGTTCCGGCCTCCATCACGCGTCACGTACAGGAAGTATCCGCCGCCGGCACCGCAGCCACCCTGGATCCAACCCGTGGTGGCACTCACGAAGACGAGGTTCGTTTTCGAGCAGGCCAGTGGCAGATGGCCCGCCAGGCCGCTTGTGTCCGTTTCGGAGAGCTTGCTCCAGCTCGCGCCGCCGTCGGCAGTCCGTAGATCGCCAGCATGTCCGAACCGGGCGTCTGCAGCGTGCCATCTTGCTTCATCAGGAGCCAGCCGTGCTGCCGGTCGACGAAGTCGATCGCGCCGGGGAAGCCCCAGCCGGCCACGGACGTCCCAGTACGCGACCAGTTCCGGCCGCCGTCCGAGGTTCGGTAGATCTCGACGCTGAAGTCACTCGTCGGAGAGCCGGGTTGGAGCGACGACGCCAGCCAGGCGTTGTTGGCATCCAGGAAGAACGTGGTCCAGTTGCCCAGGCGGGCGCCCCGTGGCGTCACGTCATTCCAGTCCGCTCCACCATCCGACGTCCGCAGAATACGGTCGGTGCCGGAACCCGCGGCCCAGCCGGTGCTCACGCTGACCATGGTGAACGTCGTTGGAGCCATCAGCGGGTACGGTCCCACGCTGGTCTCAGGCTGTGGCGGTTGGCGACACCGAGGCAGTGGGCGTCACGATCGGGGTCGGACGCGGGCTGACCTTCAGGGCCGCGTTCGACTGCCGCAGCTTGCTCACGCCGACACCAAGCCCGATCGCCAGCACCAGCACCGCGGCCGCCGCCAGCAGCTGAAACGCCCACGAATAACGCCGCCCGAGAACCCTGGCGGCGATACGCCCCTCCATGCCCGAGGGGGCTTGGGTACGAGCGCCGGATGAGAGGTAGGCGCGCAGGCGCGATTCGAGGTCGGGCCGGTTATTCATTTTGCAGGTCCTTTCGCATGGTGGTCAGGGCGCGCGCCAGGTGGCTGCGCGCCGTGCCCGGAGCACAACCGATCAGGTGAGCGCACTCGTCAATGGTGTAGCCGTACTCGTAATGCAGAGCGATGACGGCTCGCTGCTGGCGCGTCAGCCGCCGGTAGCTTCGATCGAGGTCGGGATCGGACTGCAGCGGGGCGGCCCGATCGGCATCCTTGCGGTCCGCCAACCAGAGCCGTGGAAGAACCCGTCGCCGCAGCCGAAGCGCTCGCCGTACACAAATCTGGCGGAGCCACGCGGCACGCTTCAGCGGATCGCGCAAGGTCGACCAGGAGCGCCAGGCCAGTTCCATGGTTTCCTGCACCGCGTCCTCGGCTTCCTGGACATCCCGGAGGATCGAATAGGCCACGGCGAAGAGGCGACCGCTCTCCATGCGAATCGCGGACTCGAACCCGTCCGCGTCGCTGATCGGCTCGGTCAGCGCCATGATCACGTAACCATTGAGTCGGCACGACGCCGCCTGGTTTACGCGCGATGCGACGATCTCGTTACGGTTGGCCGGGCGCCAGCGTCGATTGGGGCGGTAAGAGAAGTGAGTCCGCCGTAAGCCGAGTTCTGTTCCCCGCTTCAGCCGGTCTAGCCGGCGCGTCGTGGGGCAGCAGTCATCCGTCTCGGTCGCCGGTTACCCGGCGACTCTAGCGACCTAACCCGAGGACCGGCCGAGCCAGCCGTATCGTCCTCCTATTCGGTCTTGCTCCGGGTGGGGTTTACCGAGCCAGCCGGTCTCCCGGCTGCTGGTGGGCTCTTACCCGCACCATTTCACCTTCGCCGTCGCTCGCGCGGCGGCTGTGTCTTTTCTGTGGCACTCTCCTTCGGGTCACCCCGACCGGGCGTTACCCGGCACCCTGCTCTGCGGAGCTCGGACTTTCCTCGACGGGACGATCCCGGCGCGACTGCCTGGCGGACTCACCGTCGATCTTATACCCAGCCGTTTTGGGAATCAGCAGCGGGGTCAGCCCGGCGGCGAGCAGCAGCAACGCGGTGGCGACGGCGATCGCTGCCGTCAGCCCGATGTGAATCAGCGGACCGGAGATGGCGGACCCGAGCGGCGTCCCGGCAAAATTCAGCGACATCGAGATGGCGAAGGCGCGTCCGTACCAGGCCGGGTCGGTGCGGCGCTGCCGCATCGAGAACAGCGCGATGTCGGCCGGACCATTGGCGATCCCCATGAATGCCATGGCGGCGGCGACGGCGATCACGTTGCCGGTGACCGCGAGCACAGCCATACCAAAAGCGCCGGCCAGCGTGCCGAGCCCCAGCATCACGCGCTCTCGACCCTCGCTGCTGTGACGTCCGAAGTAGATCACGGAAAGGGCCGACCCCAGCCCGAGCAGGGCCCAGACCTCGCCCACCAGCGCCGCGTCTCCATGCACGCGTTGAAAGATCATGACGGGCAGCGCCACGATCAGGATGCCAAAGCCGGCATTCACCAGGCCGATGACGATGGCCAGACCTCGCAGCGATGCGTTTCGCACCACGACGTAGACCAGCCCTTCCCGGGCGTCGCCCAGCACGGAGGTCGTCCCACCGCGTGCCACCGGTTCCGTAAGCCCGACCATCGGGAGCGCCGCGGCCACGAAGAATGCGGCGGAGGCGAGCAAGGCGACCCGCGGGCCAAACCCGGCGGTGAGTCCCCCCGCCAGCGCCGGCCCGGCTGCACCGGTGACGGCGTACGCCATGCTGTCCAGGGCGTTCGCCCGATCCCAGAGCCGGCTGGGGACGATCAATGGCAGCAGCGAGCGGGCGCCGCTGTTACTCAGGGAGTAGGTCAGCGCTCCGACCGTCACGATCGGCAGCAACACCGCCGGCGTCAGCCGCCCGGCGGCGTCGAGGCCGGCGATCAGGAATAGGCTCAGTGCCCCGACGGCGTAGTCGAGCATGATCAGCCGCACCCGCCCGTGCCGGTCGAGCAGGGCGCCCGCAATCGGGCTCACGGCGATTCCGGGCGCGATGGCCAGGAAGATCGTCACGCCGGCGAGCGTTGGCGAGTGGAAGCGCTGCAGGGTAAAGAGCACCAGCGCCAGCTGCATCATCGCGTTGGCGGTCCGCGCGAGGACCACGCTGCTCGCCAGCCGAGGGAACGTGGGGATTCGGAATAGATCGGGGTAGGTCGTGCTTTCCGCGGGCACGACTCTAAAGCTTACGGAGCCAGGACTTTCTGCATCGTCTTGAAGGAGACTTTCGCGTACTCCTTCAGGATGTCGGCGCCGGCGCGGCTCTTCAGGGACCTCGCGGTCTCGATGACTTTCGGCGAGGCGCCCTTCGGTAGCGTGACGCCCAGCGTCTTCGAGGCCTGGTCCAGCCATCGCAGAAAGGCGTCACGCGCCAGGATCGAGGCCGCGGCCACCCCGACATCGGCTTCAGCACGATGCACCTGAACCAGGGGAACACCGCTGAGCCGCGTACCCGTCAGGGCCCGGCTCTCGATATAGCGCTTGTCACCGAACTGATCGCTCAGGATGAAACTCGGCCGCAGTCCTGACTTGATCAGGTCTTCGATCACGCGCGTGTGCGTCCAGGCCAGCAAGGTATTCAGGTTCTTTCCCTCGCTGCGCATCTGCGCGTAGAGCTCGTTGTAGCGCTTCGGCGCCAGCACGAGCACCGCGCGCTGCCCTTCGGGGACGACCTGACGAATATTGGATGCGAGGCCTCGCAGCTCGCGGTCGCTCACGGTCTTGCTGTCGCGGACGCCGAGTGTCCGAAGAATTTGGGCGGTCCTGGCATCGACATATACCCCGGCCGTCACCATCGGCCCGAAGAAATCGCCTTTTCCCGCCTCGTCCGTCCCGATGTGCGGATCAGTCTCCGGGGGCCTCGCAGTCTCCGTGGCGGCGGTCGTGCTGCTGGCGCGGCTTTTTGGCGCCGCCTTCTTGCCAACCGCCTCAACCATGGCGATCGCCGTGTCGTAGGCGGGCGCGTGGCCGGAGACCACCAGCTTGCCCGACTGATAGAGGATGGCCCGAGCCTGGCTGGCCCCATCGGACAGTTTGGTCCGCCACGTCTCGTATGGACCTGGTTGCTCGTCGACGGCGCCCAGGCTATGCAACCGCTCATGGAGCGGTTCGCGGTCGGCTGGAGCAACCCCATAGGTCGTCGTTGGCCGAGTTTCGCGCGCTGACAATCGGTCGGCAGTATAACGCCGGTATGCGATAGTTTCCCAATGGCGGACGTGGTGCAAGTCGTCGGGACCGACGACCCGGTTCGCCCCTTGTTCACCGCGGCTGGCGAGCTTAAGGCTGACGCCCGGAACGGCCTCGGCCTCGATGCCGCGGCGCTTCGCGATCTGTATCAAAAGATGATCCTGATCCGGCGCGCCGACCAGGAAGCCCTCAACCTGCAGCGGCAGGGCGAGCTCGGATTGTGGGGTCAGTACCTGGGCCAGGAAGCGATTCACGTGGGTGCCGTCGCAGCGCTCGAGGCCAACGACTGGATCTTTCCGAGCTACCGGGAGTTTGGGATGGCGATGTGCCGGGGCGTCGACCCGGCCGAGATGCTGACCTGGTTTCGCGGCTTGTCGCACGGGCCGTGGGACCCACGCAAATATGCCTTCGCCCCGCTGGCCGTTCCGGTCGCGACCCAGGTGCCGCACGCGGTCGGCTTTGCCATGGGGTCAAGGTTGCGCGGCAGTGACGACGTCGTGCTGGGAACCTTCGGCGACGGCGCGACGTCGAAGGGCGATTGGCACGAGGCGATGAACTTTGCCGGTGTCTTCAAGGCACCGGTCATCCTCCTCTGCCAGAACAACCACTGGGCGATCTCGGTGCCGCTGGCCAAACAAACGGCGGGATCCATCGCCGAGCGGGCCCCCGGGTACGGATTCCCGGGCATTCGCATCGACGGCAACGATGTCCTCGGCGTCTTTGCTGCCGTCCGGGCCGCGGCGGAGCGGGCGCGCCGGGGCGATGGTCCCTACCTGATCGAGGCCATGACGTACCGGATGGGGGCGCACACCAGTTCCGATGATCCGACCCGCTACCGGCTGGACAGTGAGTTGCAGACGTGGAGCGCCAAAGATCCCATCGCGCGCTATCGGAGCTGGTTGCAGGGGCAGGGGCACCTCGATGATGCCGCCGCGGCGGCCATCGATCGCGCGGCCGAAACCATGGCCGAGCAGATGCGTTCGCGGCTGAGGGCCGCCGTTCCGGCACCCGCGGGCGAGGCCATCTTCGATCGCGTCTACGAGCGGCCGCCGGGCCCATTCATCGAAGAGCGCGAGGAATTCGAGGCTTCGCTCGAGGGCACCTGATGGAACCAGTCACGATGGCCAAAGCCATCAACCTCTCTCTACGTGACGCCCTGGCCGGCGACGAACAGGTGCTGGTTTTTGGTGAGGATGTCGGCACCCTCGGCGGTGTCTTTCGCATTACGGACGGCCTGCAGAAGACGTTCGGCGTCGACCGCGTCTTCGACACGCCACTGGCGGAGTCGACCATCATCGGCATCGCCGTCGGCCTCGCGCTGCGTGGCTTCAGACCGGTGCCCGAGATCCAGTTCGATGGCTTCGTCTACTCAGCGTTCGATCAGATCGTCAGCCACGTGGCGAAGTACCGAAATCGATCCGGGATCTCGATGCCGATCACGATCCGCATCCCGTTTGGCGGCCATATCGGCGCGGTGGAACATCATTCGGAAAGCCCCGAGGCCTACTTCACGCATACCGCTGGTCTCAAGGTCGTGGCCCCGGCGACGCCGGGCGACGCGTATGCCTTGCTGCGATCGGCGATCGCCGACCCCGACCCGGTGATCTTTTTCGAACCCAAAGCCCGGTATTACATGAAAGAGGAAATCAACCCGTCGCTCGAGGTTCCGATCGGCAGCGCTCGGGTGGCACGCGAAGGATCGGGCGCTACCGTCATCGCCTATGGGCCGACCGTCAGCCTGGCGCTGGATGCGGCCAGCGCCGCCGAAAAGGAGAACATCTCGCTCGAGGTCATCGACCTGCGCAGCCTCTCCCCTCTCGACATGCCCACCATCCTGGCGTCGTTGCAGAAGACGCATCGTGCGGTCGTGGTTCACGAGGCGCCGGTCTTCGGTGGGTTTGGCGGTGAAATCGCCGCCAGGATCAGCGACGACGGCTTCGACCTGCTGGAGGCGCCGGTGGCCCGCGTCGGTGGAATGGATGCACCGTATCCGCCGTCGCGTTACGAGAAGCTCTACCTGCCGGATGTCGATCGGATTCTCGAAGCTGTCGACGTCGCCCTCGCCTATGGCTGACCAGACCTTTCGCCTCCCGGACCTGGGCGAAGGCTTGACCGAGGCGCAATTGGTGACCTGGCGAGTCCAAGAAGGCGGGCATGTCGAGGTGAACGAGCCGCTATGTGATGTCGAGACGGCGAAGGCGGTCGTCGTCATTCCCTCGCCGTGGGTGGGCACGATTCAGAAACTCCACGCCCGTCCGGGCGAATCCGTCGCCGTCGGGTCGGCGCTGGTCACCATCGCGGCGGAGGGCGCGCCGGCAGCCGTCGAGCCGCGGCCGGCTGAAGGCGTCGAGGCAACCCCGAGCACGCTCGTCGGCTATGGGGCGGGCGCCGGTCCCCAGGCCGGCAGTCGACGCAGAGCGCGGGTCGCGCCGTCCGCACAGCAGGCAGGCGGCGACGTCCGAGCGGCACCCTTCGTGCGTCAGCTGGCAAAAGAAAAGGGCGTCGATCTGGCGCGGCTGACGGGCTCGGGTCCCGATGGCCGAATCACCCGAGCCGACGTCGAAGCGGCGGCCTCAGGGGCAACCGCCCCAACCCCTGCGGCGGCCACCACCTCGACCGATGGTGAGCGCCGCATCAGCGTTGTCGGCATCCGCAAAGCGATTGCACGCCAGATGGTGCGCTCGGTCTCCACGATTCCGCAGTTCACCGAATTCGCCGTCTTCGATGCCACGAACCTGCTGGCCGCTCGCCAGCGGCAAAAGCAGAGCGGGCGATCGCTGACTCCTCTTCCCTACTTCATCGTCGCGCTGGTCAAAGCGGTTCGGGCTTTCCCGCTGATGAACAGCTCCTGGGATGAGGCGCGCGACGAGATCGTCGTGAAACAAGCGATCAATCTCGGGATCGCCGTCAACACCAGCCAGGGCTTGCTGGTTCCGGTGCTGCGTGGCGCGGACCAACTCGACCTCTCGGCCATCGCGGATCAAAGCGCCCGGCTGATCGAGGGCGCCCGGGCCGGCACGCTGAAACCCGGCGAGATGAGTGGCGGCACCATCACCATCACGAATGTCGGGGCCAGCGGACCGGTGGAAACCGGGACCCCCATCATCAGTCCGCCGGAATGCTGCGTGGTGGCGTTCGGCGCCATCAAGCCGCGACCGATGGTGATCGACGGCGAGGTCGTCGCCCGCAGCGGGGCCTGGATCTCCATCTCGGTCGACCACCGGATCGTCGACGGGGCCCTGGCGACCGAATTTCTGACCGCGCTCGTCGGCGAGCTGGAGCACCTCCATGCCTGAAGCGCAGCAGCTGATCTATGACTGGAACACGGTCGAGGCTCCGGACAGGCCGTCCCGACCTGTGGCGATCCACGACGAGACCCTTCGTGATGGGATCCAGGGTCCGTCGGTCCGCGACCCCGACATCGATCACAAGCTGCACTTCCTGCATCTCGCCGACGAGCTCGGCGTCGCATCAATCGACCTCGGGCTGCCTGGCTCCGGTCCGCGGGCGATGGCCGACGTCGAACGTCTCGCCGCTGAGATCCGCGACCAACGCCTCCACATCAAACCGCTGTGCGCGGCGCGCACGCTCGAGGTGGACATTCGTCCGGTGGTGGAGATCTCACAGCGGGTCGGGATTCCGATCGAGGTCGCGGCCTTCATCGGCTCCAGCCCCATCCGGCAGTACGCCGAGGGATGGACCATCGAGGAGATGGTCGACAACACGAGAAACGCCGTCCGCTTCGCCCGCCAGAACCAGCTGCCGGTCATGTACGTCACGGAAGACACGACCCGAGCGCAGCCGGAGACGCTTCGCCGCCTCTTCGGCACCGCCATCGAGGAGGGCGCGCAGCGGGTCGCGGTCTGCGACACCGTCGGTCACTCCACCCCGGACGGCGCGCGCGCGGTGGTGGGCTACGTCCGGCAGATGCTCGACGAGATGAAGCCAGAGGTCGGCCTCGACTGGCATGGCCATAGCGACCGCGGCTTCGGACTGATCAATGCCATCGTGGCGGCCGTCGCCGGCGCCGACCGCATCCACGGCTGTGCGCTCGGCCTTGGGGAGCGGGTCGGCAATACGCATCTGGACCTGTTGCTCGTGAACTTCCGGCTGCTGGGGTGGATTGACACCGACCTCAGCAAGCTACGCGAGATGGGCGAGGTCATCGCCGAAGGCACCGGCATGCCGATTCCGGCGAACTATCCGGTGCTGGGCCGCGATGCCTTCCGCACCGCGACGGGTGTCCACGCCGCGGCGGTCATCAAAGCCAAGCGCAAGGGCGACAACTGGCTCGCGAACCGCGTCTACTCCGGCGTGCCCGCCGAACTGTTCGGGTGCGAACAGGTCATCGAGATCGGGCCGATGAGTGGCGAATCGAACGTTGTCTTCTGGCTCGAGGAGCGCGGTATCGAGTCACGCCCCGACCTGGTCAAGGCCATCTTCGACGCCGCCAAACGTCGTGACGGGCTCCTTTCAGAGGCGGAAATCCTCCATATCGTCGATGGAGCGTCGCCGAAAATCGCCCGCGCCTCCGGCAAGCGTTAGGGGCTTCAGCGACCGAGCGCGTACACGATGTCTGGTCCCTCGTCCGTCGGCGGCAATGGCACCGCCGCTGCCGCGGACAAGGTCGGGAGCCGCGGACGAATCGGTGCCGGCCGCCCGGCTGACTGGTAGCCGCTGTCCGGCCGAGGCCCATGGCGGTCTGGACGTACCTTGAGACCCCTCGCTGACAGAGACATCAGCGCGATCCCGCGGAGCCATGAGAAGAAATCCTGGCGCGCGGGGCGGTATCGCTTCAATTCACTCAGTGCGTTGAAGAAGACCTCCTCGGTCAGCTGCTCGGTCTGTGCCAGGTTCTGAGTATGGGCCGACACCAACCGATAGATCCGGGCGAAATACCGGTCGTAGAGGACCCCGAACGCGTCGGGATTCCGGCGGGCCGACTGCGCAAGTTGCCGGTCATCAAGAATGTCCAGCATGGGTGGTTTGACTGCCGTCGTCGCCGCTAGGTCGAGACGTCGAAACGCTCGGGATCCCACTTTATCCCGAGCTGGCTGGGCCCCGCCATGTAGCCGAGGAGCGCCGATGAAGCCACGACCGCGGGACTCGCCAGGTATCCAAGACCACCCACACCCATCCGGTTCTGCCAGTTGCGGTTGAAGGACGTGATGGCCACTTCGCCCTTCTTGAGCGCATCCGGACCCTGGCCGAAGCAGGGACCGCACCAGGACGCGCGGATCTGCGCGCCGACGGAGCGGAGGACCGACGCGATCGACTCGCCGCCGAGCCGCGGCTCCGGGTTTTCGATATCGCGCTTGACGCCACCGGAACCCGGGAAGATGACGAACCTTTTCGGCGCCTTCTCGAAGCCACGCTCCCGGCCGGCGCGGATCACGAGCGCCGCCTCGAGGAGGTCGTCATAGCCGCCGTTCGTGCATGATCCGATGAACGCCTGGTCGAAGGGGAGCTTTTCCACAGCCACGTCGTCGGCGGGAAAGGCATTCCCCGGCGCGAAGGGCTTGGCGATAAAGGGGACCAGCTCCGAGAGATCCAGGGTCTCGTCCAAGTCCCAGGCGACCCTTTCGAGTCGGCGCCAGGCACGAACGCACCCGGCACGATCAGGCCCTGCTCCGGAAAATAGAAATGAAAGATGCCGTTCTGCGCCTCCGCCTCCGCCATCATGTTCGCAACCGTGTTTCGATACGGGATCGGCAGCTGCCGCTCGGCGTCGACGAACTCGACGCTCATGCCTTGCGCCTGCGCCTTGCCCCAGCGGCGCAGCAATGCCAGCACGACGTCCTTGCCGCTGACCCAGGGCCGCAGTTTGCCGGTGAAGACCACCCGCCGGCGCTTGGCCGGCGTGAAGTAGATGTACCCGGTCGACCAGCCGAAGCCGAGCTGGGTGCTGCCGACACCCGTGCCGACTGCGCCGTACGCCCCGTAGGCGCGGCTGTGCGAGTCGGCGCCAGGCACGAACGCACCCGGCACGATCAGGCCCTGCTCCGGAAAATAGAAATGAAAGATGCCGTCGCCGGGCGTCGCGTAATACGGCTTGCCGATGCCGTGCAGTTCGGCAAACTCGCGCCCAATCGACGTCTGCTTGTCGTCGGCATTTCGGCCGGAGAAGACGAAGTGATCATTGGCGATGGCGGCCTGCCGGGGAAAGATCGTGTCGCCGCCGGTGATCTGATTGAACGTGTGGATGGAAAAGGGCGCCGTGCCGTCGGATGCGGGAAGCAGATCGCACCAGACGCGGAGGGTACCCCCCGGCCGCACGTCCGCGTCTTTGTCGACCCGGTGAGCCCAGACGATCTGCTCCGTGCTGCTGAGCCCGCTGGCGGTTCCCCGATCGGGCCATTCGACCCGTGGCCGGCGTTCGACCGACTCGGCGAACTCGCGCCGGCCGACGGTAATGATGCCGCCGGACCGGCGGATCTCCTCTTCTTTCGGGGTGAGCGGCACGGGTTCATAGCTCTTTTTGCGGGTCTCGTTCGTCAGTCGACGCGTCGAAGGATCGAAGGCCAGCACGTCTCCTTCCTGCGCGTCCTCCGATGCGGCACGGCTCTGCACCACGTGCAGGCCGAGGTTG
The DNA here is from genome assembly GCA_005881715.1 of Chloroflexota bacterium. Taxonomy (GTDB): domain Bacteria; phylum Chloroflexota; class Dormibacteria; order CF-121; family CF-121; genus CF-13. The sequence continues at coordinate 10,568 of VBEE01000032.1, read as the reverse complement.
AGCGCGTTGCGCCGGAAGATATCGCCAATGCCCTCGCCGCACACGATCACCATCTCCAGTCCCGCCTCCTCCGCTACCGCTTTCAGCCCGGCGGGGCTCATCTCACGCGATGAGCCGATACCGAAACGCTCGCCGGCAATGACAAACGTCCCACCCCGGTGGACGCGCTCCCGGAAATCGGGCATCAAGTAGCGAAAGGCGCCCAGCTTCCAGCGCTCGTCGAGCCGCTCGAGACTCTCCGAGACGCAGTCATCCGCCGGCGTGATCTGGTCGGTGTCGATGGCGTCGAGCTTCTTTCCAGGGATCTTCGGATCCCAGAAGATCAGGGCTCGGCCCCGCACGAGGTGGCCGTCGGCGGCGGGTGATGCGACCGCCGTCGTCGGGCGGGCGGGCAGCGCCGCACCTTGCTTGCGGCGCGCCGGCTGGATCGCGTTCACAAGGCGCTCGATGATCTGATTCTCTCAAGTCGCTGCAGCACGGCTTCGGCCGCCGCGGTCGTGGTCAGGTCGCCACCCAGGTCCTTCGTCGTCCGGCGTTCCCGCGCTGCGGCCATCACGGCGTCCTCGATCTGGTTGGCGCCCACCTCGTCCCCCAGGTGACGCAACATCATGGCCCCGGCCAGGATCGCGCCGACCGGGTTGGCGATCCCTTTGCCGGCGTGCTTGGGCGCCGAGCCGTGCACAGGCTCGAACAGCCCGCGCCGCGTTTCTGGATTGATGTTGGCTGACGGCGCCTGGCCGAGGCCGCCCACCAACTCGGAGGCGAGGTCACTCAGGATGTCGCCAAACATGTTGGAGGTGACGATGACGTCGAACCGTCCCGGATCCTTGACCAGCTGCATGGCCGCGGCGTCGACGAAAAGATGTTCCGCCTCGATCTCCGGGGCACGCTGCCGCTCGAGGGCGAAGACCCGCTGCCACAGATCGTGCGCGTGATAGAGCGCGTTGCTCTTGTCGACCATGGTGACCCGACCTCGATGACCAGCCTGCCGTCGCTGGCGGGCGAGCTCGAAGGCGTACCGCTGGATGCGTTCCACGCCTTTGCGCGTGTTGACGTCCTCCTGGATCGCGATCTCGTCCGCGGTGCCGCGCTTGAACTGGCCGCCGATGCCCACGTAGGCTCCTTCGGTGTTTTCCCGAACCACCACCAGATCGATGGACGCGGCATCGCGTAATGGGGTGAGCCCGGGCGCGAGGAGGCGTGAGGGTCGCAAGTTCACCCAGAGGTCCAGCTCGAATCGCAGGCGAAGGAGAAGACGGGCGGCATATTGCGGGTCTTTGACGCGAGGATCTCCGACCGCGCCCAGATAGATCGCGTCGGCTGACTGCAGTTCGGCGAAAATCGGCTCGGGTATGACCTCCCCGGTTCTCAGGTAGCGCTCCGCGCCCAGGTCATAGGTCTTGAACTGAAGCCCGGCCCCGGTGTGCTGGATGACCTCTTCAAGGACGCGGATTCCCTGTTCGATGACCTCGGGCCCAATGCCATCGCCGGGGATGACCGCGATCCGAAACGGCATCGGCTCAGCATATCGGGAGGCCCCGGGGAGAAAGTTTTGGAGGCCGTCGCCGATACCACTACATAGTGCTGACGGAGGAGACTGCCCTGAGCGTGGCGCTGGGCAAGATGCGCCGCCTCCGCCGCGTGCGCCGCTTATCGCGGGTTACGTACTGGGCTACCTGGGGATTCGTGGGGCTGGTCTGTCTCGTTCTGCTGGCCGGCGGCATCGCCGGTCTGGCGTCGGGCTAGGCGCCCCCATCCTGCCCTCCCCCAGAGGGGGAGGGAGTCTTTGAGGTCTCGACCAGGCGGTCCAGCACCCGCCGGGCGCGACCGGTGTCCAGTGACTCCCGCGCGACCTCCATGGCCTCGGGCCATTCGTCGGCTCGACCCGCGGCCATGACGGCCGCAGCCGCCTTCAGAAGCACCACGTCGCGGCGAGGCCCGGTCTCACCGTTGAGCACCTGCATCAGCAGGGCCGCGTTCTCCGGCGGCGTGCCGCCCTTCAACTCCTCGGCGCGGGCGCGCCCGAGGCCAAGATCGCTGGGGTCGAGCTTAAAGTCATTAACTTTGCCGTCCCGTAGCTGGAAGACGCGTGACGATCCGGTTGTCGTGAGCTCGTCGAGACCGTCTTCGCCGTAGAACACCAAGGCACGCTCGTGGCCGAGGTCGCTGAGCACGCGGATCATCAGGGGGGCCAGCGCGGGCGCCCCCACCCCGAGCGCTTGTCTGCGGACCCGCCCGGGGTTGGCCAACGGCCCGAGCACATTGAAGACCGTGCGTACCCCGAGCTCCTTTCGGGCGGGACCGGCGTGCCGCATCGCGGGATGGAAGGTCGGCGCGAAACAGAAGCCCATCCCGGCGACGTCGATGCACCGTCGCACGCCGGCGGCATCGAGAGTGATGTCGACGCCGAGCGCCTCGAGCACGTCGGCGCTGCCACACCGGCTGGAGGCCGCCCGGTTGCCGTGCTTCGCCACCGGGATCCCGGCCCCAGCCGCCACCAGCGCGGCCGCGGTCGAGATGTTGAACGTGCCCGCCCGGTCGCCGCCGGTGCCGCAGGTGTCGATGCTTCCCGGCGGCAGGTCGAGTGGCGTCGCATGCGCCCGCATCGATTCGACAAACCCCGTCATCTCCTCCACCGTCTCGCCCCTGGCCCGGAGCGCGATCAAGAGACCGGCAATCTGCGCCGAGGTGGCCTCACCGGCCATCACCTGGTCCATAACGGTGCGTGCATGCTCCCGGCTGAGCGGCGTGCCTTGCAGGAGTTGCTCGATCGCCTCCGTGGCCGTCACGGCTTGGGGTACTGGTACGCCGCGGGGGTCGCCATCACCAGCAGCGCCAGCAGCATCCGATAGCAGGTTGAAAAATCGGCCGCCTGGTAGCGGACCGTTCGGCCACCCGCTCGCTCGACATTCGGAATCTGTGCGCAGGAGTCGGCCATGCTGGCATTCATCCAATCGATCTCCAGCGTGAAAGGCCCCTGCGGATGGTAGAGCGGCCGCCCGGACCGCTCCGCGTAGGCCCGGTAGGCACCCTCCTCGATCCGGCGACAGGCCTCCAGCGGATGCAGGGAGCGGGCCGCCTGCCGTCCGAGCGCTTCCTTGACCACGACGGTCTCGATGCCTGGCAGATCGGCCGCCGCCTGCTCGATGGTGGCGCGATCGCCGGTGATCAGCGCCGTCCGAACGCCAACCGTGCCGGCCAGTGCCGCGTTGAGGGTGGCCTCGCTCTGCTCGCGGCCATTGACTCGCACCGCGTAGATCGTGCGGCCACCGTAGGTGTGGTCCATGATGGCACGCTCCGTGCCGGCCGACGCGTGATAGCCGATGAAGAAGACGACTTCATAGGTGGGATCGAGGCCGGCACTCATCGAGAAGGGCTTGTCCGCGCCGCTGATCAACTCCACGCCATCGTCGAGTTCGTCGAGCAGGAGGTTGCGCATGTCACCGTGCGAGTCGTTGACGAGGAAGCGGGTCGCCCCCGCGCGTCGGGCTCCGGCCACGGCGGCGTTCGTCTCTGCGGTCATCAGCCGGCATGAGCGCTCGTACTCCGGCATGCCACGCATCACCTGATGCAGGTGGACGACTCCCGCCATGCCTTCCATGTCGACGGAAATGAAGACCCCGTTGCGTTGAGCTTCGGCCAAAGTCTTCCAATTCTAGGCAGCGGTCCGGACTAGACTCGGGCGCGTGCGCATCTACGGCCTTCATCACGTGCAGGTCTCGATGCCACCCGGGGGCGAGCCGGAAGCGCGACGTTTCTATTCCGACCTGCTCGGGATGGCGGAGGTTGAAAAACCGGCCAGCCTGGCGGACCGTGGCGGCGTCTGGTTCACCTGCGGCGATCAACAACTGCATTGCGGCGTGGAGCCGGCGGTGGCACGCAGCCGGCGGCACCCGGCCTTGCTCACCGACGACCTGGAAACGCTGCGAGCGCGGTTGATGGCGGGCGGTGTGCCGATCGTCGACGACCGTCAAATCCCGGGCTTTCGCCGGTTTTACGCGGACGACCCGTTCGGCAATCGGATCGAGCTGCTGCAGCCGGATTAGCCAGGTTCGGGCAAACGTTTGACGGCAGCCAGCCCAAACCGGGCTGAGCAAAGGAAGTGGGGTCCTGGTTCCGGGGGGCTTGGAACAAGAACCCCACTCGCAAGTATAGGAAAGTAGCGGGCGCTTTTCCACCGGTTTGTCTAAGACATCCTTAGGCTGGAATTCGCGCCTCAGTAGCGGGCAACTCGGCGCAGGCCATCGGCAACCTTGTCGGGATTGAGCATGAACGCGTGTTCGAGACTCGGACTAAACGGCATGGCCGGGACATCCGGGCTGGCAATCCGGCTGACCGGGGCATCGAGGCTGGCGAAGCACCGCTCAGCAAGCTCAGCCGCAATCTCCGCCCCAAATCCGCCGGTGCGGTTCGCCTCATAGACGACGGCAACGCGGCCGGTCTTTTCGATCGATCGAACGCAGGACTCGACATCCCAGGGGCGCAGCGAGCGCAGGTCGATGATCTCGACTTCGATCCCGTCCGCGCTCAATCGGCTCGCGGCCTGGATCGTGACGGCACGCATGAAGCCGTAGGTCACCGCCGTCAGGTCAGTCCCAGGCCGGACGACGGTGGCCACCCCGATCGGCAGAACGGCCGCGTCGCCGTCGCCAACCTCCTGGCGCTCGGCGCGGTAGAGCTTCTTCGGCTCCAGGAAGATCACCGGGTCTGGGTCCCGGATCGCGGCCTTCAACAGTCCTTTGGCATCCGCCGGGGTGGACGGCAGCACTACCTTGAGCCCCGGGACGTGGCAATAGAAGGCTTCGGGGGATTGCGAGTGATAGAGGGCGCCGCGAACCCCTCCTCCGGTTGGCGCCCGGATCACGAGCGGGCAGCCGAAGTCGCCGTTCGATCGGTAGCGCACCTTGGCGATCTCGTTGACGATCTGGTTGAACGCCGGGAAGCTGTAGTCGGCGAACTGCATCTCCGCCACCGGCAGAAATCCCTCCAGGGCCAGGCCCTGGGCGACCGCCGCGATACTCGATTCGGCGAGCGGCGTGTCCAGCACGCGCTGCTCGCCAAATCGCTGCTGGAGACCTTCGGTCGCCTTGAAGACGCCACCTTTTCGGCCGACGTCTTCGCCGAGGATGCAAACCCGATCGTCGCGCTCCATCTCTTCGTACAGCGCATCGCGCACCGCCTGCACGAGGTTGCGCTCAGGCATCGGCATACACGTGCCGGCCAAGCGATCCCGGTTCGGGATCGGCCGCCGCCTCAGCCGCCTCGGTGGCTCGCTCGACCTCGCGGTCGACCTCCGCGCGCAGGCCGGCATCGTCCTCCGCGGTCAGCCAGCCCCGCTGAATCAGCATATCCCGCATTCGTGGGATCGGATCGCGGGCGGCTTCAGCAGCGAGCTCTGCCGCATCCCGATACGCCCGCTGGTCATCATCGGTGGAATGCGACTGCAGGCGTAGCACCTCTGCCTCGATCAAGGTGGGACCATCGCCGATGCGGGCCCGCTCGGCGGCTTGGCGGACGGCCAGGTGTACGGCGAAGAAATCGTCACCGTGGACACGCACCCCGGGAATGCCATAGCCGGCGGCGCGCTCGGCAACCCCCGGACCGGCAACCTGGAGCGGCTGTGGCACGGAGATTGCCCAGCGGTTGTTCTCGCAGAAGAAGATCACCGGGCAACGATGGATCGCCGCGAAGTTCAGCCCCTCATGGAAGTCACCCTGGCTGGTTGCGCCCTCACCAAAGCTGACGTAGCAGAGAGCTCCCTCCCCTTTCCATTTCAGCGCCAGGCCGATGCCGGCCGCTTTCGGAATCTGCGGACCGACCGTGCTCGAGCCAATGATCACGCCTCGTCGGCGGCTGCCGAAATTGCCCGGGGTCTGACGGCCGCCGCTCGAGGGGTCGGCCGCGCGGGCAAACGCCGACAGCATCAGCTCCTCGGGGGTAAAGCCGCAGGCCAGCGCGGCGGCGAAATTTCGATAGTAAAGGCAGAAGCGATCGCGGCCCGGTTGGAGCGCCGTGATGGCCGCGACCTGGGCCACCTCATGCCCGCGCGGCGAAATAATGAAGGCGAGCTTCCCGGCGCGGTTCAGCACGAACCGCCGGTCGTCCAGCGTGCGGGCCCGCAGCACCGTCCGATAGGCGTCGAGGACCTGCTCCCGCGTAAGGGTTCGATCGTCGGTCGGCAACCGACAAACTTTATCGCGCTGCCGGTTTACGCATGCGGACGCACCGCGCCAAGCCCGACGCCGTCGCCAACTGGCAGGATGGTCGCCTCCAGCTGCTCGTGATGCAGAAACGTCTCGTTGAAGGCGCGTAGGGCCTCCGTGTTCTCGTCATGCTCGCCGGCGGCGATCCGCCCGCTCCAGGTGAGGTTATCGACGGCGATCACGCCGCCTGGCGCCATCTTTGGCAGCAGGGCGTCGAGGTAGGCCGAGTATTCCGTCTTGATCGCATCGATGAAGGCGAACTCAATCCCCGGCGCGAGGCGGGGCAGGACGCGCAGCGCCGGTTCATTGATGACGCGGACCCGGTCGGTGACCCCGGCGCGCAGCCAGTAGCGGCGGGCGCGGTCGGTACGAGACCGATCGGGGTCGATGGTGTCGATCCGGCCGCCGGCCGGCAGCGCGCTCGCCATCCAGAGGGTCGAGAAGCCGATCGCCGTGCCGATCTCGAGCACGCGCTTGGGTGCCACGGCGGTCACCAGCACGCGCAGCAGCCGCCCCACGGCCGGCTGGACGATCGGCACGCCCTCACTCCGGCCGCTCTTGAGCATCTCCTCGAGGACCGGGCCGAGAGGCGGGTGAACGCCTTCGAGATATTCGAGGTCGGTGCTAACGGCGGGCACGGGCCGCCTCCGCCGATGGGAAGTGATTCATGGGCCCATGGCCATGGCCGATGCCAGGGGCGGCGGCCAGCGCCCGGGTGAGATACTCGCGGGCCTGACCAACCGCGCCGGCGAGGTCACCGCCCTGGGCGAGCGAGGCCGCGATGGCCGCCGAGAAGGTGCAGCCGGTCCCGTGCGTGCTGGTCGTCGCCAGCCGCCTGGCCGCGTACTCGTGGACACCCTCCGGATCGACGAGCACGTCGACCACCGGATCGTCTTCGCTGTGGCCGCCTTTGATCACCACAGCATGCGCTCCGAATTCCATGATGCGCCGGGCGGCGATCACCCGGTCCTCGCGATTTCGGATCGGCCGCCCGGCGAGCACTTCGGCCTCCGGGATATTTGGGGTGACGAGGCGCGCCATCGGCAGGAGTTTCCGCCTAAGCGCCTCGACCGCCTCCGGCCTGAGCAGCCGGTCGCCGCTCTTCGCCACCATCACCGGGTCGACCACCAGCGGGCGCAACTCGTGCCGCGTGATGCCGTCCGCAACCGCCTCGATGATGGCGGCACTGGAGAGCATGCCGGTTTTCAGGGCGCCGATGGAGAAATCCTCGGCGACGGCATCGAGCTGCGATGCGATGACGGCCGGATCGATCTCCTGGACGGCACGGACCCCGAGAGTGTTCTGCGCCGTCACCGCGGTGATGACGGTCAACCCGTAGACGCCGAATGCGGCGAATGTTTTCAAGTCCGCCTGGATGCCGGCGCCGCCGCCCGAATCGGACCCCGCCACGGTGAGCGCGACGGGCACCGTCATCGCCGCCCCACGACCAGGTAGACCGCGGCGCCGGTGACCGCCCCGACATAGCCGGAGATGTCGGTGTTGTGCAGCAGGTTGACCGCCAGCGGGCTCTGCCACAGCGTCGAATCGACGAACGGCACCGCCGCGGCCAGACCGACCAGCCAGGCCAGCACCGCCCGGCCCCGCAGCAGCACCGGCGGCCCGGCCCGGCGCCGGAAGACGAACATGTCCACGAGCATGACCGCGGCCCACGAAGGCACCCACAGGTAGGTGATCAACAGGAAGTTCGTGTACTGGTCTTTGAAGTTGGACACGAACATCGCGAAGAAGGCCAGGATGCCGCCCAGCACGCCGACGGCGAGGGCCGCGGCCCAGCGCCGCAAGCGGAGGTTGAGGGCCAGCGCGGACAGGCCGGCGGTGTACACGTCCAGATAGTTTGCCCAGATCTCGCCGACGGCGATGAAGAGCAGGAAGGGCACCACCACCGCGAGCGGCGCGCTGGCCGAGATCAGGGCGATCAGGTCGCCGCCTCGATTGGGGTCAATGCTCGCCACGAGTACCCCAAGCGCCCCGAACAGGAACATCGACGCCGCCGTTCCCGCCGCGATCCAGCCCGCCACGCCTCGATCGGAGAGCTGCCGCGGCAGGTAGCGCGAGTAGTCGGAGGCAAAGCTGAACCATGAGGCGACGAGCGCAAAGATGACGCTGGTGCCCAGCACCCAGGCGGCCAGGTGATCCGCCCCCTGGAGGCTGGGCTGCAGGCTCCAGTTGATCTTGGGCAGGAGGGTTAGACCGAGCACGGCGCAAAAGGCGACGAACACGAAGGCGCCGTACTTTTCGAACACCGCGATCGTCTGGTGGCCGTACACCGCAACCAGGATCGAGACGATGACGACAACCGCCAGCGCGAAACCGTTGAGGGCGTTACCCTGCGGGAAGCCCGCCAGCCGGGCCAGCTGCCCGATCGCCTGGGCCGCGATCACGCAGTCGACGGCGAACCATCCGACCGCGAGGAACACGGTGAAGAACGCGCCGCCATAGGCGCCCCGAACCCCGAACGCGTGGCGGGCGGCAACCACCTGGGTGGTCCCACATGCAGGATCGCCGCCAGCACCGAGCCGGCCGCAACCGCAACGATGGCCTCGCCAACCCCCAGGCCGAACGTGACGAGCAATCCGCCGGTGATCAGCGAGACAAAATTCGCGAACGCGGCGACCCACAGCCAGGCCACGTCTCGCGGCGATCCCTTGCGCTCACTCGGTGGGATGGGCTCGATCCCACGGGTCTCGACCTTGAGAAACGCATCAGTGGGAGCACTCTGCTCGACCACCTGTTGGTCAACGGTACTCATCTGTCCCTCCGCTGGAATTACCCAGATCAGGTTCGAAGGGTTGGTGGAGCGGTCCACCTCTCAGCGTTCCAAACGCACCCCGTTACTCGAGTATAGCTACCAGTAGCGCTCTTCTTTCCAGGGGTCGGCGGCGTTGTTGTAGCCGTTGCGCTCCCAGAACCCGAGCCGGTCGTGCTGGACCCATTCCAGGCCCTCGAGCCACTTCGCGCTCTTCCAGGCGTAACGCTTGGGAACCACCAGCCGCAGCGGCCCACCGTGGTCCGGGGTCAGGGCCGCCCCATCGTGGTGATAGGCAATCAGGACATCGTCGTCGGCCAGCACGTCGATCGGCAAGCTGGTCGTGTAATCCGCATCGCAGTGGGCGATCACATACATCGCGTTGCCGCGCGGTCTTACCAGGGCCACGAGCTCCTTGAAGGCGACGCCTTCCCAATTGTTGTCGAGCCGGCTCCAGGTGGTGACGCAGTGCATGTCCGCGGTCAGCGCGGTCCTGGGCAGCTTCCCCACCTCATCCCACGTCAGCGTCGCCGGCGCCTCCACCTCGCCATAGAGCCGCAGCCGCCAGCGCGTCATGTCGTATCGCGGCGGGCTGCCGTACGAGAGAACCGGCCACTTCTGGGTCAGGACCTGACCGGGTGGAAGCCGGTGCGGATCCCTGACCACCCGCGGATCCGGCTCGCGGTCGCGGCGGAAGAGAATCTCAGCCCCCACCCTGCCCTCCCCCAGAAGGGGAGGGACTGGAATCTTCTGTTGGCTGCTTGAGCTCTTTGCGGAACTGGTCGAAGGCGTCAACGACGACGTCACTGACCCCGTAGACGCTCAGCACCCGCTCCAGGGCTCCCTGGACTTCCGAATCCGGGACCAGGTCGGTCTGCACCTCATACCAGGGCACCACGTCGCCGGCGGCGGTCTTCCAGGTTCCGTCTTGAAAGCTGACGGGCACGAACCCGCGCGGGCTGTCCGGCTCCGGTGTCATGACTTGTCCTTAATCTATATCGGCGCGCATGACCACGCTCGATTCCGTTCCCATCACGGCATGCCACGAGTGCATCGCCACGCTGACGCTGCCACTGGCGCTCTTTCTCTTACTCGCCGAGACGACCGTTGGGGGCGTGGTGACCGTCGCCTTCCTGCGCCTGACCGGCGGGCTGACCCACGGCTTCCTGAAATTCATCAGCGTGACCTACGCCATCCTCGCCGCACTGGCATTCCTCGTCGTGGTGGCGGCCCCGCCAGGGTCGTATCACCGGCTGCTCGCCGTCAACCAGTTCGCGGCCGGGACCCTCCCCTATCTTCAGGGTCTGCTCGTGATCACCATGGTGATCCAGGTTGTCATGACCTGGCGTCGCCAGGACGCAGCTCTGCGCGGCTGGCTCCCCACGTTGCTCGCGTCGGTGCTGCTGCTGGCCGGGATCATGGCGACGCTGGGGCCGCTCGCCGGCTCGGCGCCGGTGGCAGCCGCCATCGGACTGACTGTGGCCCTTTCCTCGATGGTGCTCGGCGCGGCGACGACCGGGATGTTGCTGGGCCATTGGTATCTGGTCACTCCGGCGTTGACGAACGCGCCGCTGTTGCGCGCCATCGAGGTTCTGCTG
>VBEE01000108.1:10979-13456 GCA_005881715.1 Chloroflexota bacterium | reverse complement strand
TGACGGGCTCGGCCTCGGTTTCATTCAGGTAGGCGGCGGCTCGGCGCAGCGGCTCGGTCATCGCCGCGAGCGTCTCGGCCGGCGCCGTCATCAGGGCCTGGACCGCGTAGGCCGTCTCTTCGGGAGTCCCCTGACCAAACCAGCCCCAGGAGCCGTTCTCCCGCTGGCTGTTCTTGAACCAGGTGTACGCTGGCCGGCAAAGATCGGGTGCCGACGCGGTGAGCGCGAAGACGGCGTGGGCGGTGGCATAGAAGGGGGAACCATGCCACTTGTCGACCCAGTGGTCGCCGTCTACGCGCGCATCACGCAGGTACTTGATGACTTTCTGCTGGATCAGGTGCTGGCGGGGGAAGGGTGGCGCAACCTGGAGCACCTCCAGCACATGGGCGTTGGCGGTGACCGAGGCGTCCCGCTCCAGCGGGAAGGTGAAGAAGAAGCCCACCCCCTCGAAGGGACGCAGGGGACCGGCCGAGATCGGATAGCCGTATCGATGCAGGACGGTCAATGTCAGCGCGGTGTCGTCGGCATCCGGACGGAGGCCCTCCCGGGACACGCCCACCCCATCGTCGGTGAGCGCCTGGGCGAGATAGCGCAGGAGCGGCTGGGCTTCGGCCGGCCGCTGACCGCTGCGGGACAGGTTGTACAGCACCCACGCGATCTCAAAGACCTCGAAGGGGGCCACCGTCGGCAGGCTGCCGTCGCCGCGGTTGCGGAGCAGCATCGCGATGTATTCGTTGGCCTGCTCGTCGCGAGTTCTCAAGAGGAAGTAGGCCGTTGCCGAAGGCGAGTTGGCGAACGAGCCGTTGGGCGAGAGCTGTCCCCTGGCCGCTTCGAGGTCGATCCGGTTGCCGAGGTACTCGAGGGAGTGGAGCAGTGGCGTGGCGACGTTGTAGATCAGCCGGGGCGGGATGTGGCCAATCTTGGCGTCCCGCTGCGCGGAGATTCCCATGAAGCGCTCGTAGGGCAGCGGCAGCTCGCGGGCCCGGGCCTCATCGAGCAGCGCCGGGAGGATGAGCTCGAACCCGGCCAGGTCCGGGCCGGTCTGCCAGTTGCCGGTGTCTTCGTAAATAAAGCGCAGCGCTTTGGCCCGGGCCCGGTGCGCAGCCCCATCCTGCAGGGGCTGTGGCAGATCGGCCAGCGCCACGAGCGCGCTCAGGGTCGAGATCAACTTGTCTTTTGGAATCGAGAGCGCGGACCCGAAGCTGCCGTCGGTGTTCTGGCTGCGGAGCAGCCAGCCCAGCGTCTGCGGGTAGGCCAGCGCGTTGGGATCGTCGGTCGCCCGTAGCCGGGCACCGAACGCCGTGTCATAGGCCGCGGCCGAAATGGCCCCCTGCTGGAGCGATGCCAGCAGGTGCCGGATGGCCGCCGGCAGCGGCACATCCGCGGGCCGCGGCAGGACGCCCCGGCTGGTGTAGTGGACGCCGTTGATTTCCGTACTGAGCCCCCTTTTGGCAGCGCCTGGTTGGCGCCTAGGGCGAGGCTACTGCCGTCCCCTTTCGGGACACGTAACGCCTCAAACGCTCGCCTGGCACCGAACGTCTCAAACGCTCGTATGGCACTAAAGCGCCACTCGCGTGGGGCGACGCCCCGGCGCCGCTCGCGTGGGCCGGCGGGCCCGTCGACTTGCCGTCACCTGGCCGTGTTGCCGGTCACAGGCCAATGACCCGGGAAAGTGGCTGCCGGCCGAGGCGTTGTCTGGATACGGGTCTGCGGGACGGGCCCGGAAGAAGGGTCGGCTTTGCGGCGGATACGGTTTTTAAGCGGGCTGGACCGGCGGGCCAGCTTGATGGTGCTGATTCACGGCGCCTACACGGCGGCGAACCTGCTGGCCGGGACCTTCCTGTCCATCTTTCTCTGGCGGGCGGGCCACGACCTGGTCCCGATCGCGATTTACAGCGGACTGAGCGCCCTGATGATCCCGGCGGCGTTCGTGGCCAACGGGCTGATCTGGCGGGGCATCGGCGCCGGCGCCTCGATTCGGGTGGGCCTGTTCGGCAACGGTTTCGTTTACCTCCTGATCCTGGTGCTCGGCAGCGCCACGCCCCAGTGGGTCGTGGCGCTCGGCCTGCTGCGGGGCCTGGCCGAGCGCTTCTACTGGTCCGGATTCCACCTGGTGACCTACGACACGACCTGCGAGCGGGACCGCGACCGCTATTTCGGTGCGCAGGCGAGCGCGACCTGGTTCCTGACGGCGCTCCTCCCGCCTGCGGCCGGGGCCGTCATCGTCGCCGGGACCCACGTCGGCGGGCCATACCGCGGTTATGAGCTCGTCTTTGCGCTGGCAGCCGTACTGCTGATGGCGGCCATGGTGGTGGCCGGGCGGCTGCCGTCGGCGGCCCGCGAACGGCTCTCCGCTCGCCGGGTCATGACCCTGGTCCGGCGCAATCCCGACTGGCACTGGGTGACCCGGGCGCGCCTGGCCGATGGGTTTACCGGGAGCTTGATGGGGCTGGTGCTCACCATCCTGACCTACCTGG
>VBEE01000108.1:0-10896 GCA_005881715.1 Chloroflexota bacterium | reverse complement strand
CCCCGGCACCGAACGGCCTGCGCGCTAGTGGGCGGCGCCTTGCTGGTGGTGTCGACGCTCCTGCTGCTGCTCTACCTGACCGCCTGGGCGCTGATCGGCTTTGGACTGCTCCGTGCCATCGGCGGCCCACTGCATGGGAACGCGCTGGCGCCAATGGCACTGCAGGTGATCGACCGGGATCCCACGCCGAAGGCGATGCGCTACGACTACATCGTCCACCAGGAACTGTGTCTGGGCGTCGGACGGGTGCTGAGCATCGGCTGTTTCTTACTGCTGGCGGCGCCGGTGGACCAGATGCTGCTGGCTCGGATCGTGGTCGCCGTGGCGGGCGCGGCGCCCATCGTCGTCTGGGCCGCCTTCGCGCGCATTCCCCAACGGGCGGCGATGCCCGAGGTCGACAACCGGGCGCTGCCCGCCGCGGCGTAGGTGCGGCGGGAGCCCGCTCCACCCGTTAGGCCCTTCGCAACATTCGCAACGCTGACGCGGTAACGACTCGGACACATCCTGAGCAGCATTGAACTCGGGCACCAGACTCGCAACGCGGGCTGCAAGGGGTTCCAACGTTAAGTGGTATGAGGGCGGACCATCGCGGCCCGCAGCTCAGATGAAAATGATGAAGTTATCTCGACAGCACATCCGGCGGAGAGGCCAGTCGATGGTGGAATTCGCCTTGATCCTGTGCCTGGTCGCCGTGGTGGCGATCACCACCATCACGGTGACCGGAAACCAGCTGGCGCTGACGTTTCAGGATATCGAAGAGGCGGTCATGAACCCTGGGGACGCCGGGGCAGACGCGGTCTTCACCTGTCCGGACAGCACGCAGGCGGTCCTGCACGGCCACAAGTACCACTGCCACCCCTGAACGGGGGATGTTGGTGGAGCGAAAGAGACTCGAACTCTCGACCTCCGCAATGCGAGTGCGGCGCTCTGCCAGCTGAGCTATCGCCCCAAGTACGCGATTATATGCAGGCTATGCCTGATCTATCTTGTTTGATTCTCATGGGGCGCGCATAGACTAAGCCTATGGCCCAGTTCCGGCCCGATCAGACTCCGCCCACCCAACCGCCGCGGAATCCGCGCCAGGCCGGCTCCTGGCTGCGGCTGGCCCTGCTTGCCGGGCTCGGCCTGTACCTGGTGATCGTGTTCTTCCCCTTCCTCGTGCGACTCGGTGGACCGGCACGGGTCGAGCTCAACTACTCCCAGCTGGTATCGCAGGTGGAGAACGGCAACGTGACCGACATCACCATCCAGGGCCAGACGGCGCAGGGTGATCTCAAGGCCTCGGTCACCAACAACGGCGTCACCAACACCCAGTTCACGGCAACCATCCCGGACGCGGTCGGGCTCAACGATCCCAGCTTCTTCCCCCTGCTGAAGAGCAATCATGTCGATACCCAGGTCAAGGAGGACACGGGCGGCCTGGGCAGCCTGCTCATCAATTTCCTGCCCTTCCTGGCTTTGATCGCCATCTGGATCTGGTTCGTGCGGCGCAGCGGCCAGGCGGCCCAGGGCATTTTCACCTTCGGCCGCAGCCGGGCGCGGATGCAGGAACCCGGTACGCCGAAGACCACCTTCAATGATGTGGCCGGCGTGGAGCAGGCGCAGTTCGAGCTCCAGGAGATGGTGGACTTCCTGCGCGACCCGCAGAAATTCCAGAAACTGGGCGGCCGGATGCCGAAGGGGGTCTTGCTGATCGGTCCGCCGGGCACCGGCAAGACGCTGCTTGCCCGCGCCATCGCCGGCGAGGCAAGTGTTCCCTTCTTCAGTATCTCGGCCTCCGAGTTCGTCGAGATGTTCGTCGGCGTCGGGGCCTCGCGTGTCCGCAGCCTGTTCGAGGACGCCAAGAAGCACGCGCCGTCGGTGATCTTCGTCGACGAGCTGGACGCGGTCGGTCGCCAGCGCGGCGCCGGCCTGGGCGGCGGCAACGATGAACGCGAGCAGACCTTGAATCAGCTTCTGGTCGAGATGGACGGCTTCGATCAGCGTGAGGCGGTCGTCGTGGTGGGCCGGGCCGGTTCGACCGCCGCGTGGTCGTCGATCGGCCGGACCGCCGGGGACGCTCCGCGATCCTCAAAGTCCACACCCGCAGCGTGCCACTGGCCAACGACGTCGACCTGGACATCATCGCCCGCTCGACGCCTGGACTGGTCGGCGCCGACCTGGCCAACCTCGTCAACGAGGCGGCCTTGCACGCCTCCCGGACGAATCGAACCACGGTCGCGATGCAGGACTTCGAAGAGTCGTTCGACCGGGTGGTGCTCGGCTCGGAGCGCAAGATCTATCTCAGCGAATCCGAGCGGCGGGTGATCGCCTACCACGAATCGGGGCACGCGCTGGTGGCCTGGTACCAGCCGCAGGCAGACCCGGTCCACAAGATCACGATCGTCCCGCGTGGCATGGCGTTGGGCGTCACCCAATCGATCCCAACCGACGACCGGCATAACCTGTCCGAGGAGTATCTCGAGGCGCGGATCGCGATGGCGCTCGGTGGACGGGCCGCCGAACAGCTCGGGCTCGGATCGATCACGACCGGGGCGCAGAACGACCTGGAAACCGCGACCGAACTGGCGCGGCACATGGTGGTGAGCTGGGGGATGAGCCAGAAGATGGGCCTCTTCTCCTTCGACGACTCGCCGCAGGCCGTGTTCCTGGGCCGGGAGCTCGCCGGTAGCCCGCACATCAGCCAGCGGACCGCGGCGATCATCGACGAGGAAGTCACCCGGTTGCTCAGCGAGGGGTACGACACGGCCCACAGCATCCTGACCGCCAACCGGTCAAAGTTGGACACCCTGGCCGCCGCCCTGCTCCAGGAGGAAGTCCTCGATGAAGATCAGATCGCCCGGCTGATCGGGCCGCGCGCCCTGGAGGGCGGCATTGCGACGCCCAAGGCCTGGAAAGCCGCCGGGACCGACGCGGGGGAGCAGGTCTAAGAGATGGCCGACGCAGTCAAAGAGACCCCCCACCCGGACCCTCCGGAGCTTCAGCTGCGGCGGCTCCCGCTGGTGCCGCTGCGCGATGACGTCGTCTTTCCCAAGCTGATCGTCCCGCTGTCGGTGGGCCGGCGGACGTCGATCGCCGCCATCAGCTTCGCGATGGACCATGACAAGCAAGTTCTGCTGGTCGCCCAGAAGGACCCGCAGGTCGACGACACGGCCGACGCGGACCTGTACACGACCGGCACGATCGCCGAGATCAATGGCATGCGACAGACGCCGGCCGGCGTGCAGATGCTGGTGGCCGGGTCGCAGCGGGCGCGGATTGTCCGCTTCAACCAGTTCAAGCCGTTCATCGAAGTCGACGTCGAGCCGATCGTTGACCAGGTGGGGGAGGGCCTCGAGCTCGAGGCGCACATGCGCTCGGTCAAGAGCCTCTACGAAAAATACGTCGAGTCGGGCGCGGCCGTCGCCCCGGAAGTCGCGGCTACGGTCTCGAAGACCGACGATCCCGTCTACCTGGCCGACCTGGTCTCGGCGGCGCCGGACCAGACGCTGGAGCAGAAGCAGCACATGCTGGAAACCCCCAACGTGCTGGAGCGGCTACGGCTGCTCTCCCTCTTCCTCAGCAAGCAGGTCGAGATCCTCGAGCTCAAAGCGAAGATCCAGAACGAGGTGCAGAGCACGATCGGCAAGCTGCAGCGCGACCAGATCCTCCGCGAGCAGCTGAAGGCGATCCGCAAAGAACTGGGAGAAGATGAAGAAGGGGCGGACCTGCACAACCTGCGCGAGAAGATCGAGTCATCCGGGATGCCGGACGCGGTCAAGGAACGTGCGCTGAAGGAGGTTGACCGGATGCAGAGCATTCCGGCCGCCTCGCCTGAAGTCGGCATCATCCGCACCTACGTCGATTGGCTGATCGCCTTGCCCTGGGGCACGCCGGCCGCCGAGAGTTGGGACATCAAGCAGGCGGCGAAGGTGCTGGACGAGGACCACTACGGCGTGGAGAAAATCAAAGAACGGATCCTGGAGTACATGGCCGTCCGGCAGCGGTCGCAGAGCCTGCGGTCGCCCATCCTCTGCTTTGTCGGGCCGCCCGGGGTGGGGAAGACCAGCCTCGGCAAGTCGATCGCGCGGGCGCTGGGCCGAAAGTTCGTGCGGCTATCGCTGGGCGGCATCCACGATGAGGCCGAGATCCGCGGCCACCGGCGGACCTACATCGGGGCCATGCCTGGCCGGATCCTGCAACAGATGAAGGTCGCCGGCGCGCGCAATCCGGTCTTCATGCTGGATGAGATCGATAAGGTCGGCGCCGACTGGCGGGGCGACCCCTCGTCGGCGCTGCTCGAGGTGCTCGATCCGGAGCAGAACAAGGATTTCTCGGATCACTACCTGGAGGTCCCCTACGACCTGTCCCAGGTGCTGTTCATCACGACCGGCAACGTCGTCGACACGATCATCCCGCCGTTGCGGGATCGGATGGAGGTCATCCGGCTTCCCGGCTACACCGAAGACGAAAAGATGCATATCGCGCAACAGTTCCTCGTTCCTCGCCAGTTGCGCGAGCACGGGTTGACCGAAGAGAACCTCGAGCTGCCGGAGGCGGCGTTGCGAGTGCTGATCCGCGAGTACACCCATGAAGCCGGCGTCCGAAATCTCGAGCGGGAGATTGCCAACATCGCCCGAAAGATCCCACGGCGCATCGCCGAAGGCGAAACCGAAAAAGTCATCGTCAGGCCCGAGGACCTGTTTGCCTATCTCGGCCCCTCCCGGTTCGAGTTCGGTGTCGCCGAGCTGGAGGACCAGGTGGGGGCTGCCACGGGCGTCGCCGTCAACGAATACGGCGGCGACGTGATGACGGTCGAGGCGATCGCGATGCAGGGCCGCGGCGAGTTCGCGCTCACCGGCCAGATCGGCAAGGTGATGGAGGAGTCGGCCCGGGCGGCGGTCAGCTATGCGCGGGCGCACGCGCTGGAGCTCGGCGTGAAACCGGCGTTTTTCGACGAGAATTTCTTTCACATCCACGTGCCGGCCGGCGCGATCCCGAAAGACGGGCCCTCGGCCGGCATCACGATGGCGACCGCGGTGGTGTCGGTTCTCACGGATCGGCCGGTGCGGCGCGACGTGGCGATGACCGGTGAAATCACGCTCCGTGGGAAGGTCCTGCCCATCGGCGGGCTGAAAGAGAAACTTCTGGCCGCGCATCGGGCCGGGATCAAGACGTTCATCTTGCCCGAGAAAAATCGCAAAGACCTGCACGAGGTGCCGGACGAGGTCAAACAATCGATGGAGCTCGTCCTGGTCAGGCACGTCGACGAAGTCCTCGAGAAGGCCCTGTTGCCGGCGGTGCCGCGGGCGGCCGGGCCCGGACTCGGCTTTCGCCGACCGCTCGGCGAGTCCCAGCCTGGTACGGTCAACTAGCGCCGCCATCCTCCTGGCAGCCGCGCTGCTGCTGAGCAGCTGCACGCTCCAGCCGGACGTTTCCCAGGCGGCGCCCAACGGTCGAGTCGGGACGGCGGCTCCGGCGCTTTCGGCCGAAACGCTCGAGGGAGCCGCTCTCACCATTGATTTCCATCAGGGCAAATCGGTGCTCGTCTTCTGGGCCGCCTGGTGCGGGCCGTGCCGCAAGGAGCAGCCAGGACTCAACGCGCTGGCAGCCCGCTACGCGACGCGCGGGGTGCGGTTCTACGGCATCGACATGCTGGACCACGATCGAGCCCTGGCGCGCGCCTTCGTGCAAGAGTTCAAGGTCTCGTACCCGAGCCTCTACGACCCCTCCGGCACGATGGCGGCGGCCTACGAAGTCGATGCGCCGCCATCGTTCGTGCTGGTGGATCAAAAGGGGATCGTGGTCGGCCGGTATCCGGGGGAGGCGTCCAGCGCGCAGCTGGAACGTCTCATGAATCAGAAGCTGGCTATTTCGTCCGGCGCTGCCAGCGCGTCGCCTTGAGCATCTTCTTGTGCTTGTGTTTGCGCATTTTCTTTCTGCGCTTCTTTATTACCGAGCCCAATCGCGAGCCTTTGTCGTCACTGCGCCGCCGTGCATGTCGCGGAACATTCTAGACGATGCCGGAGTTTAGACTGATAGAAGCATGAGTGACGCCGTCATCGTCGAAGCCGTTCGTACCGCCATTGGCCGACGCAACGGCAGGCTGAGCCCCGTCCGTCCGGATGATCTGCTGGCGCTGACCCTTGCCGAAGTCGTCAAGCGTGCCGGTGTCGATCCTGCCCAGGTCGATGACGTGGTCGTCGGTTGCGTAACCCAGACCGGCGAGCAGGGCATGAACATCGGGCGCGCCGCGGTCCTGATCGCCGGCTTTCCCATCGAGGTGCCGGGCACCACCATCAACCGCTTCTGCGGCTCCGGCCAGCAGGCCGTGAACTTCGCCGCCCAGGGCGTGCTCTCGGGGGCGCAGGATGTCGTGATCGGCGCTGGGGTCGAGGGCGAAGGCCCCGTCAGTCCCAAACTGACCGACCTCTTCGAGATCATCCCGCAGGGCAATTCTGCGGAGATGATCGCGAAGAAGTGGGGGTTTTCCCGAGCGCAGCTGGACGAGTTCGCCTACCAGAGTCACGCCAAAGCCGGGCAGGCGATTCAGGACGGTCGTTTTCGCCGCGAGATCCTGCCCATCGACGTAAAGAGCAATGGAACGAGCGATCGGTTCGAGACCGACGAGGGCGTGCGCATTCCACCGTCGCGCGAAAAGATGGCGCAGCTGAAGCCCTCATTCCAGGAGGACGGGGTCGTGACAGCCGGTAACTCGAGCCAGATCAGCGACGGCGCTTCCGCCGTGCTGGTCATGAGCGCCGAGAAAGCGAAGTCCCTCGGCCTTAAGCCACGAGCCCGGATCGTGGCCCAGGCCATCGTCGGTTCCGAGCCGACCATCATGCTGACCGGCCCGATTCCGGCGACCCAGAAAGTCTTGAAGAAGGCCGGCCTGCAGCTCAAAGACATCGATCTGTTCGAGGTGAACGAAGCGTTCGCGCCCGTGGTGCTCGCCTGGCAGCACGAGACCGGCGCCGACATGGAGAAGGTCAACTACAACGGCGGCGCCATCGCCCTGGGCCACCCGCTGGGCGCCAGCGGCGCGCGGCTGATCACGACGATGCTGCACGAGCTGGAGCGCCAGGATGCCCGCTACGGGCTGAGCACGATGTGCATCGGCTATGGGATGGGGATCGCCACCATCGTGGAACGCCTCTAACGCTCGCATCGCACTAAAGCGCGGCTCGCGTGGGCCGGCAGGCCCGGAGCGCCTGAAGAACTAGGGCCTGGTTACCTCGACCGGCGGTCGGGAAAATCGATCGCCTGTGTCTGCCGGCGGCGCTCCACCACGATGGAGAGGACGAACAGAAAGATCACCTGGACCACGAAATACATCGCGACGACCAGGTCGATCACGGCAGCCAGCGTCCCGCCGCTCTCCCGGATGTCCGCGATGGCGAGGCCGAAGAACAAGAACGAGCACAGGTAGGTGATGAACGCGATCGAGTAAATCGTGTTCTTCCAGAGCTGCCGGTTGGCCAGCAGACGGCTGAACCAGTTCGGCACCGGCTGGCGCTGGAGCTCGATCGGGCCCGGCTCTATTTGCACTTCCACCTGTGTCCTCTCAGTTCGAGCGTCTGCCCCGGCGCACAATCCGAAGCCGGCGGGGTGGTGCCGGGACTCAGGGTCGACCCGTCGGGCGCCAGCGTGGTGGCATCGGTGAGGTGCGTCAACTCGTAGGTGACCTCGCTGTAGAGGCCGCTGAGCTGGTTGCCGGCCAGGGCAATCACGGCGAAGCTGATGGTCGCCAGCAACACCATGAGAAATGCATATTCGATCAGCGCCTGGCCGGACTGCTTACCACGTCGTGTCATGACTAAAACGACGGTAGCACCGCATTCCGTGCGGCCTATCCGCCGTTCGACCTAATTGCACGACGATCAACTTACGATCGCCGTTACGTGATCCGGTCGAACCCCGCTCGGAGCTGCTGATAACTGGTCGCAAGGGTTTCGTTAAGGACTTTCGTGTCGGCGGTCACCGGCATGAAATTCGTATCGCCATCCCAGCGTGGCACAACGTGCTGGTGGACGTGGTCGGCGACCCCGGCCCCGGCAATCTTGCCGGCGTTGATCCCCAGGTTGAAGCCGTGCGGCTTCAGCACGTCGCGCAGCACGCGCAGCGAGCGCTGGGTCAGGAGCGTCATGTCGCTCGCGGTCGTTGGCGGCAGGTCTTCCAGGTTTGCCAGGTGGGTCACCGGGGCGACCATGAGATGGCCATTGTTATATGGATAGCGATTCAGCATCGCCAGCGACCGGCCGGTCCGGGCGAGGACGAGCCGGACCTCGTCTTCGCTGGGATCGGCGCCGGCCGCCTCACAGAAGAAGCAGCCCGCCGGTTTTTCTCCCTTGATGAAGGCCATCCGCCAGGGCGCCCACAGGTGCTGCATCGGCTGAATCATAGAAGTCGAGCGCTTCATATTCGTCGCGACACTACCACAAAATCGTGTATACTGCGCGGCGGCGTGTCCTCGAGGGTTGTTCGTGCGGCGAGGTTGCTAAACTTGACCCTCGACCCGCGCGTGTGGGGCCGTGGCGCAGCTGGGAGCGCGATTGCATGGCATGCAATAGGTCACGAGTTCGAATCTCGTCGGCTCCACCATTCATCTAGTTCCATGGCCAGGACTGTCGCACCCGTCTACGATCCGCAGGCAATCGAGCCGAAGTGGCGCGACGCCTGGAAGAAGGCCGGCCTGTTTCGAGTGTCGGAGGACGGGAGCAAGCCAAAGTTCTACAACCTCGTGATGTTTCCCTACCCCTCTGGGCCGCTGCACATGGGGCACTTCCGCAACTATGTGATCGGCGATGCCTTCGCCCGCTACAAGGTGATGCGCGGCTTCAACGTCCTCAATCCCTTCGGCTGGGACGCGTTCGGCCTGCCGGCGGAGAATGCGGCGATCGAGAGCGGCATCCCGCCGCGGGTCTCGATCGAAGGCAACATCGCGATCTCGAAGCACGAGCTCGACCTGATGGGTGTGCTCTACGCCTGGGATCGCGAGGTGACGACCTGTAACGAGGATTACTACCGCTGGACCCAGTGGCTGTTCTTGAAATTTCTGGAGCGCGGGCTCGCCTACAAGCAGAAGGCTGCGGTCAACTGGTGCCCGAAGGACAACACCGTGCTCGCCAACGAGCAGATCGTCAATGGCGTCTGCTGGCGCTGCGGCACCAAGCCGACGAAGAAAGAGCTGGAGCAGTGGTTCTTCAAGATCACCGCCTATGCCCAGCGCCTCCTCGACGATCTCAGCAAGCTCGACCGCTGGCCGGAGCGGGTCAAGCTGATGCAGGCCAACTGGATTGGGCGCAGCGAGGGCGCCGATCTGGACTTCTTCGTTGAGCGGGACGGGAAGCTGCGCGTCTTCACCACCCGGCCCGATACCGTCTTCGGCGCGACCTTCATGGTGGTGGCGCCCGAGCACGAGATTCTCCAGAAAATCGTGACGCCAGAACAGCGGGCTGCGGTGGACGCCTACATCGAGCGCACCAAAGCGGAAACGGAAATCGAGCGCCTTTCGACGGAGCACGAGAAGACCGGCGTCTTTTCCGGCGCCTATGCGATCAACCCCTTCACCGAAGAGCGAATTCCAATCTGGATCGCCGACTACGTGCTGGCCAGCTATGGCACGGGCGCGATCATGGGGGTGCCGGCTCATGACACCCGCGACTTCGAGTTCGCCCGCCAGCACAAGCTGCCGATCCGGCGGGTGATCAGCGTCAGTCACGACGCGGCTCACGAGCCCCTGGAGGCCGCCTTCGAGGCCTACGAGGGGGTGCTGGTCAACTCCGGCCCCTTCAATGGGCTCAGTGTCAAGGAGGGAATCGAGCGGATCACGGCCGACGCCGAACGGAAACACATCGGCCAGCGGACGATCACCTATCGCCTCCGCGACTGGCTGATCTCGCGACAGCGCTACTGGGGCGTGCCCATCCCCATCATCTATTGTCCGGATCACGGCATCGTGCCGGTGCCGGACGACCAGCTGCCGGTGCGCCTCCCCGCTCAGGTCGAATTTCGGTCCGATGGCCAGAACCCGCTGGCGCACACGCCGTCCTTCGTTGACACCACCTGCCCGAAATGCGGCAAGCCGTCGCGGCGGGACACGGACACGATGGACACCTTTGTCGACTCCTCCTGGTATTTCCTGCGCTACACGAGCGCCGACGATCCCTCTCAGCCGTTCGACAAGAAGCGCGTTGATTACTGGATGCCGGTCGATCAATACACCGGCGGGATTGAACACGCCATATTGCATTTGCTGTACTCGCGGTTCTTCATGAAAGTGCTCTTCGACGCAAAGATGGTCTCGGTCGACGAGCCATTCGCGGCCCTCTTCACCCAGGGCATGATCCACCGCAACGGCTACGTCATGTCGAAGTCGAAGGGCAACGGCATCGCGCCGGACTACATGGTCGAGAAGTATGGGGCCGACACGGGCCGGGTCTACGAGCTCTTCATCGGTCCGCCCGACCAGGACGCCGAGTGGAACGACCGTGGCGTCGACGGCGTTGCGCGTTTTCTGCACCGCATCTGGCGGCAGATCGTTGGCGAGGAAGACCAGGTGGTTCCTGGAATGGCGCGCGTCTCGAACGAGGATCTCGCGCGCAAGCTGCACGAGACCATCGAAAAGGTCACCCGCGACCTCGAGGCCTTCCATTTCAATACGGCGATGTCGGCGTTGATGGAACTCTCGAATGCGATGCAGGACTACTTGCAGGCCGGGGGTCAGCGTAACGACGCCTGGGAGGAAGTCTGTCGCGACCTGACCAGGCTGTTAGGTCCGTTCGCGCCGCACCTCGCCGAAGAGCTCTGGCAGCGCCAGGGTGGGGAAGGCCTGGTGGTCTTTCAGCCCTGGCCCGAGCCTGATCCGGCGATCCTGCGACGGGCGCAGGTCACCGTGGTGGTCCAGGTCGATGGGCG
>VBEE01000107.1 GCA_005881715.1 Chloroflexota bacterium | reverse complement strand
GAAATCGGCCGCGGCCTTGACGTTGTCGTAGATTTTGCCGTGACTGCTGCTCGTACCGATCACCTGCTTCCCGGTGCTCAGGTCGAAGAGCTTCATGGTCGAAAGGTCGGCGGTGACGTCATCCGGCGTCTCCTGCACCGCGGCGCCGATTACTTTTAGCGCTTCGGTCTTGTTCGCCTGCATCCAGTTGTAG
This sequence comes from Chloroflexota bacterium, assembly GCA_005881715.1. GTDB lineage: Bacteria > Chloroflexota > Dormibacteria > CF-121 > CF-121 > CF-13. The sequence continues at coordinate 4,128 of VBEE01000107.1, read as the reverse complement.
GCGTCGTAGTACGCCTTCATGAAGTCCTTGACCGTATCGGGGTACTTCTGCACGAAATCCTTCCGGAACGCGAAGCTGTCCATGATCAAGTCCGGGTATGTCGCGGACGACACCAGGACGTGGCCGTCCGTCCGCGCCTTGGCCTTACTCAGCCAGGGCTCCCAGGTGACGGCGACGTCGATCTTCGACGCAACGAACGCGGCGCCGGCTGCTCCCGACGTCATATTGGTTTCCTTGACGTCCGACAGATGCATGCCGTTCTTCTCCAGGACCTGGGCCAGGAACCACTCCGAAACGGAGCCCTGGTTGACTCCGACCGTCTTGCCCTTGAGATCTGCCACGCTCTGGATCGTGTTCTTGGCGAGGATGCCATCGCCACCCACCGAAGCATCGATGGGGAACACCTCTACAGCGGCCACACCGTTCGATTGCTGGCGGGCGAAGGCGTCAACCGTCGATGCCATGCCTTCGAGCCGTCCCGCTGCCAGGGCGATAAAGCGGTCGTTCGGGTCCTCGACGTCCTTGAAGTTGACGTCCAGGCCGTGCTGCTTCCAGATGCCCTTGCTGTTGGCGAGGTAGATGAGCGCGTATCCGGTCCAGGTCGAGGACGCGATATGAATCGTGCCACTGAACTTGGTGCTGCTCCCCGCGGTGTTAGAGCCGCCGCACGCGGACAGAAGAAGAGCGACAAGGATGAATAGAGGTAGGATCGACCGCTTTCCGAACATGGAATCCCCTCCCAGAGCAGACTCGGCGCCCGAACGAAAGCGGCCTTGGCGGCGCCGGCGCGGGGGCCGCGAGCCCCTATGCTAGCGGATTATGCCGCCGCTTAGACTCGGCCTCAAGAACTCCGGCCAGGCGACGACCATCGAGGGGCTTCGCGATGTCTGGCGCATCGCCGACGAAGGTGGCTTTGACCATGTCTGGGATTTCGACCATCTGGCATCGATCGGGGCCGACGGCACCGAGCGGCCGGTCTACGAAGGCTGGTCACTGCTAGCCGCGATCGCCGCCTCGACCCACCGTGTGCGATTCGGCTGCATGGTAACCGGCAACACCTATCGACACCCGGTCGTGCTCGCCAAGATGGCGGTGACGGTCGATCACCTTTCCGGAGGACGGCTGGAGTTTGGCATCGGCGCCGCCTGGGCGGAGGCCGAACACCAGATGTACGGGATCGAGGGGCTCGACCATCGGGTCGGGCGGCTTCGTGAATCGCTCGAGGCGATGATCTCGCTCTGGACCAACGAACGGACAACGCTCGATGGCCGCTATTACCATTTCAAGGACGCTGTCGCCAGTCCGAAGCCAATCCAGAAACCGCATCCGCCGATCTGGATCGGGGCGGGCGGCGACCAGATGATGCGGGTGGTGGCGCGGTACGCCGATGTCTGGAATAGTGCTGGTGGCCCCAGCCCTGAGGCGGCCAGCGAGCAGAGTCGGAAACTCGACGAGGTGTGTCGCGAGGTCGGTCGTGATCCCGCGGCGATCCGTCGCTCCATCCAGCATATGTGGGACGGACGCGACCGCGCTCAATTGGTTGACCGGGTCGGCCGGCATCTCGAGCTCGGCTTCACTGAGCAGATCATCAACTGTCAGGGGCCGGACCACGCGCGGGTGGCTGCGGCCGCCGCCGAGGCCCTCCCAGAGTTACGCGGCGCCTTCGTTCGCTGATTCGCGGCGGTCAGTAAAGTCGACCCGTGTGGCAGATCGCGGCGGCGGGGGACCGAGCGCTGCTGGTCACGATTAGTAGTGTCATCGAGCCGGCGGTCCTCGCCCAGGTGCTCTCCCTCGATCGAGCCTTGCAGGAACGACGACCTCATGGCTTGATCAGCACGCTGACGGCATACGGGTCGTTGCTCTGCCACTACGATCCGGCGGTCATCGAACGCGATGGCCTCGCCGGCGAGATCCGCGCGTTCGAGGGGCGCCTCGACGCATCGGTACCGACTGGATCCGTCGTCGCCGTCCCGGTCCGATACGACGGACCGGACCTCGCCGAGGTCGCCGCGAAGACCAATCTGACCACGGCCGCGGTGGTCGAGTTGCACGCCGGCCGCGAGTACCTCGTGTACTGCGTCGGCTTCGCGCCCGGCTTCACCTACTGCGGCGTCCTCGATGACCGGCTGGTCCTGCCCCGACGTTCGTCGCCTCGAACGCGCGTGCCGGCGGGGTCAGTCGGCATCGCCGGCTCCCAAACCGGGATCTACGCAGTCGAAAGCCCGGGTGGCTGGAATCTCATCGGCCGAACCGACATGAGGCTCTTTGATCCGGCGGCCGATCCGCCGGCACGATTCAAGCCTGGTGACCGACTGCGATTTGTGCCGGTCACGTGATCGAGGTCGTTAACCCAGGACGCTGGACGACCATCCAGGATCGCGGACGCCCCGGTCGCGAGCGCTTCGGGATCCCACCAGGCGGCGCCGCGGACTGGTTCGCGGCTGCCGTGGCCAACCGGCTCGTCGGGAATCATCTCGATGCCGCAGTCCTCGAGTGCACGGCTGCGGGGCCGTCGCTGCGATTCGATTCGGAGCGAGTCGTCGCGGTCACCGGAGCCCACGCCGCCGATATCGAGACCTGGGTGCCCCACGTCATGAATCGCGGCTCGACACTTGAGGTCGGAGCGATCGGTCCCGGGTTACGAACCTATGTTGCCGTGCGAGGCGGCATTGACGTCCCCATCGTTCTCGGCAGCCGGTCGTTCTGTCAGCGTGGGGCTTTTGGTGGCGGCTTCGGCCGGCCGCTTGCGCGGGGCGATCGGTTCGCCGCGGGTGCCATGATCGACGGAGCGCCGCTCTCGAACGCCTGGCCGGACGGCCATCGCCTGTCGATCGGCAGTCCCTGGGAGGTCCGGGTCATCGGCGGTCCGCATGCGGATGCGTTTGACCGGACTGCACTGCCGCGGTTGACGGCTGTCGCGTGCCGGGTGAGCCCCGAGCTTGATCGGATGGGCTTGCGCCTTCAGACTCCGGGCGTCCACCTGCAGGCTGATGAAATCTTGACGACACCTGTCACAGGCGGCGCCGTCCAGGTAACGCCATCCGGCGAGATGATCGTTCTGCTTTCTGATCATCCGACGACCGGGGGCTACCCGGTGATTGCGACCGTGATCACTGCTGACCTGCCGCTGCTGGCGCAAGCGCGACCGGGCGACACCGTTCGCTTCCGGGAGGTCGACCCGGCCGAGGCGGATCGAGCCTGGCGGCGGCTGGACGGGTGGCTCCAACTGGACATGTAGGCCATACTATTTTCGAGGGCTAGACCCGAGGAAAGGAGGCTGCCTGTGCTGAGTCACGCCATCAACCGTTTCATCGATCGGCAGCGCTGGCTGGAACCGGTCGCCGATTTCCTGCAAAAAATCGTCGGTGGCTTCTACAAGCTGATGGGCGCGCCCGGCCACACGCTGAAGACGTTCGTGCACGGCACCTGGTTGGGCCATCCGCTGCATCCTGTCATCACCGACATTCCGCTCGGCGCCTGGACGCTCGCGGTCCTCTTCGACCTCATCTATCTCTTCAATCGGAGCCAGGGATGGAGTTCCGCGGCCGACGTGACGATCCTCGTTGGTATTCTCGCTGCTCTCGGCGCCGCCGTCACGGGATACACGGACTGGAACGAGACCGTCGACCGTGAGCGTCGCGTCGGGGTTGCTCACGGCTTGATCAACACCGTCGTCCTTGTCGTCTACCTGGTTTCGTGGCTCATCCGGCTGACCGGTGGCAGTCGTGGCCTCGCCATCATCCTGGCTTTTATCGGCTATGCCCTGGTGATCTGTGCGGCCTACCTCGGTGGGGAGATGGTCTTTTCGATCGGGACCGGGGTCAATCATCACGCCTGGCAGCCCGTGCCGGAAAAGTTCACAAAGGTGCTGCTGGAGGGCCGGATGACCGAGGGAGTGCTGGTCAAGGCGATGGCCGGCGATACGCCCATCCTTCTCTTCAAGAAGGGCGACACAGTTTGCGCGATCAGCGAGACCTGCTCGCATGCCGGCGGTCCCCTCTCAGAAGGTGAGCTGCTCGGCAACCTCGTCCAGTGCCCCTGGCACGCATCCCGGTTTGACATATGCTCCGGGCAGGTCAGGGGCGGACCCGCCACGATCAGCCAGGTCCGCTACGAGACCCGAATACA
>VBEE01000031.1 GCA_005881715.1 Chloroflexota bacterium | reverse complement strand
CCCCCGGCCACCGCCCTTCCCGCCCGCCACCTGACGGAAGGCCTGCACGAGATCATTGGCGGGCAACCGGTCGGCGAGCGAGCTTGCCACCTTGACTGCAAAGTTGCGGCCGCCGACGACGACCGCCACCCCATTGCCGTTGGCCCTCGTCAGCGCGTGATCGGCGAAGGTGAGCAAGTCCGTTTCGGCGGCATCCACCCGCTGCAGGAACAGGCGGACGCCGTCGACGTCGGCTTCCTCGAGTTGCGCTCCACCGCCGGCGGCAAGACGCTGTCGCAAATTGGCGATCTCCTTTTCCACGCGCTTCACCTCGGCTTGGAGGGTGGCGACCCTGGAAGGCAGCTCGGCCGGACCTGCCCGCAGGGCATCGGCAAGCTCGGCGAGTACCCGCTCATACTCCCGCACCCGCTGGTCCGCGGCCGCGCCGGCCCGCATTTCGATTCGACGAATCCCGGCGCCGATGCTTCGGTCGCTAGAGATCAGCGCCATACCGATCTCGCCAGTTCGCGCCACGTGCGTGCCGCCGCACAATTCGCGGGCCCAATCATCGAAGGAAACGACCCGAACCAGGTCGCCGTACTTCTCGTCGAAGAGTGCGACGGCGCCAGTTGCGATCGCCTGCTCGAGCGGAAGCTCCTCCACCCGGCGCTCCAGGTTCGCGCGGATTTTGTCATTGAGCAGGCGAAAGACGCGATCGATCTCGTCGGGAGCCAGCGCACGCGGAAAACGAAAATCAAAGGTTGCAGAGTCCTGGTGAACCGACGACCCGGCCTGCGTCGCCTGGTCGCCCAGCACGTCGCGAAGGGCGCGATGCAGCAGGTGCGTGGCCGAGTGATGACGGGCGATCGCCTGACGGCGCTCAGCATCCACCGCGGCGCGCACCCGATCGCCGGGCTTGAGCCGATCGGGCGGCGCGGCGACCCGGTGACGAATCGCCTCACCCTGTGGCTGCACGTCGACGACGACGACCTTCGCGCCGTTCCAGGTCAGCCAGCCGGTATCGGCCGTTTGCCCGCCTCGCTCCGCATAAAAAGGCGTCTCTTCGAGGAACACATCGGCCTGCCCCGGGTCGCCAGCGACCGCGAAGACGTCGGTGATGGAAGTGTCCACGTCGAGCCGGTCATAGCCGACAAAGCGCGTCGCTCGGCCCGCCAGCGGCGCCGTGAATCCGCCGGTTGCCACACGGCTGCGCTCCCGCTGACCCTGCATCAATGTCGCGACCGCGGTCATGTCGACGGTGACCCCCTGTTCTCCGGCCAGCTCGGCGGAGAGTTCGACCGGGAAACCAAGGGTGTCGTGCAGGTAGAAGACCTCCTCCGCGGTCAGCGCCTTCCGATCGATCAGCCCCTGGAGGCGCTCCATACCCTGCCGCAGCGCGATGCTGAAGCGCTCCTCCTCCGAGCGCACTACATCCGTTATCTGGCTGACCTGCTTGCGCGCCTCGGGGTAGACATCGCCCAGGAGTCTGACCACGATTGGCACCCCCGACGATAAGTGAGCATTGGGACCGAGCCGTCGGGCATGAACCATCGCGCGCCGGATCAGGCGCCGCAGGACATAACCCCGACCCTCATTCGAGGGGATGACGCCATCCGCCGTCAGCATGGCGGTGCCTCGCGCATGGTCGGCCATGACCCGAAGCGACGTATCCACCTCGGGCTGCGTCCCATACGGCCGTCCGGTTTCCTTCTCCCAGTGTTCGATCAGCGGCCGGAAAAGGTCCGTTTCAAAAACACCGCGACGCTGTCGGTTGACGACGGCGGTGATGCGCTCCAGGCCCATCCCGGTGTCGATACCCTTGCGTGCCAGCGGCGTCCGGTGGCCGGCCTGGTCGCGGTCCCACTGGATGAACACCAGGTTCCAGATCTCGAGGAACCGGTCGCAGCCGGGGTGCTCGCAATTCGGACCGCAGTCCGGCATCCGACACCCATGCTCCTCGCCCCAGTCGTAGTGGACCTCGGAGTCCGGACCGCACGGCGTCGCCAAAGCGACGAATGCGCGCATCCGGAATGCCGGTCTTCTTCCAGATCTCGTAGCTCTCGTCATCCTCGTTGTGAATCCCGGCCCACAGACGCCCCGGCTCGATTCGGAGTTCGGTGGTCAGAAACTCATACGCGTATGGAATCGCCTTCTCCTTGAAGTAGTCGCCGAAGGAGAAGTTGCCCAGCATCTCGAAGAAGGTGAGATGGTGGCCGTCGTGGCCAACGACGTCGATGTCCGATGATCGGAAGACTTTTTGGACGGTGGTGGCGCGTGGATAGGGCGGCTTCGCCTGGCCCAGGAAGACAGGCTTGAAGGGCACCATGCCGGCACTGGTGAACAGCAGGGTAGGATCGCCGAACGGGATCAGGGATGCGCTCGCCAACACCTTGTGGTCCCGCTCTTTGAAAAAGTTAAGAAAACGCTGGCGGATTTCCGCGCTCTTCACTCTTGGTCCTTGCGCGCACTGAATTGTACCGAGATCTCGTTTCTGCCTCACCGCGGGCCGCGGCTAACTGACGGGAAGTTCGCGCTTCAGCCGCTCGACCGCCGCCCGCTGCAGCCGCGAGACATGCATCTGTGAGATGCCGAGCCGCTTGGCAACCTCCGCCTGGGGGAGCTCGTCGACGAAGCGGAGATACATGATCCGCCGCTCACGCGGCGTCAGGTGGCGCATCGCCTGGTCGAGGAGATCCTGCAGTTCCACCTTGTCGAGGTTCTCGTCTTCCAGCCCCAGTCGCTCGGTCAGCTGCAGGCCGTCGTCGTCGCGGGCGGCGGAACCGGTTGACTCGAAGGGGATGGTGCGCTGGGCGGGGCTCGCCTCCATCGCGGCCAGCACCTCTTCGGGTTCCAGCCCGAGCTCCTTGGCGATTTCGTTGACCGACGGCTGTCGGCCGAGCGTCGCTTGCAGTCGCTGCTGCGCCACATCGGCGCGCTGCATCGTCTCCTGCAGCCGGCGCGGCACCTTCACCGCCCAGCTCTTGTCCCGGAAATACCGCTTGATCTCCCCCACGATGGTGGGCGTGGCGAACGTCGAAAACTCCAGGCCCCGCTGCGGCTCGAAGCGCTCGATCGCTTGCAGCAGTCCGATATAGCCGACCTGGACGATATCCTCCAGCGGCTCGCCCCGGTTGCTGAATTTCTTGGCCAGGAAGACCACCAGATTGTTGAACAGCTCGACAAGCTGCTGGCGGACCTGCGGATCCTTCGTCTTCTGATATCTAAGGAAGAGACGGCGAACGAGCTCACGGTTCGGTCGGACGGTGGACTGCGGGGAGGGTGGGCGTTCTACTCGATCAGGTATTTGACCATCCTCATCCGCATGCTGCCCGTCTGGTCATCCACCTGGTAGCGGAGTTCGTCGACAAACAGCCGGATCATATTCAAACCAATCGTTTCATAGTCGAGCTCCATCTCGCGATGGGGCTTGCGAACGGCCTGCTGCTGCTGCTCGACGGCCCGCGGCGGAACACTCCGGACCTCGACCTCCAGTCGGCGCGGCCGGCTCTTGAAGATTAACTTCAGCTGGCCATTTCCGCTCCCCCACTGCTGGGCTGCCGCGGCACAGGCGTTCTCGCATGCCTGGGTGATGGCGATGTTCAGATCGTCGATCTCCTGGAGGGAAAAACCAACCACGAGCCCCAACGACGACGCCGCGCGCTTGGCGACCACGATGTAATCGGCGATGGCGGGCAGTTTCAGCTCGGTCAGATAGGCGCCGCCGTGAGCCTCCTGGCCGGGTGTCGCCGGTTGATGGCGAAGTCGATTCTCCCTCATGATTCCTCCCGGTGCTGGCTCGCCTGTGATCCGCCCCGGCGGCGGCCGAGCCCACCAAGGCGTTCGCGGATCCGGTCACGCCATCCGGTGATGGCGGCGCTGGTGGCGTTCATCGCCCGATCGGCGGCGGTGAGATCTGCTGCAGGCTGTGGCGCAGTTCGGGGAGGGCCAACCTGGCCTCATCAAGCGTCAGCGTCAGGATCGCTTCAATGGTCCGCAAGCTCCGGGTCATGTTCAGCAAGGTGAACGAGGCAAAGACGCTGAAAAGAAGAAACCCAACGCCGACCAGGAGCACGCCGACCTGCCATACCACTTACGCAATCCTCCCGACATTGCCCGTCACGGGATGTTGCCCAAGTTGTACCGCGTTTGTGGAGCGCTCAAACGCTCCACTAGACCGCCTGCTCCCGTCGGGTCAAGCGGGTTCCCGCCCACTGCACAATCGCCAGGAGCGCCAGGTCGTTGAGGGGGTGCAGCTCGCCAAGCGCCAGCCGGGCGCCCACGCCGGCGATCCCAAGCGCCTCGCCGACCAGCACGGCCAGGGTGCTGAGGCCCAGCCGGACGACGTACTGGGGCGCCCTGGGAGCCATCAGGTAGGCCAGCTGCGTGCCCAGCAGGATGAGAAGTGTGGCCAGCACGAAGACCGGCGGGATGGGCACAGGCAACGCCGCGAGTGTAGCGGATGTCGTGGGGGATCTAAACAAAGAGAGGCCCGGCCAGCTGGCCGGACCTCTCCTGAAGCTCGCGTCGTTTATTTGCTGTGATGCCCGTTGTTCGTGTGCTTGTCGCTCGGCGTCGTCGCGCTCGGCGTCGTCGCGGCCGGCTGCTGCCACTTCTGCGACTGGCTGTTCACCACGGCCGGAGTGTTGCACGAGTTGCCCGGACGTGAGCAGGTCGGTTGCGGTGCGGGCGCCGGGTCGGGCGTCGAAATCGTGAGGCCTGCGAGCGAGATCGCCAGCGCGCCCCAGCCGTTCGTATCGTTGACGGTCACGCTGGTGAGCGTCTTGGTGCCGTCCAGGCTGATGGTGAGCATGTCGATGACGGCAGCCGAGCCATCAGTCGCGGTACCGCTCCAGACCTGCGCGGCAGCCGGATCGGTGATCAGGTTGACCGTGAAGCCGGCGCCGGTCCTCCACTCGCGGAGGTTGCCACCAACCATCAGGTCGGTGCTCGAGGTCGTGCCGTCACTGAAGGTCAGCGTCACGTTGCCGACCACAGTCTGGTCGTACCACAGGTAGGTGTTGGCAGAGTTGAGCAGCAGGTAGGCACCGGTCGCATTTGCCCAGGAACCGCTGAAGCTCACGCTCTGGCCGTTGCTCAACGAGACCAGGTTGCCGGAGCTCAGGTCGAAAGAATGGCCGCCGAGGGACGTAATGCCCGACGGCGCCCCAACGTAAACCCCGCTCAGCGGGACGGTCGCCTGGGCGCCCAGGGCCACCGGGGCGTCCTGTGCGTAGCCCATGATGCTCGACGCGGCGATCAAACCGGACGCGAGAATGAGACCTTTGGCGGACTTGGTGAAGATGGCGGCGTTCATGTCGCCTACTGTAAGTTGCGTACCTTACGCACTCGATGGCAATACCTTGCGGCCCGTAACGGGGCCGAAAAACCACGGTGACAGTTACGGCTGGAGCCCTATCGACCTTGTTTCAGCGGCGGACGCACCAGTTCGAGGCCCAGTTCCCGCAGCTGTTTGGGGTCAGCCGGAGCCGGCGCGTCGGTCATGACCTCTTCGGCCTGCTGGTTCTTGGGAAACGCGATCACCTCGCGGATCGTCTGCTCACCGGCGGCCAGCATGACCACCCGGTCCAGGCCATAAGCGAAGCCACCGTGCGGCGGCGCGCCGTAACGGAAAGCGTCGAGAAGGAAACCGAATCGTCGCTCGGCGTCCTCGCGCGCCATGCCCAACCCGCTGAAGACCCGCTGCTGCATTTCCGGATCGTGAATCCGGATGCTGCCCGAGCCGAGCTCGGTGCCATTGAGGACCAGGTCATAGGCGCGGGCGCGCACCCGCATCGGCTCGCTGGCCAGCAGGGCAACGTCCTCGGGCCGTGGTGAGGTGAATGGATGGTGGGCAGCGGTAACGTCGCCCGTCTCCTTGCTCCGCTCGAAGAGTGGAAACTCGGTGACCCAGACGAATTCGAAGGCGCGCTCGTCGATCAGCCCAAGGGATCGGGCCGCTGACTTACGGACCGATCCCAGCGCCGCCGCTGCGACCTCCGGGCGGTCTGCCACCGCGACCACCACATCGCCTGGTTGCGCCCCTGTCGCCTGCTCCAGGCCGACTAGCTCCCGCTCGGTGAAGAACTTCGTAATCGGCGAGCGCCAGCCCTGCGCCTCCCGATGCCAGAAGGCGAGACCCTTCGCTCCGTCGCCGCGGGCGGCCTCGGTAAGGGCATCGATCTCCTTGCCGCCGATTGTCACCGGAATGCGAAGACCGCGCACCACTCCGCCGGCATCCAGCGCCTGCCGGAAAATCTTGAACTCGGTGCCCGCGAAGATCGACGACAGCTCCTCGATCTCCAGCTTGTATCGAAGATCAGGCTTGTCCACGCCGTATCGAAGCATCGCGTCCGCGTGGGTGATACGGCGGATGGGTGTCGCCACGGCCACGCCAAGCACCTGCTTCCAGACGTGGGCAAAGCTGCGTTCTACGACGTCGAGCACGTCATCCTCGGCGACGAAGGACATCTCGAGATCGAGCTGGGTGAACTCCGGCTGGCGGTCGGCGCGCTGGTCCTCGTCCCGGTAGCAGCGCACGATCTGGAAGTAGCGGTCCATGCCGGCAACCATCAAGAGCTGCTTGTAGAGTTGCGGCGACTGCGCCAGCGCGTAGACGTGGCCCGTCTTCAGCCGGCTGGGAACCAGGTAATCACGCGCCCCTTCCGGCGTACTGCGGATCAGAACCGGCGTCTCGATCTCGACAAAGCCTTCGTCGTCGAGAAAATCCCGAATGGCCTTAGCCATCCGGTGTCGGAGCTGGAGATTCCGGGCCATCCGCTGCCGTCGAAGATCCAGGTAACGGTAGCGAAGGCGCAGTTGCTCATCGACCACGCCGTCCTCGTTGACGGCGAAGGGAGGCGGCAGCGCGCGGTTGAGGATGTCGACGGCCTGCGCCTCGATTTCGACAGCACCGCTGGGGAGCTCCTTGTTCTCCGTTCCCGGTGGGCGCCGCACGATCGGCCCCCGGACGTGGATCACGGTCTCCAGTCGCAGCTCTCCGCCCGTCGCATGCGCCTGAGCGTGCACCGGGTCGAACTTCACCTGGACGATCCCACTCCGGTCGCGCAGGTCGATGAAGATCAGGCCGCCGAGGTCCCGGCGGCGGTGCACCCAGCCATAGACGTCGACGGACTGCCCCGCCTGCTCGATCCGCGGCGCCCCACACGGGGTTCGGGGTGTCAGGCTCACCCGGCGCTCAAGGCTTGCGTGACAGTTGGGACGACCTCGCGTTCGGCGACACTCACCTGCGTTTTCAGACGCATGTCGCGGACGACGGCCTCGCCTTTTTCTCGTTCCTCCGGCCCGACGAGCAGAGCGACGCGCGCCCCTCGTTTGGCGGCTTTGCGGAGCTTGGCATCAAGCCGGGCCGCCCCGGGGTCGACCACCACCCGCAAACCACGCTCGCGCAAGGTCCCGGCCAGGTGGAAGACGTAGAGCTCATCTTTGGGATCGACCGCCAGGGCCCAGACATCGGGCGCCGGAGGCGCCAACGGCTTGCGCTCCTTGAGTACCATGGCCGTCCGGTCCAGGCCGATGGCGAAGCCAACGCCGGGCGTCACCCGGTAGCCCAGAGCGGCGGCGAGGCCGTCGTACCGACCGCCACCGCCCAGCGCGTTCTGCGCTCCGCCCAGGCTTTCGTGCTGATATTCGAAGACCGTTCGCGTGTAGTAGTCGAGGCCGCGGACCAGCTCGGGATTCAGGGTGAAGGGAATCGCTTCCGCGGCCAGCCCGTCCTTGACCGCCTGGAAGGCCTGGGCGCAAGGCTGGCAGAGGTGGTCCACCATGCGGGGGGCCTTTTGCTTGAGTTCCTGGTCCTGCGGTTCTTTCGAGTCGAAGAGGCGCAGCGGGTTCTTCTCGAATCGCGTGCGGCTTTCCGCGCTCAGCTTGGCCAGATGAGGGCGATAGTAATCGCGGAGCCGTTCCCGATACGCCGGACGGCAGACGTCGTCGCCGATGCTGTTGAGCAGCAGGTGGATCCCACCGATATCGAGTCCGCCGAACCACTTCCACCCGAGAACGATGGCTTCGACATCGAGCAGCGGGCTGGCGTCGCCGATCGCTTCGATGCCGAACTGACGAAATTCGTGGAAGCGACCGCGCTGCGGCCGCTCCGACCGAAAATACGGGCCCAGGTAATAGAGGCGCACCGGCTGCGGCTCCAGCTGCATGCCGGCATCGAAGTAGGCGCGGACGATCGGCGCGGTCCCCTCCGGGCGCAGCGTCAGCGATCGATCGCCCCGATCCTTGAACGTGAACATCTCCTTGCTCACGATGTCGGTCGCCTCGCCCACGGCGCGCACAAAGAGGTCGGTGGCCTCGAAGGTCGGCGTCTCAATCCGGAGATAGCCAAACCTCTCGGCGAGGTCTTTGGCCGTCCCCGACATCGCCTCCCAGTAGGGCTGATCCGCGGGCAACAAATCCTGGGTCCCGCGGGGACGCTGCGCGATCGGGGGCATGGTTTCGACAGAATAGCGAATGCCCGGCGGGAGATCGATGCCGCGCGCTAGCTCGCGAGCTGGGCGTCGGCATTGCCGGCGTCGCTGCGAACCACCCGGTTGCGACCGGTCCGCTTGGCCACGTAGAGCGCCTGGTCCGCGGCTTGCACCAGCGCCTCGCGGGTGTCGCCGTCGCGCGGGAACACGGCGATACCCAGGCTGAGGGAAAGGTTGGAGACGGCTTTTCCGTCCAGTAACACGGCCTGACCGCCGATCGTCCGGCGAATCCGCTCGGCGATGGCGACCGCTGCCCGGCTGTCGGCGCCCCTCAGCACGAGCACGAACTCGTCGCCGCCGTAGCGTGCCACCAGGTCCTTGGGTCGCACGGCCGGCACCAGGATCTGGCGGGTGAGGTGGCGCAGGACGGCGTCTCCGGCGGGGTGCCCGACGGTGTCGTTGATTTGCTTGAAGTGGTCGAGGTCGCACATGATCAGGGCAAGCGGTTCGCGCGTCTTCCTCGAGCGCAGCAACTCGCGGTCGAGGTAGGCTTCCAGCTCGCGGTGGTTCGCCACCCCAGTCATGGCGTCGGTAGTGGCCAGCTGCTTGGTGTGCTCGTAGGCCGCTGCATTCTCGATCGCGATCACCGCCTGGTTTGCCAGGGTCTGGAGGACGCGGACCTCACTTCGCTCCAGCGTCCGCGGCGACCGCAGGTGGATCACGAGCACGCCGACGATCTCGCCCGCCAGGCACATGGGAACGGCAACCGCCCGCTGCAACCCCACCCGTCGGGCCGCGGAGAGCGGCTCTCCATGCTCATCGACCAGATCGAGCTCGAGGACCTGTTCCGGTCGCTCGACTCGCTTCGAGGCCAGGTCCCCGCTCTGCCGGACCGCGGCCATTTCACGCCGGGTGGTCGATCCGACGATGACGTCGTTGAATTGCTCGCGCCAGGCGGGCTTACGCAGGTGCAAGGAGGCATACGGGGCATCCAGGATCTCAGCCGTGGCGTGGGCGACCGCCCGCAGCAGGTTGTCGGTCCCAACCGTCACCGCGGTGAGGGCCTGCGAGATCTTCTCGAGGGCAATGATCGCCTGGTCGAGGCGATGGGCTTGCAGCTCGGTCTTCTTTCGCAGGTCCGCGTTCTCGATCATCAGCGCCATCTCGGTCGCGATCGTCTGCAGCAGGTCGACGTCCTGCTGTGGCAGCCGGTAGCCGGCGGCGATGCCGGTGACGAGGTAGCCGGCATTCCGTTCGCCCCGGACCAGCGGAACGACCAGCGCCTCCTGAATCCCGGCGAGCTCGCCGAAGAGGCGCAGGCCTCGCCGGGAGTCGCCGGAAAGCGTGGTTACGGTTTCGACGGCGGCGGTGGGTTGCAGGGCAAAACCCTCGGCAAGCTTCGCCGGGCTCAAGCGGCCCAGTTGTGCCGCGGCTTTCGGGCCGAGGCCGACCACCGACCGGACTTCGAGCCCGCTGGTCTCGTTTCGAGCGAGGAGCAGTGCCTTATCGAGCCCGAGTGCCTTCATGCTGACCCCCAGGATGGCTTCGGCCATCGCGGCGGGCTCGGTTTCCTTGCCCAGGCCCTGGCTCGACTGCGACAGCGCGGCCAGCCGGCGCATCTGCTCGTTCAGCGAGCGAGTCCGCTCTTGCAAGTCCTGGGTCATGGTGTTGAAAGCCGTCGCCAGCTCGCCGAGCTCATCGCGACGCCTGACGTCGAGCCGCTTGCTGAGGTCACCTCGGGCTACCGCTTGTGTTCCGGCGACCAGGGCCTCGATCGGCCGCGTCAGCCGGAGCGCGAGCAGGTACCCGATCAGGAGCAGGATCAGAACGACGCCCGCGAACAGCACCGTCATCTGAAACGCCGATTGAAAGCCCGCCTCCACAACGCTGCGCCGCGATAGCGCGACGGCGAGGTAGCCCTCCACCTGCTGGCGGAGGTAAAAGTTGGTGAACTGGAACTCGTACTCCTGGCCCGCGATGGTCAGGCTTCGCGTCGCCGCGCGCCCGGGCGAGGCCAGCGCCAGGTACGAGCGCAGGTGCTCGTCGAGGAGATCGCCTTTCACGTTGGCGAGGGTGCCGCCCAGCAGCCGTCCTTTTGTGTCCAGCAGCACGACCTGTGCCTGCGACTTGCTCTGAATGTCGCTGAGCACAGCGGGCAGGGCGGTCTCGACCAGCACGCCGCCGACGACGCGATCACCCAGCATCACGGGCCCGGCGGCGGCCAGAGACGACACGGGTGACCCACGGTAGCCGATGTACTTGTCTCCGAGTGAGTCGTACTGGCCCTTGAGCACCGGCTGGACAATCAACTCGCCGGACAGATCGGTGCCGCTTCTGAATACCAGGCCACTCGGGTTCGTCTCGTCCGGCTGGCTGATTTCGAGGATGGTGCGTCCGCGGGCATCGAAGATCATCACCGTGCCGAGCCGGTTGTTGACCTCGAGCGGCACGATCAGCTCGCGCAACGCCGCGGCGTCTCCGGCACGGACGGCCTGGTCGACACCCTGCGTGTTGGCAATCAGCCGGATGGCAGCGACCTGACGCCCCTGGAGCTTGACGGCAGCGTCGAGCGCCGCGTCCTCGGCATGCACGAGTTGATCCGCGATACGACGCTCGAGCGACGTCGCGACCAGGCTGGTTGTCAGATAGGTGCCGATGATGCCCAGGATCAGCATCAGCAGGAGGAACGGAAGGATGATCTGGGTACGGATTCTCAGGGTCGGCATCGTCAGCCGCTTAGCCAAGACAGCTCCAGCTCTGGGCAGCGACCGTATACGCCGGGTTGAGGAAGACCAGCTGGTCGGTGCCGCTGTGTTGGGGCGTGAAGCTATCGGTGACCACGGCGTGGGAGCTCGTATCCCCCGCGGCAACCCGGATCGGAGCCTGCGGGTTCACCGTTCGGTTGCCCTGGCTGTCTACCCGGACCCACTCATAGAAGACCCATCCGCCGGCGCCATTGGTCGTGAAGCTTCCGGTCGCGGTCACGGAAGTCTGGCTGCACCGGTCCTTGTTGTTGCCGGTCTTCGGCGACTGCGTAACCCGCTCGCTGGCGGAAACGATCGCAAACCGTGCGGTGGGTGTTGGGGTTGGGGTCGGTGACGGACCCGGCGTGGGCGCCGGCGTGGGCGTCGGCGTCGGCGTTGGCGTCGCGGTGGGCGTGGGCGTTGGGACGGGTGTTGCGGTAGCGGTCGGCGTTGGTGATGGCTGAGGTGATGCGGTTGGGCTCGGGCTCGGGGCCGGCGCCGGCGTCGGCGTGGCCGCTGGCGTGGGCGTGGGTGCCGGCGTTGTCACCGGGCGCTGCGACGGTGGCACGATAACCGCGACCACCGGGTTGGCAGGAGCCACGGCGAGGGCGGGAGCCACGGCCAGCGCCTCGACCGCGTTGCCCTCGAGGGCCCGGTCCTGGAGCGCCTCTAACAGCACGGTGTTCTTGAGCGGCTTGGTCTGCAAGCCGGCATCGAGACGGAGGTCGGCGCTGAGATCGGGGACCTGAACCCAGGCCAGCCCATCCGTCGGTCGGAGCGCGACCAACGCCACCAGCCCGAACAGCAGGACGACCAGGACCACCAGCCCGAAGAAGCCGGCGAGCGCGCGTCCACCGTTCGAATGGGCACCCATCGCACTCCGATGCTAGGCAGGCGAAGTTACAGCGACCGTTTCTCCGCCCGCACGTTGGGGCTGTCCGCAAACGAGTTCGTAACGTTCGAGTTAAGCCCGACGTCAGGTGGCCGCGAGATTGCCCTCCCGGGCGACGGTGTGGACGTCTTTGACCGTTTCCAGGCGCTCCATCAACCGGCTCAACTGGGTGAGACTGCTGATCTCGACGGTGGTCGAAATCACGGCGGTCTTGTCGTCGTAGACCTGGACTTCGGCGCCGGTCAGATTGATCTTGCTCTCCGCGATGACGGTGGCGATGTCACGGAGCAACCCGGTCCGGTCCCAGGCTTCGATTTTGATCCCGACGGGATAGAGCTGGCGACCGCCGGTGTCCCAATCGACCTGAACCACGCGCTCCTGGTTGGTCACGTTCATGACGTTCTTGCAGCTTGTCCGGTGCACCGTGATGCCCTTGCCCCGGGTGATATATCCGCTGATGAGGTCGCCTGGCACGGGCTTGCAGCACTGCGCGATCTGCGTGAGCACCCCGCGTTCGCCCTTTACCCGGATCTCGCCGGTGGGCTTGAACTGCGGGACCAACGGGATCAGGGGGAACTCCCCATTGCCGTCGGGCTGCTGACCGGCCGCCATGTACTTCAGCAACACGGAGTGCGGGCTGACGTCGCCGTATCCGATCGCCGCATAGAAATCGGGGAGGTCGGTGAAGCGAAATTCCCGGGCCAGCTCGAGGATCCGCTCGTCACCGATGGAGGCCAGCGCCCGCTGCTGCATGCGCCGGAACTCTTTGTCCAGCAGCTCCTTTCCCTTGCTGACGTTCTCCTCGCGCCGCTCTTTCTTGAACCAGCCCCGAATCTTCTGCGCCGCGCCGGCGGTCTTCACGAAGCCCAGCCAGTCGCGGCTCGGGCCGTGCGGTCCCTTCGAGGTCAGCACCTCGACGATGTCGCCGTTCTGCAGCGGATAGTCGAGCGGCACCATCCGGCCGTTCGACTTGGCTCCGATACACCGGTGGCCGACTTCCGTATGGATCCGATAGGCGAAGTCAACCGCCGTCGCACCGGTGGGCAAAGCGATGACGTCGCCCTTGGGGGTGAAGACGAACACCTCATCTCTGAAGACGTCGACTTTGACCGCGTCGACGAATTTCTCGGCGTCGAGCACCTCCTTTTGCCAATCGATCAGCTGCCGCAGCCAGGCAAATCGCTGATCCATCTTGCGATCGTCCTTCCCGCCGCCTTCCTTATAGGTCCAGTGCGCGGCCACGCCCCACTCGGCGGTCCGATGCATCTCGTGGGTGCGGATCTGGATCTCCATCGGCTCGCCGCTGTGGCTGACCACGGTGGTGTGCAACGACTGATAGCCGTTGGACTTTGGCATCGCGATGTAATCCTTGAAGCGGCCGGGGATGGGCTTCCACAGCGAGTGGATCACGCCCAGCGCGCCGTAACAGTCCTTGATGGAGTCGGTGGTGACCCGGATGGCCGAGAGGTCGTAGATTTCATCGAAGTCTTTGCCCATCGCAAGTTTGTTGGCGATGCTGTACACGTGCTTCGGCCGGCCGGTCGTCTCGGCTTGGATACCGACCGCGGTCAACTCCCTTTCGAGAATTTCCTTGATGTCGTTGACGTACATTTCGCGCTCTTTCCGCTTGCGCGCGATCTTCTTGACGATCTCCTGGTACTCGTCGGGATGGAGCTGCGAGAAGGAAAGATCTTCCAGCTCCCACTTGATGTTCCACATCCCCAACCGGTGCGCCAGCGGGGCGTAGATATCCAGCGTCTCCTGCGCCATCGCCCGGCGGCGGTTCTCGGGAAGGTAATTCACGGTGCGCATGTTGTGCAACCGGTCCGCCAGCTTCATCAACACCACCCGGACGTCCTCGGCCATCGCGACCAGCATCTTGCGGACGTTCTCGGCCTGGGCCTGTTCCTGGCTGTGGAAGGAGATCTTCTCCAGCTTGGTGACGCCGGCGACCAGCTTGCCTACGGTCGGGCCGAAACTCTGCTCCAGGTCGGAGATCGTGAGATGGGTGTCCTCCACCGTGTCGTGCAGAATGGCCGCCGCGAGGGTGTCGCGATCGAGCTGGAGGTCGGCCAGGATGCCGGCGACGGACAGGGGGTGCTCGATGAATTTCTCGCCAGAGAGCCGGTTCTGGTCGTGATGGGCGCTGGCGGCGGCATCGTAGGCGCGCGACAGCACATCGACGTCGTGCGGCGGCAGATAACTGACCTTGCTCAGAAGGTCGGCGAATTGCATGACCCGGTCCCTATATGGTTGATGGCGAAATTATCCCCGAACTCTATAACTGCCAATCAGCCCAACTAACGGCCCGCCGGGCTCGATTGGTCCTAGTAGGCCTTTCCCCAGACCACCTCGACGGTCGCCGGACGGCCACAGACCGCGCAGGCCTGGCTTCCCGGTGGCAGCTCCCGATCGATCACGCGGGTGGTCGCCATTGTCGCCTCTTTTACCGCTTGCTCGTCTTCGGCGCGCCCGCACCACGGGGTGATGACGAAGCCGATGGACTCTTCAAAGAAGCCCACCATCGCCGCCAGCGAGTCGAGCCGAACGGTATGGCCCTTGCGGAACTCCAGCGCACGCTTGAAGAGCGCTTCTTGAATGTGCTCGAGCATCGCGGGGATGGTCGTCTGCAGCTCGGCGAGGGGGACCGGCTTCTTCGCCCGGTCAAGCCGACGGACGACGGTGACCTGCCCGCTTGCCAGGTCGCGAGGCCCGATCTCGATACGCACCGGCACCCCTTTCAGCTCCCATTCATTGAACTTGAAGCCGGGGCGCTCGTCACGCCAGTCGACTTTGACGCGGATATCGTCGAGCGCATCGAGGATCCCCGTCAGCGCTGAGGCGATCTGCGTCCGCTCGACGTCGCTCCGGAAGATCGGAACAACGATGACCTGCACGGGCGCGATCCGGGGCGGCAGCTGCAAGCCGGAGTCGTCTCCGTGCGCCATCACCACCGCGCCTACCATCCGGGTGGACATGCCCCAACTGGTCGAATGGGGGTACTGCTGCTCGTTGCTGCGCCCCGTATACGTGAGGTCGTAGGCGCGGCTGAAGTTCTCCCCGAAGTAATGCGAGGTGCCCATCTGCAGCGCCTTGCCGTCCATCATCATGCCCTCGATCGCGGTCGAGTACTGGGCACCGGCAAACTTCTCGCTCTCCGATTTGCGGCCGGTGAGGACCGGGATCGCGCACCACTCCTCGGCGATCCGGCGGTAGCAGTCGAGCATCTTCGCGACTTCTTGCTCGGCCTCCGATGCGGTTTCGTGAAACGTGTGTCCCTCTTGCCAGAGGAACTCTCGAGTGCGCAAGAAGAAGCGGGGCTTCAGTTCCCAACGAAAGACGTTGTTCCATTGGTTGGTGAGCACTGGTAGGTCCCGATAGGACTGAACGTAATCGCGCAGGACGGTCGCAATCATCGTCTCCGAGGTCGGCCGCAAGACCAGCGGTTCCTCGAGGTCCTTGCCGCCACCTTTGGTGACGAGTTGAAATTCCGGGGCGAAGCCCGCGACGTGGTCCTTCTCCTTTTGGAGAAAACTGAGCGGAATCAGTGCCGGGAAGTACCAGTTCTCGTGCCCGGTTTGCTTGATGAGACGGTCGAGAGGATCGCGAATGTTTTCCCATAAGGCATAGCCATAGGGGCGAACGATCATGGTGCCGGCAACCGGAGAATTGTCCGCTAGCTGCGCCTTCCGGACGACGTCGTTGTACCAGCCCGGGAAATCCCCAGCCTGCTTTCGAATCTCCTTGACGAAGCCCGTCTCTTTTTCGTCGACAGCCATGGCCTGTGAGTATAAGTTTCAGCATCTCCTCCCCCGCTCGCTACACCGGCGGAGGGGGTTCCGCCTGGCCGGGGCAGGCCGCGCCCACGCCAATTCGTACGGTCTGTTCCGTCTGGCCCGCCTTGACCACGAGCGAGACGCAGGCAGGTTCGGACACGGTGTATCCACCGGCGTATACCAACCAGGCGTCTTGCTCATGGATCGGGTTGACGGTTCGAGTCGGCCGGCAGCCTGGCACGCGCAGGTGATCGGTTGCGGTTCCGGGAGAGCCCCAATTGATGCTGAGCCGGCCGCGCCAATCGTCGGGAACGATGAGATCGAAGGACGCGCCGCGACGGATGAAGAGTCCGTCCTTCGCGAACCGCCGACCGCCCGGATATCCGGTTCGGTTCGCTTGGAGAGCGCGGGCCGTCGGGAGGGCAACCCGATCGAGCACGATGGCGTCACCCGCCGCGGGCACGGCCTCCGAGCCGATCACGTCCTGGCAGGCCAGCAAGGTTCCTCCATCGGAGGGACTGCTCGAGACTTGCGCTGTGCCGGAAACGCAGGCACTGGCGGCGATCACGAGCAGGCCGGCTGCGGCCATGCGGATCAGTGTCACGTTGTATCTACACCCGTCGAGCCGCGCTAGTTCCAGCGCTGCTCGTACGCTAACTGGCGAGTTTTTGCTCGTCCTCGCGGGCGATGGCGTCCAGCTCACGGAGCAGCGCCGGCACGAGTTCCTTCTCTGGGAAGGTCCCAACGATCTTGCCGTGCTTGAACAGGATGCCCTTGCCCTTACCTCCGGCGATGCCGATGTCCGCGTGCTGCCCTTCACCTGGGCCGTTCACCACGCACCCCATCACCGACACGTTGATCGGCCGCTTGATCTTCTTGAGTGCTTTCTCGACTTCCGCCACCATCGGCAGCATGTCGATTTCGAGCCGGCCGCACATCGGGCAGGCGATCAGGTTTGGCCCGGTCAGCTTTTCGGCGAGCGCGTTCACGATGCCGTAGCCGACCTCGACTTCCTCGACCGAGTCGCCGGCGAGCGAGACGCGGATGGTGTCGCCGATGCCCTCCTCGAGCAAGACCCCGATCCCGACGGCGCTCTTGACCGCGCCGGTGCGCGGCGGACCGGCCTCCGTGACGCCCAGATGCAGCGGGTAGGGGATCTTGTCGGCGATTGCCCGGTTGGCGGCGATCATCGTGGGCGGATCCGAGGCCTTCATCGAGACCTTGATCAGGTTGTAATCCAGCGACTCCAGGATGTGAATGTGGCCCAGCGCGGCACTGACCATGGCCGCCACCACCTCCTCGGTCGGCGGGCGAACGCCGGCGCCCTCCTTGGGGCGGCCGGGCAGCGACCCGGCGTTGACGCCGATTCGCATCGGCACCTCCCGCTCTTTCGCCTGGCGCGTGATCTCCTTGACCTTTTCCGGGTCCTTGATATTGCCTGGATTGAGTCGCAGGCCATCTACGCCCGCCTGGAGGGCCATCAGCGCCAGCGGCGCGTCATAGTGGATGTCCGCGATGATCGGTAGCGGCGAAGCCTTTTTGATCTCGACCATCGCCTGCGCCGCTTCTCTCGTCGGCACCGCGACCCGAACGATGCGGCAATTGGCATCTTTCAGGCGGGCGATCTCATTGAGGGTCATCGATTGCACCACGATCTCCGCGGCGCCCCCGATCACCACGTCGCCGACCCGAACGGGAATGGATTTGCGGCGTGCTCTCATGCCCTCATCTCAGCACATCGTTATATGTCACGAGTCCGATCAATCCAAACAACAGAGCGAGACCGACATAGTGCACCACCTGTTCCCGGGCCGGGTCCACTGGTCGGCCCCGGATCAGCTCCAACACGAGAAACGCGGCGCGGCCCCCGTCGAGGGCTGGGAACGGCAGGATGTTGGCCAGGCCCAGGCTGAGGCTCAGAAGGGCGGCCACCTCGAGCACCGGCAGAATTCCCGCCTGCGCCGCGCGGGCGGTCGTCTTGACGATGCCCACCGGTCCCTCGAGACCCCGTGGTCCGAGCAGGCCGCCCAGACTTTTATCGGTGATCAGTAAATAGATGCCGCCCGCGATGCCGGCAATCGAATCACCGGTGTCCCGAACCGCACGGCCGGCCGATTCGACCGGGCCCGGCTTCCACGATCTGATAGCCGGATGAAAACCAAGGATGTAGCCGCCGCTGCTCGGATCCAGCTTCGGCGTCACGGTCAACGTCAGCGGCTGACCGCCGCGCTCGACGACGACGGTGACGGGTGCGTTCTTGGCAGCATCCAACGCGGATCGAAGGTCCTCGAATCGGCTGATCGGATGACCATTTACCGACTGGATCACGTCGCCGTCGCGCAGGCCGGCCGTGCTTGCCGGGGTGCCGGCATCGACCGAGCTGACCTGGATCGGCGTTTTGACCTCGGCCGCACCGACCGTGGTGTAGATGCTGAAGAAAATCAGGACGGGAAGGGCGAGGTTGAAGGCGGACCCGGCAACGATCACAATGAACCGCTGCCAGAGTGGATGGGCGTTGAAGCTGCGTGGCCCGGCGTCCATGCTGCCGTCCATGCCGGCCAGCTTGACGAAGCCACCCAGTGGGATCGCCCGGATGGCGTACAGCGTCTCGCCGCGTTGCCAGCCCACCAACTGGGGGCCGAACCCGACGCTGAACTGCTCGACCTTGATGCCGGACAGTTTGGCCGTCAGGAAGTGACCGGATTCGTGCACGATGACCAGCCCGCTGAAGATCAGGATGACGAGGGGGACGAGGATGACGGGACTCACGCCGGCAGCTCGCTCCGCACTCTGCTCGTCCCACTTGAGGCGGTGCGCACCTGAGCCCGCGCCCAGCGGTCGGCTGCGATCACGGTGTCGAGGGTGAGCTCCTCATCGGGTGCTGCGCTTTCGACAGCCTGCCGCACCGACGGCACGATCTCCACGAATCGCCGCTGTCCCTTGAGGAACAGCGCTACGGCCTCTTCGTTCGCGGCGTTCAGCACGGCCGGGGCGGTTCCGCCGCGCTCGCCGGCCTCGCGAGCCAGGGCGACGGCCGGGTAGCGGATCGCGTCCAGCGCCTCGAAGGAGAGCTGACCCAGCGCCGCCAGGTCGGGCGCCGTCGTGACCCCGTCCAGCCGCTCCGGAAATCCCAGTGCGATCGCGATCGGGAGATGCATATCCGGAATGCCCAGCTGGGCTTTGACGCTGCCATCAACGAACTCGACCATCGAATGCACAACACTTTGCGGGTGAACGATGACGTCGATGGCGGAATAGGGGACGTCGAAGAGGAAGTGCGCCTCGATCACCTCGAGGCCTTTGTTCATCATCGTTGCCGAATCGATGGTGATCTTCGGTCCCATCTTCCAACGCGGATGGGCGAGTGCCTCGGCGATCGTCACGCTCTCGAGTGTTTCGAGAGGACGACGCAAGAATGGACCGCCGGACCCGGTCAGAATCAAACGGCGGACGGCTGCCTCCTTTTCGCCCCACAGGCATTGCCAGATCGCGCTGTGCTCACTGTCGATCGGAAAGATCTGCGATCCGTGGCGCCGCATCCGTTGACGAACCAGCTCCCCAGCCATGACCAGGACTTCCTTGGTGGCCAGGGCGATGTCCTTGCCCGCGTCGAGGGCCGACAGGGTGGGCGCCAGCGCGGCGGCACCAGCGGCGGCCACCACGACCAGGTCGACGTCCGGGTCGCTGACCGCCTCGGCGATAGCCCGCGCCGCGCGGCCGGCGTCGCTCCCGCCCGGATTGGCCAGCAGTGCGTGGGCTTCCGGATGGCGGCGGGCCACCGCGTCCAGCGCCGCCGCGTCCGTACCGGCGATCACTGCATGCAGCGCGAAGCGATCCGGATGTCGCTCGACCAGGTCACAGACCTGGCGGCCGATGGAGCCGGTCGCACCGAGCAGCGCCAGGCGCCGGGGCGAGGGACGGGGAGATCTCATCTCTTTGGGCTGAAACGCGGGGCGAACGTGAGTCATTGCGCCCGGCCGCTCATGCCAGGTGCAGCGACGTCACGTAATAGTACACGACCACTCCCACGAGCAACAGCGAATCGATCCGGTCGAGAATCCCACCGTGACCGGGGATCAGGTGACTCGCATCCTTGACGCCCGCGGTTCGCTTGATCTGTGACTCGACGAGGTCACCAACCTGCGCAAAGATCCCAATCAGCAGCCCGATGATGAGGTTGTGGGGAAAGCTGATGTTGACAAGGAGCCCAACGATGGCGAAGAACACGGTGCTCGCCAGCAACTCGGCGACGGCCCCCTCGACGGTCTTCTTGGGACTGATGCGCGCAAAGAAGTGATGGCGTCCGAATCGCAGGCCGGCCACCATGGCCGCGGTGTCGCCGACCCAGATGGCGCCGAAGATGGCGATCACGTACCCGAAACCGAGATGGTTCGGATCAGGTTGGTGCAGGAAGTAGAGCGACAGATAGAAGCTCAACGTGAAGGCCAGATAGAGACTGCCTCCAACCGCCAGCGCCCAGCGTGTCAGGCTACCCCGCCAGTCACGGACCAGCACGAGCGTGGTGAGACCGAGAACGGTGGCGGCGGCCAGTAGCACGGCCAGGCTTGCCCCGGCGGGCAGACGGTCACGGAGCAGAAGGGCATAGCTCAGCGGGAACAGCAGCCAGAGCGGGGCGGGCGTCCCCATGGCGCGCGTCAGCTGCCAGTACTCGATCAGCGCGGCGCCCAGCACGACGGCCATGGCCGCGTATACCCAGACGGAGCCCGCGATCAGCGCCGCCAGCACCACCCCGATCAGGACGGCGGCCGTGCCGATGCGCACCGCCATGTTGGAGCGGCGCGCCGCGCTCAGCGCGGGGTCGTCCGATGGCGCGTCAGCGACCTCGATTGGGAACCTCCTCCGGGCGCGCGCCAAAGCGTCGCTGCCGCCGCTGGTAGGAGGCGATCGCCTCGTCGAAGTCGGCATCTGTGAAATCGGGCCAGAGCGTTTGAGTGCTGTAGAACTCGGAGTAGGCGGCCTGCCAGAGCAGGAAGTTACTGAGCCGCATTTCGCCGGCGGTGCGTATCACGAGGTCGGGATCCGGTAAGCCTCGGGTGTACAGACGGTCGGCGAGGCTCGATTCCTCGAGCTGGGTCAGGTCTGCACCGGCGCGCGCCAGCTCGCGAACTGCGTCGACGATCTCGCCGCGGCCGCCGTAGTTGATGGCGATGTTGAGCACGGCCCTGGCGCCGATGCGGGTATGTTCGCTGGCCTGACGCATTTGTTCCTGCAGGGCCGGCGACAGCTCCTGAATGCGGCCGGAGAACCGCAGCTCGATTCCACGCCGTCCCAACTCCTCCACTTCTCGGCGAATGGTCTCGGAAAAGAGGCCCATCAAGGCGTCCACCTCATCGCGTGGGCGTAACCAGTTTTCCGTGGAGAAGGCATAGAGCGTCAGCACGCGGATGCCACGCCGGTCGGCGGCCTCCGCCACGCGGCGGATCGCTTCGATCCCCGCCTTGTGCCCCATTACGCGCGGGAGCAGGCGCTCGCGGGCCCAGCGGCTGTTGCCATCCATGATGATTGCGACGTGTTCGGGAGAGGGCACCTGGCTCACTGGTAGTTCTTGAGTGTTAGACCTCCATGATCTCGGCTTCTTTGCGAGCCGCGACCTGATCGACCAGTCCGATGTAGCGATCGGCAAGCTTCTGCAGCTGCTCGCCACCTCGGCGGGCCTCGTCGGCTGAGATCTTTTTCTCCTTCTCGAGGGTCTTGATCCGATCGCTTGACCAGCCGGGCGTACTCCCGCCGCCGCTCCTCGTTGAGCGGAGGAATCGGCACCCGGATCAGCTGGCCGTCGTTGCCGGGGTTCAGCCCCAGCTCGGATTTCTGGATCGCCTTCTCCACCGCACTCATGATGGTGCGGTCCCAGGGCTGAATGACGATCATGCGCGCTTCCGGGACCGTAATCGTGGCAAGCTGATTCAGCGGCGTCGGGTTGCCGTAATACTCGACCTGGATCTTGTCCACCAGCGCCGGGCTGGCGCGCCCGGTGCGGATCGTCAGGATCTCCTTGGCCAGCGCGTCGAGGCTCTTTTGCATCTTGGTCTCGGCGTCTTTGAGATTGGCCTCGATCATGCTGGTGATCCAACATACGTCCCGATCTGTTTCCCCGCCACCACACCTTCCAGGTTCCCTGCGTGAGAAAGGTCGAAGACGATGATCGGGATCTTGTTCTCGCGGCAGAGTGTCACCGCGGTATGGTCCATGACGCGCAGGTCTTTGTTGATCAGGTCGAGGTAGTCGAGGCGACCGAAGCGCTTGGCCTTCGGGTTTTCCTTTGGATCGGCGTCATAGACGCCGTCCACCTTGGTCGCCTTCAGCACCACCTCGGCCTCGATCTCGACGGCGCGCAGGGCAGCCGTGGTGTCCGTGCTGAAGTAGGGATTGCCGCTGCCCGCGGCGAGGATCACCACCCGGCCCTTCTCCAGGTGACGGACGGCGCGGCGGCGAATATACGGTTCGGCAATCTGGTGCATGCTGATGGCGGTCTGCACCCGGGTCGGCTGGCCCATGTTTTCCAGCGCATCCTGGAGGGCGAGGGCATTGATGACGGTGCCGAGCATGCCCATGTAATCGGCGGTGACCCGATCCATGCCTTGCTTGCTCGCGGCATCGCCACGGATGATGTTGCCGCCGCCGACCACGATGGCGAACTGGGTATCGTACGCATTCTTCACCCGCACGATGTCGCCGGCGATGTCGTGGACCACGTCCGGGTCGATGCCGAAGGCTGCCTTACCGGCGAGGCCTTCGCCGCCCAATTTGAGCAGCACCCGTTTGTAGCGCGGCAACGCCGACGGCTTGATCACAGCATGAACTGGTTCGACTAGCTGGCCTCTCCGACCTTGAAACGGGCGAAGCGGGCAATGGTTATGTTCTCGTTGAGCTTGGCGATGGCCTCTTTGACCATCTGATCCACGGTCCGCTTGTCGTCCTTCGCCCAGGCTTGGTCCAGCAGGACCTCGCGCTTGTAGAAGTCGTTGAGCTTGCCCTGGATGATCTTCTCGACCACCTGCGGCGGCTTCTTCTGGTCACTCGCCTGCGCCGCGAAAATGGCCCGCTCCCGGTCCAGTACGTCCTTCGGAACGTCCTCGCGCCGAAGATAGCGCGGCTCCGCGGCCGCGATGTGGACCGCGATCTCATGCGCCAGATGACGGAACTCGTCATTCCGGGCCACGAAGTCACTCTCGCTGTTCAGCTCGACGAGCACGCCCAGCTGGTGGTTGTGATGGACGTAGGTCGCGATGATGCCTTCCTTCGCGGTGCGGGCGGCCTTCGCTCCGGCCTTGGCGATGCCCTTCTGGCGAAGCCAGTCCTTGGCCTTCTCGATGTCCCCGGCAGTCGCTTCGAGGGCACGCTTGGAGTCCATCATCCCGGCGCCGGTGGCGTCGCGGAGTGCCTTGACTTGATCAGCAGAGATAGCCATGGTTACTTCTCGTCGTCCAGGGCCTCGTCCTCATAGAACTCGGCCTCGTCGATGGTCGGCATGCCGGCGAATCCTTTTTCTTCCTCTTCCTCTTCGGCTTCGCCAATCGCGAATTCGGTCACCGGGGCTTCGGGCGCGGCCACAAGCTCCTCCGGACTGATCAGTTGGCGCGCTTCGAGGGCGGCGTCGGCGATCTTCGAGGTGATCAGCTTGACGGCACGGATCGCGTCGTCGTTCCCGGGGATCACGTGATCGATCTCGTCGGGATCACAGTTGGAATCGGTGATGGCGACGATCGGGATCGCGAGCTTGCGGGCTTCGGTGACGGCGATGTGCTCCTTGCGCGGGTCGACCACATAGACCGCGCCCGGCAAGCGCTTCATCTCGGCCATACCGCCGAAGAAACGCTCCAGTCGCTGGTACTCCTCTTCCAACTGGGTGATCGCTTTCTTGCTGCCGGTGAATCCGCCGTCATTGCGGATCGCGCGCAGGCTGTTCAGCCGATCGATCTGGCGCCGCATGACGGTGAAGTTCGTGAGCATCCCGCCCATCCAGCGGTGGTTGACAAAGGGCATCCCCGAACGGCGCGCCTCCAACTCGATGGATTCTTGCGCCTGCTTCTTGGTGCCGATGAAGAGCACCATCCGACCGTTGCCCACCACGTCCTTCACCCAGGTGGAGGCGTCGTCGAGCAGTTTGACCGTTTGCTGCAGATCGATGATGTGGATCCCGTTGCGAGCGGTGAAGATGTACCGCTTCATCTTGGGGTTCCAGCGGCTGGTCTGGTGCCCGAAGTGGACCCCGGCCTCGAGGAGTTGCTTGAGCGTAACGAGTGGCATGCGAAACGACCTCCTGTTTCTACTTCCGCCTCCGTCATCCGACGCGCGGACCTCTTGCGAGGCAACCCGGCGCCGTCAGAAGGCGTGCTTAATGCTCGGGAAAGTATAGCCGCTCAGTCGGAATCTGAAACGTGCTTACGCGGCCGGGACGGTGGGCTTCCGGGAGCTTGGGCGACGACCGCGGCCGGCCGACGTCCGGGCGGCGCGCTCCGGCTTGCAGGTGGGATAGTCGCTGCAGCTCTTGAACTCTCCGTAGCGGCCGGTACGCATCACCTGCGGCTTGCCGCAGCGCGGGCAGGGATCATCGAGGAGCAGTTCACTGGCTGCCGGTGGGGTGACCGTCCGCTTCCCGCCCTCGATGTAGCGGCAATCCGGGTACCCGGAGCAACCGATGAAGCTGCCAAACCGGCCCTTCCGGTTGAGTAGCGGTTTGCCGCACGTCGGACAGACTCGATCCGGGACGATGTCGGCCGGATCGATCTCGCGCTTGACGTAGCGGCATTTTGGATAGCCGGAGCAGGCGACGAAGGGACCGCGTTTCCCGGTCCGCTTCACCAGCGGCTTGCCGCAGCGCGGACACGGTTCGCCGGTCGGCTCCGGCGGCGGCGCCTTTTCCTGGCCCTCTCGGCCCTTGATGTAATCGCATTCCGGATACAGCGAGCAGCCGATGAACTCGCCCAGCCGGCTCATGCGATAGACAAGCCGCCCGTTTCGACCCTCCTCCTTGCACTTCGGGCAGTCCTCGCCTGTTTCGCGCATTGGGACTTTGACCCGGGCGGTCGCTTCCGCTTTGGTCAAGGTCCTGGAAAACGGCTTGAAAAACTCGCGGACGATCGGCACCCATTTGCGCCGGCCCTCTTCGACATCGTCAAGCTCCTCCTCCATGCCGGCGGTGAACTTGACGTCGACGATGTCGGGGAAATGCTCGATCAGCCAGCCGTTCACGGTCTTTCCCAGCTCGGTGGGAAACAGGCGGCGCTCTTCCTGCCGGACGTAGTGACGGGTCTGGATCACCTCGACCGTCGGCGCAAATGTGCTCGGCCTGCCGACCCCGAACTCCTCGAGCGCCTTGATCAACGAGGCTTCGGTGTAGCGCGGCGGCGGTTGGGTGAAGTGCTGCTCCGGCTTCAGCTCCTGCAAGTTCAGTAGCTCGTCGATGGCGAGCGCGGGCAGTTCCTTGTCCTCATCGTTGTCCGAGTCCCGCTCCCAGACACGCGTGAAGCCGTCGAAGACGAGCACCGAACCGTTCGCCCGGAAAACGTAATCGGCGGCGCCGATATCGACTCGGGTCTGCGCGAAGCGTGCGGCGGACATCTGGCTGGCGGTAAATCGCTGCCAGATCAGGCGATAGAGCTTGAGCTGATCCGGCGTCAGGAAGGACCGCATCGAGTCCGGCGTCCGCTCCACATCGGTCGGCCGGATCGCCTCGTGCGCATCCTGCACCGGGCCCTTCGCCTTGAATTCCACCTTGTCGCGGCGGGCGTAAGTGGGCCCGAACTGCTCGGTGATGAAGTGCCGCGTTGCGGTGGCGGCCTCATCGGAGATGCGGAATGAGTCGGTGCGCATGTAGGTGATCAGGCCCACCGGTCCCTGTGTCCCGAGCTCCACCCCTTCGTAGAGTTGCTGGGCGAGGCTCATCGTCCGGTTCGGCTTCAGCCGCAAGCGGTTGGAGGCGTCCTGCTGCAGCGTGCTGGTCTTGTACGGCGGCGGCGCGTTGCGGGTGCTGTCCTTCGTCTCGATGGAGAGCACCTTGTAGCTGGCGCCCTCGAGCTGCCCGATGATCTCGCGCACCTGGCCCTCTTTCGTCAGCTCCAGCTTGTCGTCACTGCCCTGCTTGCTCAGCAGCCGGGCGCCGAAGATCCGTTGCGGAAGGTCGACCTTCGAGAGCATCGCATCGAGCGTCCAGGATTCGACCGGGACGAACTTGTCGATCTCCTCTTCTCGCTCGCAGACCAACCGGACGGCGACCGACTGCACCCGGCCGGCACTCAGTCCTTTGCGGATCTTCTTCCAGAGCAATGGACTCAGCTTGTAGCCGACCAGTCGATCGATCACCCGGCGTGCTTGTTGGGCGTCGACCAGGTCTTGATTCATCGGCCGCAGCGCGTTGAGTGCCTTCTCGACCGCGCTGGGCGTGATCTCGTGTAATTCGATACGCTGCGGATCCTTCAATTGCAAGACGTGCGCGAGATGCCAGGCGATCGCTTCGCCTTCGCGGTCCGGATCCGATGCCAGCAGGATGTTCGACGCACCTTTGGCGGCGGCCTTCAACTCCTTGATCGTCGATTCCTTTCCCGGAATGGTGACGTACTCGGGCTTGAACGAATGCTCGATGTCGATGCCGAGCGTGCTCTTCGGCAGGTCGCGGACGTGGCCCATCGAGGCACGGATGTCGTACTTGCCGCCCAGAAAACGGCCAAGCGTCTTTGCCTTCGCAGGCGATTCAACGATGATCAGTGGATTTGCCATTTCAGTCTTGAGCGCGGCGCGTGACCGCACCGCAGTCGCCGATTATATAGCCGCCAATTTCCAGCAACGTCAAGCGCCGATTCACTTCTTTGATGTCCAGGTTCATCATGACCGCCAGGTCATCATGATGGCGCGGTTCTACCCAATCAAGCAATTCCCAAACGGCAGACAGCTCCGGATCTTGCGGTGCCGAATCCGCGCGCGCACGCGCACGCGTACGCGCGTGTGTATGCGCACGCGTGCGCGCGTATGCGCGCGCGAGCTCCGGAAATTCATCGAGCACGTCCTCGACGGTTTGCACCAGTTTGGCCCCGTCCTTGATCAGCTGATGGCCGCCGATCGCCAATGGGTTCTCGATGCTGCCGGGGACGCAGAACACCTCGCGACCCTGCTCGGCGGCCATCCGCGCAGTGATCAGCGCCCCGCTTCGTTCGGCTGCCTCGACCACGACCACGCCGAGGCTGAGGCCGCTGATGATCCGGTTGCGGACGGGAAAGCGACCGGGCAGCGGCAACGTCCCGTCTTCGGCCTCGGTCACCAGCGCGCCGGTCTGCGCGATTGCCTGCGCCAGCTCGGCGTGTTCAGGTGGGTAGATGCGATCCAGTCCGGTGGCCATGACGGCAACGGTCGGCGTCGGGCCCTCTAGCGCGCCACGGTGTGCCGCGGCATCGATGCCACGCGCCAGTCCACTGACCACCACGACGCCCGCGTTCGAGAGCTCCCGCGCCAACCGGTGCGCCGCGCGGCCGCCGTAGGGGGTCGCCCGCCGCGAGCCGACGATCGCGATCATCGGGTCGGTCGGTAGCCGCCCGCTGAGGTAGAGCCGCGGCGGCGGATCGTGGATCTGCTTGAGCAGCGCCGGATAGGTTGGATCCGTCAGCCAGACGGTCGTCACGCTCCCTCCCCCGCTTGCGGGGGAGGGTCCGGGCCCGCCGGCCCACGCGAGCCGCGCGGTAGTGCGGTGCGAGCGTTTGAGGCGTTACGGTGGGGGCCGTTCATCCACTCTCGCGGTACTGCAGAGCCTCAGCGATGTGCGCCGGCTCGATGTCTGGTCTCTCGTCCAGGTCGGCGATCGTGCGGGCGACCCGCAACACCCGGTGGACCGCCCGACCGCTCAATTGCAGGCGATCCGCGGCGGTCTCGAGCAAGACTCGGCTGGTGGCGTCGAGCACGGCGTCTCGCCGCAGCTGCGTCCCGGTCAGCGCCCCGTTCAGCGGACCCTGCGGGCGCCGACCGCGCTGGCGTTCGCGGGCCTGGATAACGCGCTCCCGCACGGTGGCGCTGTTTTCGGCGACGACCTCGGCCCGCAGCAACTCGCCGGCGGCCTGCCGCGGCACCGTGACCTGCAGGTCGATCCGATCGCGAATCGGCCCGGAAAGCCGCGCCCGATATCGCTGCCGCTCGAGCGGCGTGCACTCACAGAATCGTTTTGGATCGCCGGCAAAACCGCAGGGGCAGGGGTTGGCCGCTGCGACCAGGATGAACCGACCCGGCATCACGGCATGGCCGCGGGTCCGCGCGACGGCCAGCTTTCCTTCTTCGAGCGGTTGACGGAGCGATTCGAGCGCATCGCGGCGGAATTCGGTGATCTCATCCATGAACAGGACACCCCGATGGGCTCTCGTCACCTCACCGGGCCTCGGCGCCGCGCCGCCACCGCCGACCAGCGCCGCCGGCGAGATGGTGTGATGCGGGGCGCGGAACGGTGGGACGTCGAGTAGGCCGGCCCCCGGCGGCAGCATCCCGACGCAGGAGGCGATCGACGTGACCTCGACGGCTTCCTGGTGCGTCAGGGCCGGCAGGATCCCCGGCAACGCTCGGGCCAGCAGCGTCTTGCCCGCACCGGGCGGACCTACCAATAAGAGATGATGCGCTCCGGCGGCGGCCACCTCGAGCGCGCGTTTCGCGTGCGGTTGACCGCGAACGTCGGCCAGGTCGACCTGCAACGGAGCGCCTGGGGCGACATCGGGGCGAGGGCTCGGCGCCTCCTTCAGGGCCGCCCCGGCTTCCCAGTGCGACTTGAGGTCGCGCAGATGATCGACTCCGAGCACCGGCGCGGTGGTGGCGATCCTGGCTTCCGCCACGTTCGCGGTTGGCACGTAGAAACGGCGCACTCCCAGCCCGTCGAGGTGCGCGGTGATGGCAAGCGTCCCGCGGATGGGACGCACGGCGCCATCGAGGGCCAGCTCTCCGAGCCAGGCCGCATCACTCGGGAGCGGGCGGTCGCCGGCGGCATTGACCACCGCCGCCGCGATTGCCAGGTCAAAGCCGGTGCCCTCCTTCGGCAGCTGCGCCGGTGCGAGGTTGACGGTGACGCGCCGGCCGGGGAACTCGAAGCCGCTGTTGTTGATCGCGATCTTGACCCGTTCGCGCGCTTCCTGGAGGGCGCGGTCACCCAGGCCGACGATGTGAAATCCCGGCAGACCATCGGCGATATCGGCCTCCACCTCGACCCGGACCCCGTCGAGGCCAAACACAGTCCCAGACAGGGCCCTGGCCAGCACTCCGGCCGGATATTACACGATTTTGTGTATCGGTGTGTGCCAGCAACATCGAGTCGACGTGTGGGCGCAGCCACGTCTTCCGCCGATGATGTACACGCACAGACGCCATGGACTGGAAGCAGAAGGCGGCACGCAGTCTCGGCTGGCTCACCACCCTGCCCTACCGGGCTCAGCCTCGGGTGACGATCGGCCCTCGACTCCTGGGCAACGGGCGGCTCCGGATCTCCGGCCCCGGCCAGGTGGTGCTCGAGTCGGACATCAACGCCTGGTCCCACGCGGAGGTCAACCGGCTGGTCACCACTCGACCGGAGGCCCTGATCCTCATCGGACACAATGTCCGGCTGAACGGCTGCACCATCATCGCTGCCGACCGGGTGGAGGTGGGCGCCGACTGCGTCCTCGGGTCATGCGAAATCCGCGATCATCTCCCCTACTCGGAATCCCCGGAGGAGCGGCGGCGGCCCGCTCCGCCGAAGCCGGTGGTGATCGAGCAGAACGTCTGGATCGGTGGCCAGGTCTCGGTCCTCCCCGGCGTGCGGATCGGTCGCGATTCTGTCGTGGGGATCCACACGGTGGTCTTCGACGATGTGCCGCCGGGAGTGATCGCCGGCGGGAATCCGGCCCGGGTACTCCGTGCGCTTGATTCCGGGGTCAGCGGGGATAATCGAGGTCAGTGAAAGCGAATCCGCCCCCGACAATGTGCGACCAGTGCAAGCACATGCCGCGCTGGGAACGGATCCATGGTCCGGACCAGTCGGTGCGGCTCGAGGACGGGCGCCAGGTCGTCCGACGCGGACAGGTCTGGGTATGCACCCACTGCGGCCACCAGGTGCCCGTTTCCTTCGAGGCATGGACCTGACGGCCGCCGCCACCACCCGTCTCGACCGGCTCCGGCAGGTGCTTCACGAGCGCGTCCGGCGCGACATCGATGCCTCCCCGCCGCTGCTGCGCGCCGGCGTCCTGATTCCGCTCGTGTGGCGCGGCCACGGCCTCGAGATGCTCCTTACCCGACGGACGGACACGGTCCTAACCCATAAGGGGCAGATCTCCTTTCCGGGCGGGCAACGCGAAGATGCCGACGCCGAGACGATTGAAACCGCGCTTCGTGAGAGTTACGAGGAAATCGGCCTCGAGCCATCGCGGGTCACAGTGCTGGGCGAATTGGACGACGTCTTTACCGCGGTCAGCAGCTTCGTGATCACGCCGGTCGTCGGCCTGGTTGAAGGCGAGATCGATGATTTACGGCTGGCACCGGATGAGGTACGCAGCCTGTTGATCGTCCCCGTCGATCAGCTGCTCGACCCGCAGGTACATACGAGCGAGACCCGCAGCGTCGGCGAGCAGCAGTATCGGATCCACTACTACACAATCGGCGACGACGTCATCTGGGGCGCCACCGGCCGGATCGTCTACCAGTTCCTCAAGGCCTGGGAAGAAGCCGCCTGAAGGCACTCGGCGCGTTTCTGGACGAGACCCTTCAATCGCAACCTGATGTGGTCGAGAGACTGTTGCGAGACCCGCTGCCTGCGGCCGTCCTATCGCGGCTGTCCGGACTTTCCCGCATCTTTCTGGTCGGCACCGGGACCAGTTACCACGGCGCCCTGGTCGGTCAGTATTTGATGCGGAGCGCCGGCGTCGATGCGTGGGCGATTCCGGCCTTCGAGTTCGTCAACTATCCACCGCGCATCAAGGCCGACGACGGCCTGCTGCTCTTGAGCCATCGAGGAACCAAGCGCTTCAGCCAGGCGGCACTCGAAGCCTTTGACCACCGTGATCACTGGTTAGCCATCACGGGCGATGGTTCGCCGCTGCACGGTCCGGGCGTCATCAACACCGTGGCGCAGGAGCGGTCGCCCGTCCACACGGCCAGCCACACCGGGGCGATGGTTCGGCTGGCCCAGTTGGCCGTCGCC
>VBEE01000035.1 GCA_005881715.1 Chloroflexota bacterium | reverse complement strand
AGCGGTGGGCAATGTCTACCTTGGGTCGTTGTTTTATCTCGGCCTGATCCTGGTCCTTATCACCGTCGTCGTCAACGTCCTCGCCCGGCTTCTTACGTGGCGGTTTACGGGATCGGAGCCGACCGCGGCATGAGCCGCCCGATGGTTCGGATCCTCATCGATCGGTTTTTCGGGGCGCTCATCGTGCTCTCGGTGATGATGGCCGCCATTCCGGTCCTGGTGCTCCTCCTTTTTGTCGTGATCAAGGGTTTGCCAGGACTCCTCACACCAGGCTTTTTCACCGACCCACCGTTCCCACAGGGCGTTCCAGGCGGTGGCGTCTTCAACGCCATCATCGGCACCCTCGAGATCGTCGTTATCGGCTCCCTGCTGGCCGTTCCAATCGGATCCCTGATCGGGATATTTCTCTCCGAGTACGGCCGAAACCAGACTGGCGATGTCATCAGCGATGTCTTGACCGGCCTGCCGTCAATTGCCTTTGGCATCTTCGGCTACACGGTGGTGGTGCTGACCACCCATCATTTTTCGGCGATCTCGGCGTCGATCGCCCTGGCGGTGCTGATGCTGCCTGTGATCCTGCGGGCCACGGAAAGCGCGCTCCTTCTGGTTCCCCAGTCGCTTCGGGAGGCGGGCCTGGCGCTGGGCGCCCCGCGCTGGCGGGTGACCCTGGAAATCGTGGTGCCGGCGGCGCTGGGCGGGATCGTCACCGGGGCCCTGCTCGCGATGGCCCGTGCCGCCGGCGAGACGGCGCCGCTGCTCTTTACGGCGTTCGGTAACGATATCGTCCAGACAAATCCCTTCCAGCCGATGGGGGCGCTATCCCTCACCGTTTTCCGGAATGCGCTCGTCCCGTACAACAACCTGCAAGACCAGGCCTGGGCGGCCGCCCTGTTGCTGGTCATGCTGGTCGCCGCCACCAACATCCTGGCCCGGCTCTACGTCCGCCGGAGCCAGCACTAGGCGGCGCCAATGGGACAATGATTTCCATCCGAATGCAGACCGAAGCCGCCCCCCGGGCCGTGCAAGACGGCGATGCCGAGATCAAGCTGGATGCCCGCCACGTCAACTTCTTCTACGGCGATTTCCAGGCGCTGCACGACGCCGCATTGTCGGTCCGGGCTCGCCGGATCACGGCGCTGATCGGTCCGTCGGGCTGCGGTAAGACGACCTTCCTGCGCATCTTCAATCGGATGCACGACCTGACTCCCGGCACTCGCGCCACCGGTGAGGTGCTGCTCGACGGGCATAACGTCCTCTCGTCCGATACCGATGTCATTCGGCTGCGCCGCCAGGTCGGGATGCTGTTTCAGCGCCCGAACCCGTTCCCGAAATCCATCTTCGACAATGTGGCGTACGGTCCCCACATGCTGGGCTGGTCCAAAGCACGGATCAACCAGGTGGTGGAGGAGAGTTTGAAGGACACCGGCTTGTGGGACGAGGTGAAGACTCGCCTGCACCGCTCGGCCTTGAACCTCTCGGGCGGCCAGCAACAGCGTCTCTGCCTGGCGCGCGCCCTTGCGGTCGAGCCGCAGGTGATCCTGATGGACGAGCCGGCGTCGGCGCTCGACCCGATCGCCACGTTGCGGATCGAGGAACTCATGCAAGATCTCAAACAGCGGTATACGATCGTGATCGTGACACACAACATGCAGCAGGCGGCCCGGGTTTCCGACTTCACCGCCTTCATGTTGATGAACGAGAAGCGCGCCGGGGAGGTCATCGAATACGGACCCACCGACGATATCTTCAATCGCCCGAAGGACAGCCGGACCGAGGATTACATCACCGGCCGCTTCGGGTAGAAGCAGCGTCGTGGCCACCACCCGGACCCTTTTCGATCAGGAGCTCGCCGAGCTGAAGTCGGGCGTGGTCCGCATGGGCAGCATGGTCGAGCAGGCCATCGCCGAGTCGATGCGGGCCCTGGTCGATCGCAACAACGCCCTGGCCAAGGAAGTCATCGCGCGCGACCAGGAAGTCAATGAGCTGCATCGGCTGCTTCGCGAGCGAGCCTTCATGATCATGGCCACCCAGCAGCCGGTGGCCCGCGACCTGCGCCTGATCGTGAGCTTTCAGCACATGGTGCTCGAGCTGGAGCGGATGGGCGACCACGCGGTCGGGATTGCGCGTGCCGCGTTGCGGCTCAACGACCTGCCCCAGCTGAAGCCGTACATCGACCTGCCGAAGATGGCCGAGATCACCGAATCACAGGTGCACGAGATCCTGGGTGCCGTGATCGAGGCGGATCAGGACAAGGCTCGGGCGATCGCCGAACGCGACGATGAGGTTGACACGCTTTATCACAAAATCTGGGACGAGCTCGTCGGCTTCATGATCCAGGACCCGGCCAACGTGCAGCGCGCGGCCATCCTGCTCTTCCTCGCAAAGGACCTGGAGCGGATCGCCGACCGGGTGACGAACATCGCCGAGGACGTCGTCTTCCTCCACACCGGCCGTATCGTGGAGCTGAGCTAGGCTTGCCCAAACGCGTCCTTGTCGTGGAGGACGACGCCACCATCCGGGATACGTTGACCTTCAACCTCAGGAAAGAGGGATATGCCGTCACCGTGGCGCACGACGGTGCCGACGCACTGACCCGCGCCCGCGACTCGCGTCCCGATTTGATCCTGCTCGACCTGATGCTGCCCGAACTGAACGGATTGGAAGTCTGCCGCATCCTTCGTCAGGAGGGCAACGTGCCGATCATCATGCTGACCGCGAAGGAGAGCGAGGTGGACAAGGTGGTGGGGTTGCAGCTCGGGGCCGATGACTACATCACGAAACCATTCTCCCTGCGCGAGCTCTTTGCCCGGATGACGGCCGTGCTCCGCCGGAGCGAGCAGCGGGATGTTCGCCCCGAGGTGGAGGAAGATCGGCTCGGCCGGCTGCGGATCGACCGGGCGGGGCGGCGCGCGATGATCGACGACGCCGAGCTGAAGCTCACTCCGAAAGAGTGGGAACTGCTCGCCTACCTGGTCCGCCGGCCGGGACGCGTCTTTACCCGCGAGATCCTGCTCGAACAGGTCTGGGGCTACAACTACCTGGGCGACCGCAAGACGGTCGACGTCCATATCCGATGGCTACGTGAAAAGCTGGGCCGTTTCGGAAAGCTCGGCTTCGAGATCGTCACCGTCCGGGGGGCCGGCTACCGGCTGGACCCGGTGCGCGAGGCGGCCGGTGATGGCCAGCCCGCCGGAGCGGCCGGCCGCTCCTAGGCGATAACGCAACCGGGGATTTTGACGTTAGGTCATTGATGCCTGGTCGCTGGCGGTTGGCCGCCCTTCTTCTTGTGGTCGTGCTGGCGTCCGCCTGTGGATCCGCCGCCGGCGGATCGCCTCGTTCGTCCACGACCACCACCAGCAGTGCCACTGCAGCGAGTACGCCGTCGCCAAGCCCGTCGCTTCCGTGCGCCGAACAGGTCCTGGCGACCATGACGCCCGACCAGCGGATCGGTCAATTGTTCGAGCTCGGCCTGGCCGGCGACCGCCTCGGCCCCGCAGAAATCAACCTGATCCAGACGGACCACATCGGATCCATCTGGTTCGTCGAGCGGAGCTGGGCGGGAGTCAATGGCATCCGGGCGGTGGCATCGGCGGTCCAGGCGCAGGTCTCCAGCGCAACCACTGCAAATGTGCGCTTCTTCGTCGCCGCCAACCAGGAGGGGGGCCTGATCCAGGCGATGCAAGGCCCGGGTTTCTCCGTGATACCGTCCGCTGTCGTGCAGGGCAGCTGGGCCCCCACCCTGTTACAAAGCCGGGCCGCGGTGTGGGCCACAGAACTTCGCGCCGCCGGCATCAACTTCAATTACGCACCGGTGATGGATGTCGTGCCACCGGGCACAGATGCCCAGAACCAGCCGATTGGCGCGCTACAGCGTGAGTACGGTCATGACCCGGCGACAGTGGGCAGCCACGGCGTCGCCTTTCTCGCCGGTATGCGCCAGTCGGGCATCGCCGTGACCCTCAAGCACTTTCCCGGGCTCGGACGCGTGACCGGTAATACCGATTTCACCACCGCGACGGATACGACGACGACGGTGTCGGATCCCTATCTCCAGTCCTTCCGACAGGGAATCGCCGCCGGGACGGACTTCGTCATGGTCGCCCTGGCCAGGTATACGCGGATCGATCCCGACCACCTGGCGGCCTTCTCCCCGATCGTCATGACCCAGATGTTGCGCGGCTCCATGGGATTTAGCGGGGTCATCGTTTCCGACGACCTGGGCGATACCGTGGCGGTCGCGAGCATGCCCCCTGCCAGCCGGGCGATCGAATTCCTGACGGCCGGCGGCGACATGATCATTTCCAAAACGTCGGCCCCGGCGGACGCAATGGTGAAGGCGGTCAGGCTGCGAGCCGCGCAGGACCCGGCGTTCCGCCAGCGAGTCGATGATGCCGCGCTGAGAATCCTTCGGGCCAAGCAACGCTTTGGCCTCCTTCCCTGCTAGGCGGTTGCCGCTACCGGTCCGAGTGAGGGCGCGGTCCCGCCAGGGCGTCATGGATGATGCTGCCGACCAGCGCCAGGCCAATGCCGGCCCCCACACCGGCAGCGAGGTAGGCGAGCCATTCGCTGGCCCTCAGCACCAGCAGATAGACGCCGCCCAGCAGCAACACCAGGGCGAGCACCAGCCAGGTCAGACGATCCACCGCTTCAGCCCCCGTTGGCGCCGCCAGCTCCAAACCCACCAGCTCCGGCTGAGCCAGCTGGGACGATGTTGATGCTGTTCGCCTTGATGCTGCCGTCCGCCTCACGTGTGCCTGTCACGGTGATGGTCTCGCTCTCCTGGAGATCAGAGGCCTGACCGACCACGGTCTTGCGCACGATGACGGTCTGGTCGAAGGTCACTTTGACATCGATGTTGCAGCGCGCGTCGTGGACGGTGAGGCTGCTACCGGTCAGGTTGGTGACGGTGCCGGTGGCGCCGCGCCGGGCCGCCGCTCCACTCGCGCTCGCCGACGGCGACGCGTTGGGTGATGGGCAGGCAGCCGCCAGCCCACGCCCGCCGGTGAAACCGTTGCCGGCCGTCCGGCCCGCGCCGGTTGCCGTTGCGTTGGCGGCGCTGGCCGTGCCACCGCCACCGATCTTGTACCCGCCGTAGAAACCAGCGAGTAGCGCGACGACGACGACGAGCGCGGCGATGGGAAGCTTGATCAATGCACGACCTCCTTGGGATTCACTCATAGCGCAACGCCTCGATGGGGCGGAGGCGCGCCGCCCGGTTCGCGGGATAGAGACCGAAGAACAACCCGATGCCGACCGAGATGCCGAAGGCCATGAAGACCGAGGGCATCGAGATAATCGGCGTCGGCAGGCTGGAGACGGCGAGCGGCAGGATGCGGGACAATCCGAAGCCAACCAGGATTCCGAGGGCTCCGCCCAATCCCGCAAGGAACATCGACTCGATGAGGAATTGCATGAGGATGTCGCGCCGTCGGGCGCCGATCGCCTTACGGATGCCGATCTCGCGAGTGCGTTCCGTAACGGTGACGAGCATGATGTTCATGATCCCGATGCCGCCGACGACGAGCGAGATGCCTGCGATCGCGCCCAGCATCAGGGTGAGGACGCCGGTCGTCTGCGAGGCGCTGTTCAGGACGTCCTGCTGGCTGAGGATCTGAAAATCAGCCTGCGCGGGGTCTGAGATGTGATGCCGATCCAACAGGACCTGGGTGACCTCGGTCGTGGCGGCACTCGTCGCCTCGGCGCTCGTCGCCTCGACGTAGATCTGCTGCACGTTGCGGCCGCGCCCGCCGAGCAGGTAGTTCCATGCCGCCGTGATCGGCACCACCACCACGTCATCCTGGTTGTTAAATCCACCAGACGAACCCTTCTGGGCGAGAACACCGATCACGCGGAAGCTCTGGCGGTTGATTTTGATCACCTGGCCGATTGGGTCCTCGCCGCTGAACAGATTGGTGACCACCGTCTGACCGATCACGGCGACTTTGCTGGAGGCGTCGACATCGCCCGCCGTGAAGAACTGGCCACTGGCCAGCGGGTAGTTGCGGACCGAGGGGAAATCCTCCGTGGTGCCGGTCAGGCTGCTGTTCCAGTTCTGGTTGCCGAAGGTCAACTGGGCCCGCCCGCCGGCGCTCGGTATCGCGGTCACGACGTCCGGCGAACTCTGGCGGTTCGCGATCGCCTTGACATCATCGAGGGTCAAGGTCGAGCCGGTGCCAAAGCCCTGCTGCACGCCGCCGGCGCCTCGCGCGTTCGACGGGAAGACGGTGAGCAGGTTCGACCCAAGCGATTGAATCTGTTGTTGCACGGCGACCGATGCGCCGTTGCCGACCCCGACGAGCAGGATGACGGCCGACACGCCGATCAGGATGCCGAGCATGGTGAGTCCTGACCGCAGCCGGTTGGACAGCAATCCATTGACGGCCAGCCGCAGCCCTTCAATGATGCTCACCGCACCAGCTCCGCCGCCAGCGCCTGGCGCTCGTCGCTCACGATCACCCCATCGCGCAGCCGCACCACGCGTTGCGCGAAAGCGGCGATGTCCGCTTCGTGCGTGATCAGGACAATCGTGCGGCCCTGCTGGTTCAAGTCGCGGAGCAGCTTCAAGATCTCGAGGCTCGACTCGGTATCCAGATTGCCGGTCGGCTCATCCGCCAGCAGGATCGCCGGATCCGTAACCAGCGCGCGCGCCACGGCGACGCGCTGTTGCTGGCCGCCGGAGAGCTCGTTCGGCAGGTGGCCCGCCCGGTCGAGCAGGCCGACCGATTCCAGGGCCGCCATGGCCCGCTCCCGTCGCTGCACGCTATCCCCGGCATAGATGAGCGGCATCTCGACGTTGTGCGCGGCGCTCACCCGCGGAATCAGGTTGAAGGACTGGAAGACAAAGCCGATCTTTCGATTGCGAATCCATGCCAGCTGGTCGTCGGTCAGCGCCGACACGTCATAGCCGTCCAGGATGTAGCGGCCTTCCGTTGGTTGGTCGAGGCAGCCGATGACGTTCATCAGCGTGCTCTTGCCAGACCCCGAGGGACCCATGATGGCGACGAATTCGCCTTCCGGGATGTGCAGCGAAACGCCTTTGAGTGCGGGGACCTCGACCTCGCCGGCGCGATAGACCTTCGTGATCCCCTCGAGGGTGATCACCCTCCGCCGCTCCGGATGCCTCCACCCCCGAAGCCGCCGCCCCGGAGCAGATTATTGCTGTTCGTGGTTGATGTCCCTGTGGTGCGCAGGGCCGGCAGCACCACCTTGTCACCCTCACTGAGCCCGGCTTTGATCTCGGTGTAGCTATCGCCGACGATGCCGGTGACGACCTCAGTCGACACTTGCTGGCCGTTGGCCAGCACGTTGACGGTGGTGGTCCCGCCCTGGGTCTGGACCGCGGCATTGGGAACACGGATCGCATTGTCCGCCTGGGCCACGGTGACCGCGGCATTGGCCGTCATGCCTTCGCGCAGCCGGGGGTCGGTCCGGTTGAGCACGAAGCTGACGTAGTAGTCGACAACATTCGACACCACGGTTGCACTCGGGCTGAGGCTCAGCACGTGGCCGGAGATGGTCAGGTTGGGTATCGCGTCGAAGGTCAGTGCGGCCGTCTGGTTGGCGGCGAGCCGTGCGGCATCCGTCTCAGGAAACGCCATCACCGCGACGTAGCTGCTGGTGTCATCGATGACCATGAATACCGACGACCCACCAGAGCCGGTGGCGCTGCTCGAGGCCGGTTGCGGCGCGAGCGACCCTGGAGCCTGCGCCGTAGCGCCGGATCCGCCGCCCGCCACCGACTCGCCGGAAACCCCACTCAGGCTGATCACCACGCCGGAGGTCGGCGCGGTCAGCGTGGTCTGGTTGAGGGCGAGCTGGGCCGCCTGGACCTGGGCCTGGGCGGAAGCAACCTGCGCCTGGGCCGAGGCCAGCGCGTTCGGCTTGACCTGGGTCTGCACCGCCAGGTTGTCGCGCGATGAAGTGACCTGCTGGGATGACGAGTTGATCCGTGACTGGCCGCTGATCGCATCCATATGTTGTTTGCTTTGGTCGTTGGCGAGCAGGGTCTTGTCCTGCGTACAGGCGATCGAGCCCGGATCGATCCCGCAGTCCGTGTTGACCTTCGCCTGGTCGTTGGCGACGGTCGTGGCGTCGGCCTGGTTGGTGGCGTTCACGGAGGCCACCGTGTCGTTGTAGTTCTGCTGGGCGGCCGATACCTGATGCTGCAACTGGGCCACCTGCGCCGAGGTCAGCGGAGTTTGCGTTGCCTTGAGATTGGCTTGCGCCGAGGCGAGGGACGCCTGCGCCTGGCTCAGGGCGGCCTGCTGCGTGGTCGAGTCCAGGCGCGCGAGAACCTGGCCCGTTTTCACCGTGTCGCCCACCCGTATGTCGACCTCGCTCAAAATACCGCCGACTCTGAAGTTCACGTTCATCCGTCCTGCAGGCACCAGCGAGC
The DNA here is from genome assembly GCA_005881715.1 of Chloroflexota bacterium. Classification (GTDB taxonomy): domain Bacteria; phylum Chloroflexota; class Dormibacteria; order CF-121; family CF-121; genus CF-13. The sequence goes on along the minus strand of VBEE01000035.1, from coordinate 74,839 downwards.
CGGTGCCGCTCACCACCGAAGTCACCGTGCCGCGATCCGCGCTCGCCGTCCGAATCGTGGCGGCCGCCGGCTTCGCCAGGACCGTGTCGCGAGCGATCAACCCGACGAGCAACACGGCGACGAGACCTAGACCGGCGAGCCAGGCGCGCGTGCCGGTGAGCCAGGCACGCCGGCGCAGTTGGGGAAGCGGCTTCAGCGTCGGCGCCTGTCGCATCACGGCGTCGCCGACGGCTGGGCCTGGAAATTGCCCAGTGTGATTCCCACAGAAATATGCCGGCCGTTGCGCGTCACCGCCAGGGTGACGCGGTCGCCCACCTTTTTGGTATCGAGGTACTGTGTGAGCTGGTCGATCGTCGTGATCGCGTGACCGTCGATCGCGGTGATCACATCATCGTTCGCCGAGGGCTGCCCATCGGCCTGCAGCCCGGCTTTTGCGGAGGGCCCGTTCGGCACCACCGCGACGATCAGCACGCCCGATTTCTCGCTGAGTCCGAGCTGGCTGGCCGTGGTCGCCGTGAGGGTCTGGCCGCTGATGCCGAGCCACGGGTGCTCGATGGCAATCCCCTTCTCAAGCGATTGCAGCATCGTCTCGGCGCGGTTGATGGGAATCGCGAAACCGACGCCGACGTTGCCTTCGACCGGGCTCTGGATCGAATCGTTGATACCGATCAACTGGCCCTGCCCGTCGAGCAGCGCGCCGCCGGAGTTACCCGGGTTGATGGGCGCGTCGGTCTGGATCATGCCGGTCAGCGCCCGGTTGTTGGGAGCTGTGGTGCTGCGGTTCAAGCCGGAGATGATGCCGGCGGTGAACGAGCCGGCCAGGCCGAACGGCGCGCCAATGGCAAGCGCCGTGTCCCCTACCTGCAGGGTGTCCGAATTCCCGACGGCAAGGGGATGGAGTTGGTCCGAAGATACCGAGACTTTCACCACGGCCAGGTCTGCGCTCTGGTCCACGCCCTTGACCTGACCGGTGGCCGAGTGCCCGTCGCTGAACATGACCTGGATCTGCGTGGCTCCCGACACCACGTGGGCGTTGGTCAGGATGTCCCCTTGCTTGTCGACCACGATCCCCGAACCCTCGGCCTGGCTGAAGGAGCGGGCGCCTCCGCGCGCGATGGCTGTGGAGATCATGACCACGCCGGGGGCGGTCTGCTGGTAGATCGCCGCAAAGGACCCTGGCGCGGGAGCCGGGGCGGCGACGCCGGCGCCAACCGTCGATGCCGTCGTCGTCGCTGCCGTCTTGTGCTGACTGGCTAGCGCCGCACCGATGGCACCGCCGCCGACGCTGCCGGCGACCAGCCCGGCGGCGAGCATGGCCACGGCCATGCTGCGCGCCGGACGGTGGGGAAAGGAGGGAGCCGGTTGAGCCGATGTCGGCTGGGGAGCCGGTGAGGGTGGTTCAGGCGCAATGGGGGTGTCGATGAAGTCCGGGCTGAAGGGATCCTGCATAGCGCGAGCTCAATGCTGCGCCGGGCCGATGAGCCGTCTGTGAGCGGTGCCTAAGAGGTCGCTAAGACTTTGAACGGGCCTCCGGCCCACGCGAGCCCGCTTTAGTGCGATGCGAGCGTTTGAGGCGTTGGCAGCTCGACCGTAAAGGCGGCGCCCCCCTGCGGGTTGTTTGCCGCGAACACCCGCCCGCCGTGCTCCTGGGCGATCCAGCGGGCGATCGCCAGGCCGAGGCCGGTTCCTTCTCCGGAACGGGCGGCATCGGACTGGTAGAAGCGCTCGAAGATGCGCTCGAGATCCTGCCGCGGGATTCCGGGTCCGTCGTCGGTGACCACCAGCCTCGCCGACTGGGACCCCGGCATCAGCCGTACCTGGATGTGCCCGTCCGGATTCGTGTGGTTCATGGCGTTGTCGATCAGGATCCAGAGCAATTGCCGGATCGCATCCGCGTTTCCGTAAACCGGCGCGGGCGCCCCGTCGAGCACTTCGATTTGCCGGAGAGGTCGCAACGTTTGCGCCTGGCGCGAGACGTCCTGCACGATGGGCAGCAGATCGATCGGCGCTTTTTCCAGGTGGTAGCCGGCATCCGCGCGCGCCAGCGTCAAGAGGTCCTGCACCATTCGGCTCATGCGCTCGCTCTCGCCGGCGATGTCGTTCAGCGCGGCAATCCGGTCTTCGCCGCTGACATCCTCGCGCTTGAGCAGGAGCCCGACATTGCCGCGAATGGTCGTCAGGGGCGTCCGCAACTCGTGCGATGCGTCGGCGACGAACCGCCGCTGCGCGAGCAACGCGGATCGCAGCCGCTGGTAGGCGTCTTCGAGCTGTCGGAGCATCTGATTGAAACTCCGTTGCAATCGGCCGACTTCGTCGTTCGGTCCACTCTCAGGGAGTCGCCGACTCAGGTCTTGCGTGCGGCCGATGTCTTCAGCTGTCGTGGCCATGGAGTCGAGTGGTCGCAGCGCGCGGCCGGCGACCAACCAGCTGGCGGCTCCCGCACCGAGCAGGCTCAAAAACACTCCGGCAATCAGGAACAAGCGAAGGGCGTCGAGCTGCGCCTGAATCCCAAACAGCGGTTGGCCATAGAGCACGTAGCCGCTGACCCCCAGATCAGGGCGATTCCACGCACGAACGTATGCGCGGACGAGCGGCCCCCCACTGGGCTGCACGTTCCTGAAGACCCCTCGATCGGCGGGAACCGATTCGAGGGCACCTGACGGCATCTGTGGGAAAACGCCGTCAATCACCGCGCTCGAAATGTAGGGCGTGCCCTGCGAATCGAACAGTTCGTAAAAGGGTTCCGAGCTGTTGTTCAAGTCCGGCGGAAAGAAATTTCGGCCGGGTAGGACCCGCCCGCCCGACGCCAGAACGGTCCAGGCACGATCGCCTCCTCGCTGGAGGACGCCGTCCTGCTGCGTGACCAAACTCCGCTGCACCACCACGTAAACCAGGCCGCTGAAGATCACAACCGTCACCGCGACGACCACCGCACCAAACAGCGCGATCCGACCGCGGATCGGGAGGCGCCGGCGAAGAGCCGTCTGGAGGTCGAGCCATCGCCAGACGTGAATCAGGGAACGGCGAATTGGGGTCAGGCGTTCAGCGACCCGGACGCGATCACCGATAGATGGTTCATTCCTCCTTAAGGATGTACCCAACCCCGCGCACCGTTTGCAGCAGCCGCGGCCGGCCGCCTTGCTCCAGCTTCTGCCGCAGGTAGCCGACATAGACGTCGACCACGTTACTGCTGGCGCCGAAGTCGAAACCCCAGACCGCGTCCAGTAGCTGTTCGCGCCGCAGAACCTGGCCCGGGTTGCGCATGAAATGCTGAAGAAGGTCGAACTCCTTCGCGGTGGTGGTGATCGGCTGGTCGGCGCGCCTGACCTCGCGAGTGGCGAGATCCATCACGACGTCTGCATAGCGAAGGGTGCGGCGGGCCCGGGGCGCCCGCCGGCGAAGCAGCGCCCGGACGCGCGCCAGGAGCTCCTCATAGGCGAAGGGCTTTACCAGGTAATCGTCGGCGCCGGTGTCCAGGCCCTTGACCCGGTCGGCCATCCCGTCCCGTGCCGTGAGCAGCAGAATCGGAACGTCCCCCTCGGCACGGAGTCGGCGGGTGACCTCCAGCCCGTCGATGCCGGGCATCATGATGTCGAGGATTGCCAGGTCGGGCATGCGATCGCGTGCCCGAGCGAGCGCGATGTGGCCGTCGGGCGCCACCTCGACCTGGTACCCCTCGTAGATCAGGGCCCGGCGAAGCGCGGCGGCAATCTTCGCATCATCGTCGACCACGAGCACGTGCGGTTGTTCGGACACTCGCCACCATCAAAGCACGTCGGGATGAGAAGAGACTAAGAACTTCGACTTCGGCCTCGCGCCACCGGTTAGCGCTCGATCACCCCGCAACCATGGTGCCGAACAGGGCAATCGCCGCCAGCGTCATCAGGCCGGCGGCGATCCCCGTCAATGCCAGGCTGAGCCTGCCGCTGGCGTGGCGCTTCATGATCCGGTGATCGGCGCCCAGCAGGATGATCAGGATGAGCAGCGGCGGGGCCACGATGCCGTTGATCACAGCGGTGACGAAGAGGGCGCGAATCGGGTCGAGGTGCATGAAGTTCATGGCCACGCCCGCGATCGTGGCCGCCGCCAGCATGATGTAGAAGGTGGGGCGGTAGCGTGGCTTGCTCGCCAGGTCGCCGCGCAGACCGAGGAATTCCTTGAGCGCGTAACTTGCGGAAGCCGCGAGGATCGGCACAGCCAGAAGACCGCTGCCGATTATCCCCAGCGCGAATAGCACGAACGCGAATGGACCGGCGAGTGGAGCCAATGCGGCCGCTGCCTGGCTGGCCGTCTCGACATTGGTCTTGCCATGGGCGTGAAGGACCGCGGCCGAGGTCAGGATGATGAAGAACATGACAAGGTTGGAGAAGGCCATCCCGATGAAAATATCGAGGCGCGCGGCGTGCAACTCCTTGAGCCGAAGCCCACGCCGGCCCGTCAATGGCCTGGTCGCGCCGGCGGCTTTCAATTCATCCACTTCCGAAGACGCTTGCCAGAAGAAGAGATAAGGGGAGATCGTCGTCCCCAACACCGCGACGAGCGCCATGATGAAGTCCTTCGACAGCTCCACGTGTGGAACGAAGGTCGCCTTCACCAGGGTCGCCAGCGGCGGATGCGTAAGGAATGCGGTAACGACATACGTAAACAGCGCCAGCGTCAACCACTTGAAGATCTTGAAGATGGTCGCGTAGCTGACGAGGAACTGCAGACTCAGGATCAGCGCGGCGACGGGAATGATGAGCCAGATCGTCTTGACCAGCCCGCCGGAAAGCAGCTCGCCGGCGGCCGCCACGGCGCCGAGGTCGGCGCCAACGTTGAAGGTGTTGGCGGCCAGCAAACCGGCAATGGCGAGGCCGACCAGCCAGCCTGGGAACTTGCGCCGCAGGCTGATGCCCAGGCCGACGCCGGTTTGCAACGCGATTCGCGAGCACAACTCCTGGACCGCGCTCATGAGTGGAAACGTCAAGAGGGCCGTCCAGAGGAGCCCATAGCCGAAGTGGCTGCCGACCTGCGTGTAGGTGCCGATGCCGCTCGGATCGTCATCGCTCGCCCCGGTGATCAAGCCGGGTCCCAGTAGCTGGAGCCACCCGATGGGACCCTTGCGGCGCGCCTCGTCGAGCGTCGTCCGTCCGGCATCGGGCGTCCCCCCGGCGGCAAGGCCAGACGTCGTGCTGTCCTGTTTGGCCAGCTCCTCTCTAGAGGGTTCTGGGATTGGCCTGACCCGGGCCCGTAGTGGGTCCTGGATGTCGCTCGTGGGGCGCCGCTGCTGCCGAGCAGCTTTCCTGCTGAACACCTGGTTCCATATTACGATAGTGTGACAGCGGCGCTATAAGGACCGAAGTCGCGGCGCACGACTCGCCATACTGGAGGTCGCTGGTAACCATGCGGGGGTGGGCACCGTTGTAACAACCGGCCGCAGGGTCTGGCCAGCTGATACCGTCACTGCTAGGATGAGACCAAAATGTCACAGGGAGTAATCAAAATTGCGCTGGCGATGGCATTCGCCGCGCTCCTCCCCTCGTGCTTTGGTGCTCAGGTGAATACGCGCCCGATTGGGCCGGTGGCACTCGCCTACAACTTCCCCAAGGTCTCGCCCACCCCCGAACCGCAGCCTTCGGTCACGGTCGGCCAGGTCTCGACCAGCCAGGGAGCGGTGGAAGTTCGCGGCTACCACGAGCCGGGTGACTGGGCCCACCGGAACTACTGCGGAGCAGGCGCCACCCAGGTCCTCCTCTCGGCCTGGATGTCCGAAGTGCCGGACATCGAAACCGTCGCCCGCGCGTCAAAGCTGAATCCCAACCGCGGTGAGTACGGCGCCGACGCGACGAACGGCATCAACCAGTTTCTCAACCCGATGGTGCTCCCCGTCCTTGGGCAGCCCCGCTACCAGGCCGCGCACGTCACGACGCTCGACGAGGTGCAGGCCCGGATCGTGCAGGACATCCTCGACCAGCAGGCGATCGTGAGCTTCGGCCATGGTGTGCCCGTCATGCTGCAAACCATGACGAAGACGATGCCGGGTTGGAACCACTGGAACGCCACCCACATGATCACGGTCTTTGCCTTCGACTTCAGCCACAACGACCCCGCGCTCGACACCATCACCTATGCCGAGACGCCCTCGCCGCTGGCGGGATATCGTGGACCGGACTTTCAGACGATTTCGGTGAAGGCGCTCTGGGTGGCGATGCAGGCCTACCTGCGCGAATTCCCCCAGGACCCGATGAACGTCATCAGCTGACCACTCGGCCGGCGGCCCGCCGCCTTGTTCTGTCCATAATTGAGCCATGGCGCAGCCAGCCGACCGTCTTGGGGATGCGGTTTCGATGGAGGCGCTGGTCCGGCATCAGCTGATCCTGCTCGGCGAAGATCCCTCGCGGGAAGGCCTGCGCGACACGCCGGAACGAGTCAAGGAGAGCCTCGAGTTCCTCACCCGCGGCTATCGCATGACCGTGGACGACGTCTTCGGGGATGCCACCTTTACGGAGACCTACAAGGACATGGTCGTGGTGAAGGACATCGAGATGTACTCGCTCTGCGAGCATCACCTGCTGCCGTTTTTCGGCCGGGTGCACATCGGCTACATCCCTAGCGGCCGGCTGGTCGGTCTCAGCAAGATGCCGCGCCTGGTGGAGCTCTACAGCCGACGCCTGCAGGTGCAAGAGCGGATGACGCGTCAGATCGCCGAGTGCCTCCAGAAATACCTCCAGCCGGTCGGCGTCGCCGTCGTGGTCGAGGCCGATCACCTCTGCATGAAGATGCGCGGGGTCGAAAAGCAAAACAGTCGGGTTTTCACCAGCTGTGTGTTGGGCATCTTTCAGGCCGATCCCAAGACCCGCGCCGAGTTCATGGGACTCATCAAGGGCGTCCCCAACATCTAAAGGGACAGCGCTGAATGCCGGCGAGCGGGCAGCTGTTCGTCGGAACATCGGGTTTCTCCTACACCGGGTGGCGCGGCAGCTTCTACCCGAAGGGCCTCAAGGCCACGGACATGCTCGGCTACTACGCCGGTCGGTTGAGGACGGTGGAGGTCAATACCACGTTCTATCGGACCCAGCCCGAAGACGTCGTTGCCGGTTGGGTGGCCGCGGTTCCGCCGGACTTTCGATTCGCCGTCAAGGCGCACCGGCGCATCACGCACAACCGGCGCATGCCCAACCTGGAGGAAGCGGTCCGCGTGCTGGCGCTCGAGGCTGCCGGCTTCGGTGAGCGGCTGGGTCCGCTGCTCTTCCAGTTTCCGCCAACCGCGCCATTCGACGAAAGCCGGCTTCCGCGGATCGTCCCGCTGCTGCCCGGCGGGTGGCGGGTGGCGTTCCAGTTTCGCCACCGATCCTGGCACACGCCCGAGGTCGCCAACCTGATCGAGCGGATGGGCGCAGCTCTGGTCCATGGCGATGGCGAGGCGGAGCCTGGTCCGCTTGGCCGCGGCGCCTTCATCTACCTGCGGTTGCGACGGGAGACGTACTCGCCGCAGCGGCTCACCGCGTGGAGCCAGCGAATCACGGGCTACCTGGAGGGCGGCCGAGACGTCTACGTCTATTTCAAGCATGAACGGCTTGGCCCCCTCTATGCGGAGCGGCTGGCCGTGCAGGTCCGAACATCTTTTCGAGCTCCTACCCAACCGGCGGTATAATCCGGGCAACTCAGCAAAGGAGGCATCAGCATGGCCCGGTCGATGTGGCGGGGCGCGATCAGTTTCGGGATGGTAGCCATCCCGATCCGCATGTACCTCGCCACCGAGGCACATAGCGCGGTCTCGTTCCGGCAGCTCTGCCCCCATTGCCAGCTGCCGATCAAGCAGCAACGGCATTGCCCCACCGACGACCACGTGGTGGCCTTCAATGAGGTACTGAAGGGATACGAGGTCGGAAAGAACCAGTTCGTCATCATCGCCGAAGAAGACCTCGATAAGTTGCCGCTGAAGACCACCAAGACGATCGACATCGTCGAGTTCGTCGAGCGCAACGAGGTTCCGCTCGGTTTGTACGTCAAGAGCGCGTATTACCTGGAGCCGGAGGACGTCGGGGTCAAACCGTTCTTCCTCTTGAAGCGGGCGCTGGAAGATACCAATAAGGTAGCCGTCGCGAAGATCGCCCTGCGCGATCGTGAGCATCTGTCCCTGATCCAGGTCGAAGGCAGCACGTTACTCTGCAACACCCTCAACTGGCCCGACGAGATCCGCTCGACCGAGGAGCTCAATCTGCCGCAGAACGTCAAGATCAGTGACAAGGAAGTCGCGATGGCGACTTCCCTGATCGACAACCTGACCGACAGCTTTCAGCCAGAGCGTTACACCGACGACTACAAGGCGGCGTTCCAGCAGATCGTCGACCAGAAGATGAAGGGGCTGCAGGTGATGACGCCGGCTGCCGCCCCCGAACCCCGCGTCATGGACCTGATGGCCGCGCTGAAGGCATCGGTCGAGGCAACCAAGCAAGGCAAGAAGCCGGCCGCCCGGCCGGCAGCATCGAAAGCCGCAAAGGTCAAGGTGGCCGCCAAAACCTCGGCGGCCCGCCCCGCAGCCCGGCGTCGCACGGCATAGCATCTCGTAGTACATTCCGGCTAGCATGCCGTCTCGTCCGCAAACGGTTGAGCTCGACCTGCCCTTCGAGCGGGCCCTGCCCGACCGCCTGCGGCCGATGCTTCCCATGGCCGCGGCCGCACCATTCGATTCGGCGGACTATGCCTTCGACGTCGCCTGGGACGGTGTGCGCGCGCTGGCGTCCGTCGACCGTGGCCGCGTCGGCATCTGGGGCCGAACCCTGCTGGACCTGACCGGACGATACCCCGAGGTGCAGGTGCTGGCCGACCTGCTTCCCCCGGAAACCATTGTTGACGGCGAACTGATTGTGACCGATCCGGAGGGTCGACCGGATTCGGTTGCGCTGGCGAGACGCCAGCAGGCAGCACGCCCCGAGGCGGTGGCCCGCGTGGCAGCCGCCCATCCGGTCACGTACGTCGTCCACGACCTCCTTTACCTGCGCGGCCGGTCCTGGCTGAAAGAGCCGCTCGTACGCCGGCGCCCCCGCCTGAACGATCTGCTTCAGTCTTCTGGGCGAATCTATGTGGTGGAACCGGTCGCCGACGATGGGCTGGCATTTTTCGACGCGGCGCGAGAGAAGGGCCTTGAAGGGGTGATCGCCAAACGGTTCGACAGTCCCTACCGGGCGGGCCAGCGCCACCCGGACTGGTTGCTGATCGAGGCGGTCCGCCACCAGGATTTCGTTGTCATCGGTTTCATTCCTGAGGCCGGCGATCGCCTGCTCGAGGCGCTGATCGTGGCGACCTACGATGGGCGAACCCTCCACCCAGCTGGTCGGGTGGTGGGCGGCTTCGACAATGCCACCTCTTCAGCCCTGCGCAAGGCGCTGGACGGTCTGGCCGGTGGGAGCGCCCCGGACGATCCACGGTGGATGGACGACCGGATCTGCTGGGTCCAGCCCAAAATCGTGGTCGCTGTGAAATTCAGTGAGTGGGATCTCAAGGGACAGTTACGCTTTCCGATCTTCAGCGGGCTTCGGCCCGAAGTCGCGCCCGAGGAATGCGCCCGCACAACGATGGTCGAGCCCCCGCTGCGGTCGAGACCGCGGCTCGTCGAGATTCAGCTTCCGCGCCTCCCGTTCTAGCCAGCCCGTAAAGTAGGGACGTGTCGATCGCGGACAAGGTGGAGGTGCGCCTGCGCGTCAATGGCGAAGACACCGCGATCATGGTGCTGCCCTATAAGACCCTGCTCGAGGTCCTTCGCGAAGATCTGGGTCTGACCGGCACCAAGCACGGGTGCGAGCTGGGCGAGTGCTCGACCTGCGGCGTGCTGGTCGACGGGAAACCGTTCCTATCGTGCCTGGCCATGCCGCTCGATCTGGAAGGCCGCGAGGTCACGACCATCGAAGGAATGGCGCGAGGCCGCGAACCGCATCCGCTTCAGGTCGCCTTCGCCGAGCTCGGTGCCGCCCAGTGCGGCTACTGCACGCCGGCCATGCTGCTGACCGCCAAGGCGCTCCTCGACCGTGAGCCCCGACCCTCGCGGGAGATGATCAAGCAGGCGCTTTCCGGCGTCCTCTGCCGCTGCACCGGGTACCTCAAGATCTTCGAGGCGGTCGAGCTGGCGGCGTCGAGGGGCAGCGATGGCTGAGGCATTTTCCGTCGTAGGCAAGTCGCTGACCAAACCCGACGCCTACGCCAAAGTCAGCGGCCAGACAAAGTTCGCCGACGACCTGTCCCTGCCGCGAATGCTGTTCGGCCGGATCCTGCGTAGTCCGTATCCCCACGCCCGTGTTTTGCGCGTCGATACAAGCGCAGCGCGAGAACTTCCCGGAGTGCTGGCCGTCCTCACCGGAGATGACCTACCGGTAAAGTTCGGTATCCTCCCGGTCAGCCAGGACGAGGAGGCGCTCGCCCGCGAGAAAGTTCGGTACGTGGGCGATCCGATCGCGGCCGTGGCCGCCACTGACGAGTGGATCGCCGACGAGGCGCTTGGCTTGATCGACGTGCAGTTTACGGAGCTGCCGCATGCGATGTCGATCCAGGAGGCGCTTGCGGCCCAGGGCGAGCCGATCCACGGCAGCTCGAACGTGCACAAGGCCGTGGCCCTGGAGTTCGGCGACACCGACGCCGCCATGCGTGTCGCTGAGTACGTTCGAGAAGACACGGTGTTCTTCGAAGGCAACACACATCTCCCGATGGAGCAGCACGCCGCGGTCGCCCAGTATGCCGCTGACGGCAAGCTCACGCTCTGGACTTCGTCGCAGACCCCGCACTACGTGCATCGCGCGCTGGGCAAGGTACTCGAGCTGCCGATGAGTCGCATCCGCGTGATCGCCACCCCCAACGGGGGAGGATTCGGCGGGAAGAGCGACATCTTCTCGCACGAGCTCGTCGCCGCCAAGTTCGCCATGGCGACCGGGCGCCCCGTCAAGATCACCCTTACCCGTGAGGAGGTTTTCTACGCCCATCGAGGCCGCCACCCGGTGCTAATGAAGGTCAAGACAGGGTTCACACGCGGCGGTCGGATTACCGCCATGCAATTTCAGAGCTTCCTCGATGGCGGCGGCTACGGCAGCTACGGCGTCGCAAGTACCTACTACACGGGCGCCCTGCAGGCGACCACCTACGCCATCCCCCGATACCGGTTCGAAGCCGTGCGGCTCTTCACCAACAAGCCGCCCTGCGGCCCGAAGCGCGGGCACGGCACACCGCAGCCGCGGTTTGCGCTGGAGATCCATTTCGACAAAGCCGCTGAAGAGCTCGGGGTCGATCCGGTCGAGCTGCGCCGGCGCAACCTGCCGGCACCCGACTCGCGCACCGTCAACTGGCTGCGAATCACGAGCTGCGGGCTTGAGGACTGTATTAATAAGGTTGTCGACGGCTCCGGCTTTCTCCGGCGCCGAACCTCGATGCCGAAGGGGCGTGGCCTCGGCTTTGCCGTCAGTTCCTACCTGAGCGGCGCGGGCACCGCCATCTATTGGAACGACATGCCCCACTCCGAGGTCCAGCTCAAGCTCGACCGAAATGGCGGTGTCCTTCTGCTCTGTGGGGCGATCGACATCGGCCAGGGGTCGGACCACATCCTGGCGGCGATCGTGGCCGAAGTCCTCGGGGTTGCCCTCGACGATATCCAGCTGAGCACGGGAGACACCGACCTCACGCCGATCGATCTCGGCAGCTACTCCTCGCGGGTGACGTTCATGGCCGGCAATGCCGCGAAGGCCGCTGCGGAAAGCGTGCGCGACCGGCTCTTCCGGGCTGTTGCCAACGCCCTGCATTGCGACGCCGCTGACCTCACGGCGCGCGACCACCGGATCTACCGCAGCGACCGGCCTGCCGATGGGCTGACCTTCGCCCAGGCCGTGCAGCGCGCCGAAGCGCAAGGCGGGGTGGTAACCGGCAGCGGCAGCTATACGCCCCCCAATCTCGCCGGACCGTACAAGGGATCCGGGGTCGGTCCCAGCCCAGCGTATTCGTACTCGGCGGCGGTGGTCGAGGTCGACTGCGACCTCAAGACTGGTGAAGTCAAGGTCCCCGAGGTCTGGATCGCTCACGATGTCGGCCGCGCCATCAACCCCATGCTGGTCATCGGCCAGGTGGAGGGCAGCGTCTACATGGCCCTGGGCGAGGCATTGATGGAAGAGCAGACGTTCCGCCTCGGATTACACAAGTTCCCTTCATTGCTCGAGTACAAGAGCCCGACCGCGCTGGAGGCGCCGGTCATGCACACCTACCTGGTTGAGACCATCGATCGCGAGGGGCCGTTTGGCGCGAAGGAGGCGGGGCAGGGACCGCTGCTGCCGGTGATCCCGGCGGTGGCCAACGCCGTGTACGACGCGCTGCGCATTCGCATCGATGAGATCCCGATCACGCCGGAAAAGGTGCTAAAAGCCCTGAACGAGCGGGACAGGCGAGTCGGGCCGAAATCAGTGCCGACCTTCAGCTTTCCGCCCTTGATCAAGGCCGAAGTCCCGGAAGAGTGGAAGGGTAAGTAGGTGTTGCGGCTGCCGCGCCTGCGCTACCTGCGACCGAGATCGGTGGAGGAGGCGTCGGCCATGGCGTCGTCCAATCCCGGGTCGATGTTTATCGCAGGCGGGACGGACCTGGTGCCGAATCTGAAGCGCCGGCAGTTCGATGTGCCCGCGCTGATCAGCCTGAACGCGCTTCCTGGCATGCGGTTGATCGACGGCGACGGCGAACGCGGGGTGACCATCGGGGCCGGCGTGACCCTCGATGAGCTGGCTCACCATCCCGCGCTCGACGGCGCCTATCGCGCGCTCGCCCAGGCGTGCGACCAGGTGTCCACCCCGCAGGTCCGCTGTATGGGAACCCTCGGCGGCAACCTGCTCGTCGACCCGCGCTGCAACTACTACAACCAGACCTATAGCTGGAGGAAAGCCGCCGGCTTCTGCCTCAAGAAAGATGGCGACATCTGTCTCGTGGCGCGCAGCTCGCCCCGCTGCTGGGCGGTCTCATCGTCGGACAGCGCGCCGGTTGCGCTTGCCCTCGACGCCACCGTCACCTTGCACGGCGTCGGCGGCGACCGTCGGGTTCGCGCCCACGAACTCTACAAGGATGACGGCATCGACTACACGACCAAGCGCGCCGATGAGGTGATCGTCTCTGTGGAGGTTCCGGGGTCGGAAGCACGGATGACCAGCGCGTACTGGAAGCTGCGTCGCCGGCCGGCATTCGACTTCCCGATCCTCGGAGTGGCGGTCGCGCTCAGCTGGGACGATGGGATGGTGCGGGCGGCCCGCGGTGCGCTCGGCGCGGTCGGGTCACGCCCCGTCGAGATCACGGCTTTTCTCGCGCCACTCAATGGGAGGCGTCCCGATGACGCGTTGATCGCCGAGGTGGCCGATGCGGCTGATAAACCGGCGCGGCCCCTGGATAACACCGACCTGAGCCACTACTGGCGCAAGCGGATGACCCGGGTTTACATCGAGCGCGCCCTGCGCGAGGCCTGCGGCGTCGATCCCCTGGCCGGCCGACTGAGCGCCCAGGTCAAGGCGGCCGCGATTTGACGCTCCGTCCAAGCCGTGAGTCAAGGGTGATTGCTCCGTTATAAAGGTGCAGTGAAGCGGCTTCCGGCGATCCTGATCTCGGCGGCGGTGCTGACGGCGTGCGGAACCGCGGCCGGCTCGACCGGCTCGACCAACATGCGCGAGTCGGCGAACGCTGGCGCCGTCCAGGCCATCCAGGCCGCGAACGCCGATTCGGAGGTCAATCGCGTCAACCCCCCGATTACCAAGGGTGCCCGTCCGTCACCAGCTAGCGTTGCACGCCCGGGGACGGTAACGCCGAACGTGGTCCAGCCGGTCGCTCCTCCCGATCGTTGTACGGACGGCTCCGCGGCCGGCGGGGTGAGCCCTCGCGGCGCCAGCTCCACCTCGGGCAAGCAGTTTCCCGTTCCGCTCTGCCTGCCCGAGTAAGCCCTGCTCGGCCGGGCTGGCCTCGACCTCGCCCCTACTGAGGCATGCAGCCGGGCGGCAACGCATTCGGCTTGCCAGAACCACTGGCCGAGACGCCAGCCGTGCAACGGTCAGTTGAGGCCGGCGTCTGGAGCGGCGTGCTGGTTGCGGCCGGCGCCGAACTCGGCGGATTGATGCCACCGGGCGCCACCCGGCCGCAGGAGGCGAGGATCCAGGCGAATGCAAGCAGGATCAGGATCGGTCTGAACAGAGAGCCTCCCGCCGAGGAGGCTCTCTGTTTTTCGAGTCGGGTCAGGAACAACCGGCCGTAGGATCTAGTGGTTTCCGATCCCCCTCTCCTGGATGTCGCCGGGACACGGCGCGACCAGGAAGACATCACTATCGCTCGCGTTGCCCTTCGAGCCACGGCCACCATTCTCGGAGTTGTACTTCTGGAAGAACGCGTCCGACTGCTCACAGATGGGGTTGCGTCCAGGCTGGAAGGAGGTCGGGGCGCCGGAACCGCGTCCGTTCCGGGCGTCGGTCCAGACTGCCATCGCCTGGTTGCCGTCGCTGTCGCCGTTGACGGTCGGACCGGAGGTGTTGCCGCTGTAGTCGCCGGCGAAGATCCCGGCACGGAACGAGTAGTCGAAATTCGTCCCGAGGTCGGAGATCTGGAAGTTGCGGAACGGCAAGGTTGCCGAATTCTGGCCGTTGCCGGGGATGGGGCCGGCGCCTGGATTGAAACCAGTCGCCACTGTGGGATTCACCACCGCTTCGGGCGCGACGCACTGGGAGGCGCCACTTGGGACGGGACCAGTCGTGGTCTGGCTGACGGTCTGCGTCTGGGTGATCTTGCATTGCGCGCCCCAGTACCAGACGAGGTAGTTCCCGACTTCGGTCTTGCTTGTCGGCCAGGCACCACCCGCGACCGGCGAATCGGTGTCAAGCCGTCGGTCATGGAAGGTCACATTTAGCACGCCGTCGTTGGTGATCGTGACGAACGGGAAGAACTGGTCAGCTCCGAAGTTCTGTTCGACGCAATTCGCTGCATTACCACGGATGCTTTCGGGTAGACGCCCGCAATCGCGGTTTGCCGGCGTATCGGAGCGGTCGTTGTTCACCCGGCTAGGTCCGATCCAGGTGCTCCCGCCATCGGTCGACTTGTACAGGAAGATGTCGGTGTTCGAGTCGCGGATCGTGCCGTTACGGTTGTCGGCCAGCACGACGTAGACGTCGTTCGCGAATTCCCCGCCGCGCTTATCGGCGACTATCGAGTTGAAGATGGGGTCGTAACGGAAGCAGCTGTTCGTCGGGACCGCCCTGGTCGAACCCTGGCCGCGGGCCGTGCAGTCGGCGCGACCGTTGACGCCGCGGGGGAAGTTGACGTCGTAGAGCGTGTCGACGCGCGAGGGTGGCGAGAAGGTCTGGCCGCCGTCTGTTGAGGTTACGACCAGGTACTGGTCCTCGTCGATGGTGTCGCCGTTGATGAAGCCGACCCACAGTTGACCCGTCGTTGGGTTCACCGTCGGCTGCGAGCCCTGGCTGTCGCGACAGTTGCCTCCGAAGAAGAAGCAGAACGGGCCGCTGCCGGCGATGTATCGAGCCGCCGACCACGACCGGGCCTGGTCATCCGAGTAGCTCAGGAAGATCTGGGCGCTACCGGCGCCGGAGAACAGCGAGTACGTCACGTACAGCCGGTCAGTGCCCACCGTCCCCTCGGCACACGCCGTCGGGGTGTGTGTGAATGGGGTGAAGCAGGTCGCCGCAACACCCGCCGGCCGTGGGCCCGCCGTGATCCATTCCTTGTCGAAGGCCGGCACGCTTCCATTTAGCGTGCTGTCGTTGTCCTGAATGAAACCGACAGTGCCGTCTCCTGGCTGCCGCACGTCCCCGGCCCCGCCGCAGACGCCGTGCTCCTGCGCCGGCGGTCCGATTGGCCCGATCGCGACGCACGGTCGGGTCCAGGTGAAGCCGCCGTTGGTCGACCGGTTGACCCAGACGCCGCTGGTGTCGTCGGTCCGGTTGAAGTTGATCTGGGCGTAGTAGGCAACGCCACCCCGATCGAAGAGCGTGACGGGGTCGCCGCCGCCGTCGAGGTTGTCGCCGCTCGGCAGCGATGGGAACGGCGTGATCCCGTCGTACCAGTGGGCGCCGCCGTCGGTCGTGGCGTAGAAGCCCGACGTACCCCAGCCCATTCGGTAGTCATTGGCGCCGGCCAGGTAGTTTCTCGGGGCCTTCGGATTCTGGTCGACGGCCGTCTCATCCTGCGGGAAGCAGGCGAAGTCCTGGTTCAGGCGCCGGTCGTTTCCGGTGCTCTTTTGCTCGGCTCGGTCCCCGGCCCGCTTGTCAAGCGGATGAGCCCGGTCGCCGGATAATCCGGCTTGCGGACACTCGGTGACATTGGTGCCACCGCTGACGTCTCTGAAGTCCAGGGCCCCGGAGACCAGCTGGTCCCCTTGGTCATCGAAAAAGGGTGGGTTGACCGCATAGGCGGAGCCACCAGTGAGGACGAAACTGGCGATTGCCGCAACTGCCGCGAGGATGCCAAGGCGTCGTTTGGCCGCGAGGCTTCGAACCCCAACCTTCATGTCTCTCCCTTCCCCTATCGAGGAATTAACCGACAGCCCAGTCCGCTTTGCCGAAAGTATATGCGCGACTACCGGGGGATTTCAACGGTTTGCCTTGCGACGCTTAGCCGGCGCTCTCCATCCGCGTTTCCTGCTTGCGTGCCAGGGACTCCGCATCGTTGAGGCTGAGCTCGCCATCGAAGCCCTCGATCAGGACGGAGGCCGTCGCGTTCCGGTAGCGCCAGGCGATCCGGTAAAAGCGAAGGGGGCGACTCCCCGGCTGGGTAAACGTGATGCCGACGGCCTCGTCCCCGATACCGGAAACCGCCACGGTCTTGAGCTCACTGCCGCTCGTTCGCGAGAACAGCACGCGATAGGCGGCGAGGTCCGACCTGGCGCCGCCCGAATCCTTGAACAGGTCGGCGCGCGATTCGATCACCAGGGGGCCCTGGGTCTGGCCGGAATCATCCCGGCGCAGCCGAGCGATCCAGCCACCTTCCCGTCCGTCGCGCGAGGCGTCGGAGCGGACCGTGCCCTGGTTATCGAGCCGCACCTGCGCACCGTTGTAGAACTCGGAGAAGCCCGACGGCATGTCCTTCTGGCTCAGGACCAGGGTGCTGAGTTTGTCTTTCGGAATGGCGGATTGGCTGTCACAGCCAGCCAGGAGAACGGCAGCCAGCGCCATTAGGGCAACGCCGTGCAGGGGACGGCCAGGGCATCTCATTGTCCGACCGAATTATCGGTTGTGTGCATCGGGCGAAGCCGAGCCGAGCGGAGGGCTCCCGTAAGCTTGAGGCGTGGCGCTCGCGTATGGCCTGGGGGCGCGGGTGCGCCGTCGTGAGGACCCTCGACTGATCACGGGCGCCGGCACCTACGTCGATGACCTCCGCCCGCCGGGCCTCTGCCACCTGGTTTTCGTGCGCAGCTACCTCCCGCACGCCACCATCAAAGCGGTCGACGTGGCCGACGCTCGATCCGCGCCCGGGGTAATCGACGTGATCACCGCCGCCGAATTGAGGGATGCGCCGGCCTTCCCGGCAAGCGGACCGAAGGGGAGCCGGCTCCCGCAACGTCCCCTTCTCAACAGTGACCAGGCGTGCTTCAGCGGCGACCTGATCGCTTTCATCGTCGCGGAAACCCGCGAGGAGGCCCGCGATGCGGCCGATCGAGTCGTGGTCGAGCTCGACCCCCGACCGTCCGTCACCGATCCGATAGCGGCGGCCGCCGCTGACGCCCCAATCGTCCATGACAGCCTGGGCACGAATGTCGCCGACGAGTCGACCCGGATCTGGGGCGATGTCGAGGCGGCGTTTACGGGTGCCCACCGCGTCGTGCGCGCTCGCATTCGCAACCAGCGGCTGGCCGGCGTCCCCATCGAGCCGCGCGGCGTGCTCGCCATCGCCAACCGCTGGGAGCCTTCGGTCACAGTATGGTCGGCGACCCAGATTCCGCATGGCGTCCGTGACGAGCTGGCGACCTTCCTCGACCTACCCCAGTCCGCGGTGCGGGTGATCGCTCCCGAAGTCGGCGGCGGCTTCGGCGCAAAACTGTCGGTCTATCCCGAAGAACTCCTTACGGCATGGGCCGCACTGCGATTGGCCCGTCCGGTGAAATGGGTCGAAGAGCGCAGCGAACACCTGCAGGCCACCACCCACGGGCGAGACCAGATCCACGATGCGGAACTGGCGGTGAATGCGGATGGAACCCTGCGCGGCCTCAAGGTGCGGCTGACCGCCGACCTCGGCGCCTACCCGATGGGCGTCGGACTTCCCCGGCTGACCCGTCGCCTCCTGAGTGGTTGCTACCGGATGCCGGCACTGCAGGTGGACATTCGGAGCGTGTACACGAACAAGACCCCCATCGCCGCCTATCGGGGAGCCGGCCGGCCGGAGGCGATCTTCCTGATCGAGCGGATGATCGATCTCGCGGCACGCGAGCTTGGCATCGACCCCGCGGAGATGCGACGGCGCAACCTGCTGCCCGCCTTCGACGAACCGACCGCGAGTATCAGCGGCGAGCTGTACGACAGCGGCAATTACGCCGCGGCCCTCGAGCGCGCACTGTCGGTCGCCGGCTACGAGCAGCTCCGCGCCGAGCAGCAGCAGGCGCGCCAGGCTGGCCGGCTGATGGGCATCGGCATTGCATCGTATGTCGAGATGGCCGGCTTTGGGCCGGATGGGGACTTGTTCGAAAGCGCGACGGTGCGGGCCAACGCCGATGGGACCGTCACCGTCGTGACCGGCACCTCTCCCCATGGTCAGGGCCACGAAACGGCGTGGGCGCAGCTGGTTGCCGGCGAGCTCGGTATCGCCATGGATCGGGTCGTTGTCCGGCATGGCGACACCGCGACCGTCCCGGTCGGCCTCGGCACCTTCGGGAGCCGAAGCGCGGCCGTTGGCGGAACGGCGGTGCACTTGGCCGCCGGCGAGGTTGCCGAAAAGGCGCGCCGGCTGGCGGCCCACTTGCTCGAGGCGGCGCCGGCGGACATCGTGGTGTCGGATGGACAGTGGCGGGTGCGCGGCGTTCCGGACCGGGGTGTGACGTTTGTGGAGATCGCGAAGACTGCCTACGGCGGCGCGCGGCCCAAGGACATCGAGGCCGGCCTCGAGTCGACCCGCTTCTTTCAGCCGCCTGGGATGGTCTTCCCGTTTGGAGCGCACGTCGCCGTGGTTGAGGTCGATCCAGAAACGGGGGCGGTTGGATTGCGCCGGTACATCTCGGTCGACGACTGTGGCCGGGTTCTCAACCCCCTCCTCGTGGAGGGTCAGGTGCACGGTGGCCTGGCGCAGGGTATCGCGCAGGCCCTCTACGAAGAGATCTCCTATGGCGACGATGGGTCGCTGCTCAGCGGTAACCTGACAACCTACATGATTCCGACCGCCCCGGACCTGCCGAGCTTTGTGCTCGACCGTACGATCACGCCCAGCCCCATCAACGCGCTTGGTGTCAAGGGCGTGGGTGAGAGCGCCACGATCGGCTCGACGCCGGCCGTCGTCAACGCCGTGGTCGATGCGCTCAGCCCCCTGGGCGTCACCGAAATCGATCCACCCTGTACCCCGCAAAAGGTGTGGCAGGCCATGGAAGGTGCCCGGGGCCATCGGTCCGGATGAGGCTGTGCAGCTACTCGGTCGAGCCCGGCCCACCCCGGCTCGGCGCCGACTGCGGGCGCGCGGTGCTCGACCTGGCCCGCTATTCGCATCTGCATGACGGCTTGCGTCTGCCGTCGGACATGCTGGGCTTGCTCGACGCCGGGGCAGCGGCCTGGCGCCACGCGGCAGACCTGTGCCGCCGCTTCTCGTCGGAACTTGAAAGCCATGACCTGGCGCAGGACGCGGAGGCCGGCCTCGCCTATGCATCAGATCGGATCCGCTGGCACGCGCCAATTCCGCGGCCGCGCAAGGACGTCGTTTGCCTCGGTCAAAACTTTGCGGCCCACGCCGCGGAATCCGGCAGCCCTCCACCGCCGGCGCCGATTTACTTCACAAAGCCGCCCACCACCATCATCGGACCCGGTGAGGCCATCCCTTATCCGCAGGGGCTGACCACGCGGCTCGACTGGGAAGTCGAGCTGGGCGTCATCATCGGAATCGGGGGCCGGGACATTCCTGAAGTGCGAGCCCTTGATCACGTCTTCGGCTACACCGTCGTCAACGACATCTCCGCGCGCGAGTTGCAGTTCCGCACCTCCCAGTGGTTCAAGGGGAAGAGCCTGGATGGCAGCTGCCCGATGGGCCCGGTGATCATCACCGCCGACGAGATCCCGGATCCGCAACGACTGCGGCTCCGGTTGTCGGTGAATGGCACGGCCAAGCAAGATAGCAACACCAGCGACATGATCTTCTCTGTGGCGCGGATCGTCGCCGACCTCTCCGCGGGAATGACGCTCGAGCCGGGGGATTGCATCTCAACCGGGACGCCGCAGGGCGTTGGCGACGGTCGCAAACCGCCCGAATACCTGCACCCCGGCGACGTGGTCGAAGCCGAGGTCGAGCGAATCGGCGTGCTGCGCAACCCGGTGCGGTAGCGGGGACCTTAGGGCTGGAGCTTCCAGCCCTTGAGCAGGTCGATCGCGGGATAGGCGGTCAGGTCGTACTGCACCGGCGTGATCGAGACATACCCATCGCTCACTTTGGCCGCGTCCGCCTCATTCTTTGGTTCCTGTAAACGAAACTGGCCGTCCAGCCAGTAGTACGTTTGATTTCGAGGATCCGTCCGCTTCTCGAACCGTTCCTCGACACGCGACTCACCCTGCTGCGTGATGGCCACGCCCTTGATCTTGTCCTCCGGAATGTTTGGGACGTTGACATTGAGAAGGGTTTTGTCAGGCAGGCCTTTCGCCAGCACGGCGATGGCCAGTTTTCGCGTAAAGCGTGCCGCATAGCTGAAGTCGGGATGGGTAAAAGTCGCCAGCGAGACGGCGATCGATGGGATACCCAGGATGCGGGCCTCGGTGGCGGCGCTCACCGTGCCGGAGTAGATGACGTTGGTCCCCGTGTTCGCTCCGAGATTGATGCCCGAGACGACCAGGTCCGGCGGCCTCGGCAGGATGGCCTTGACCGCGATCTTCACGCAGTCGGCCGGCATGCCGTTCACGCCGTAACCGAATCGCACATTGCGCCGCACCACCTCCTTAGTGCGGAGCGGAAGCAGCAACGTGATGGCGTGCCCGACGGCGCTGCGCTCCGCGTCGGGAGCGACCACTTCCACCTCGCCGATCTTGCGCAGCTCCTGCCATGCGGCAAGGATGCCCTGGGCATAGATCCCGTCGTCATTGGTCAGCAGGATCAGCGGTTTTGCCACGACTCCGCCATCAATGATGCGCCTTCGATGCCCCGTTCCCAGTCCTAT
Organism: Chloroflexota bacterium; assembly: GCA_005881715.1. GTDB lineage: Bacteria > Chloroflexota > Dormibacteria > CF-121 > CF-121 > CF-13. Next base: position 53,523 of record VBEE01000035.1, on the reverse strand, counting down.
ACTGGACCGGGCGACGATGGAAGATCCCATCCTGGAGTTCCTGCGGTCCCAGGCTCGAAACTATCGCTGCCGGGTGTGCGGCAGCAACCACAAGGGCTCGCAGCTGCGCAAGATCGGCAACCACAACAACAAATTGATCGTCCAGGTGACCTGCGGCCGTTGCCGTGATTCTTTTTTCCTGCATGTTGAGTTCGCCGGCTCAATCGTGAACGCCGTCGAAGAGGTTACCCGGGTGGCGGCCCCCTCGCCCCGCGATACTGACGAGATCGATGGCGATCCGCTCACCCATGACGAGGTGCTCGACGCCCATCAGCGGCTGCAGGCCTTTCAGGGAAAGCTGACCGACCTGCTCAACGAGGGCAGTTAGTCGAGGCTGCGGTAGCCGCTCCGGTAATAGATGAGGGGCTCCTCCTCCGTGACCACCTCGAGTGCCACCACCTTGCCAACCATGATCGTATGGTCGCCCGCCTCGTGGGTCCCGTGCACGGTCGCCTCGAGATACCCGGATGCCTCACTCAGGATGGGGGAGCCGGTGACCCCGAGCCGGTAACCGCCCTCCCGGAACTCTGGGGCCGCCAGCCGGACGTTGTCGGCAAAGAAGCGCGCCGTGCTCTCGCTCCGCTGGCCGAGGAAGTTGATGGCGAAGGCGCGGCTGCGCGCCACGAGCTCGTGCATCACGGTCGAGCGCTCGACGCTGACCATGATCAGAAGGGGCTCCAGCGATACCGACGCGAAGGCGCTGACCGTCATCCCGTGCATGCGCTCGCCGGCCGTAGTGGTCATCACCGTGACCCCGGTGGCGAAGTGCCCTACCGTGTAGCGAAACGATGCGCCGTCGACCGGCAGGGTCACGCGCAAGCCCCCCGCGTCTGGTGCACGCGCAAAGGTTACGAGAACGTGGCCCCGGGGGCGGGCCTTCACGCTATACTTTGAATGTCCGACTAGTCCAGTCGGAGATCTATGAGATTCTCCACCCGTTCCGAATACGGAATCCGCGTGATGGTGCGGATGGGCCGGGGCTATGGCAACGGCCCGCTGCCGCTGGCTGAGCTCGCCGAGCAGGAAGGGCTCCCGCTCTCCTATCTCGAGCAGATCGCCGGCCAGCTTCGCCGGGCAGGGTTGATCACCAGCCGGATGGGCGTCAAGGGCGGCTACGCGCTTGCCCGCCGGCCGGACGCGATCTCGATGGCGGACATCGTCCGCAGCCTGGAGGGGTCGCTGGCGCCGGTGAGCTGCCTGGCTGAGGGTGGGGGACCTGGCGAATGTACGCACGCCGACACCCCCTGCTCCGCGCACGCCTTCTGGGAGAAACTGCAGGGGAGCATCACGTCGACCCTGGAGTCGGTCTCCGTCGCCGACCTCATGAAGGAGGCCCAACCGGCGTGATCCAGACCCGGGCGCTGAACGCCGAAGCCGCGCGCGCCGACTTCCCCATCCTGGGACGGCGCGTGAACGGCAAGCCGCTCATTTATCTGGATAGCGCGGCGACCTCGCAGAAGCCCGCCGTTGTCATCGACACCATGGACGACTACTACCGACGCTACAACGCGAATCCGCACCGCGGCGTCTACGCCATCAGTGAGGAGGCGACCGCCGCCTACGAGTCGGCCCGGCAGCGGGTGGCGACATTCATCAACGCCGCCTCGCCCAAGGAAGTGATTTTCACCCGAAACACGACCGAGGCGATCAACCTGGTGCGCTACAGCTGGGGCAGGGCAAACATCCGACCGGGCGCACGCATCCTGCTGACCGAGATGGAGCACCACAGCAATCTGGTGCCCTGGCAGCTCCTGGCCCAGGAGGTCCAGGCGACGCTCAGCTTCCTCCGCATCGATGATGACGGGCTGCTCGAGCTCGAACAGCTGGATCGGCAGCTCGAGGGCGTGCAGCTGCTGGCCATCACTCACCAGTCGAACACGCTGGGAACAATCAATCCGATTAAGGCGGTGGCCGAGGCCGCGCACCGGGCCGGCGCGTTGGTGCTGGTCGATGGCGCCCAGACGGTGCCGCACATGCCGGTCGACGTTCAGGATCTCGGCGTCGACTTCTACGCCTTCAGTGGGCACAAGATGTGCGGCCCAACCGGGATCGGCGTGCTCTGGGCCCGGCGATCGCTGCTCGAATCGATGCCCCCGTTCCGCGGGGGGGGCGACATGATCAAGCGGGTCCGACTCAACGAGGCGACCTGGAACGACCTCCCCTGGAAGTTCGAGGCTGGCACCCCGAGCGTTGCCGAGGGCATCGGCCTCGGCGCGGCCGTCGACTACCTCACCCAGTTCGGCATGGACCGGGTTCGCTCCCACGAGCAGACGCTGGTCGACTATGCGCTGGAGAAGCTGCAGGAGGTTCCCGGCATCACCCTCTACGGCCCGCGTGACTCCGAGCTCCATGGGGGCGCGATTTCGTTCACGCTTGCCAACATCCATCCGCACGATCTCGCCACCCTCGTCGACCGCGAGGGGATCGCGGTCCGCGCCGGTCACCATTGCACCCAGCCCCTGATGGACCGCCTGGGGGTTGCGGCGACGACCCGGGCGAGCTTCTACATCTACAACCGCGTCGACGAGATCGACCAGCTGGTCAGCGGAATTCAAAAGGCACAAAAGGTGTTCGCATAACCATGAGTGACGATCTCTACCGGGAGCAGATCCTCGAGCATTACAAGAACCCGCACCATTTCGGGGAGCTGCCCGATGCCGACATCACCCAGGAGGGCGATAACCCCCTCTGCGGCGATGTCATCACCTTCTACCTCAAGCTCGACGACGGGCGTCTTGGCGATGTCCGCTTCCGGGGTCGAGGCTGTGCGATCAGCCAGGCGTCAGCCTCGATGCTGACCGATCTGATCGTGGGGAAGCCGCTGCAGCAGTTGAAGACCTTCCCGACCAAGGACCTCCTCGATGAGCTCGGCATCCAGATCAGCCCGGCCCGGATGAAGTGCGCAACGCTCTCGGTCAATACCCTGCGGGTTGCGCTCAATGGCGACGTGCCGGAGGAGGACTGAGTTGGCTTTGAATTCGGGATCCGCGGGTAAACTGACAGGAGCAATGCCAGATTTCGAGATCAAGGATTTGCGCGTGAGCGTCGAGGGCCGCGAGATCCTGAAGGGCGTTTCACTCGCCGTCAACAAGGGCGAGGTGCACGCCGTCATGGGTCCGAACGGCTCCGGCAAGAGCACGCTCTCGCACACCCTGATGGGTCACCCGAACTACAAGGTGGTGGGCGGCCAGGTCCTCTTCAAGGGTAAGGACGTCCTGACGCTGCCAACTGAGCAGCGCGCCAAGCTCGGCATGTTCCTTGCATTGCAATACCCGGTGGTCGTCCCCGGCATCACGATGTCGAACTTTCTGCGGACGGCGATCAACGCCAAGCGTGGCTTCGACGGCAAGGACAAATCCAAGGCGATCAGCGTCAAGGAATTCCGCGCCCTGCTCAAGAACGAGATGTCGGTGCTGCGGATGGACGACTCATTCTTGTCGCGCTACGTGAACGAGGGGTTCTCGGGAGGCGAGAAGAAGCGCGCCGAGATCCTGCAGATGGCCGTGCTGAAGCCCGAGATGGCGATTCTGGATGAGACGGACTCGGGTCTCGACATCGACTCGATCAAATTCGTCAGCGATGCCGTGAACAAGATGCGCGGACCCGAGCTGGGCGTGCTGATCATCACCCACTACACGCGGGTCCTGAAATTCATCAAGCCCGACTACGTGCACGTGCTTGTCAACGGTGAGTTCGTTCGTTCCGGCGGGGCTGAGCTCGCCGATTGGCTCGAGGCAAAAGGCTATTCGGAATGGGTCAAGGAACCGGCTAAGGCGCCTGCGGCCCTGGAGGCAAAATAATGGCAACCGTGATTCCACGAATCGACGTTGGCGACAACTACAAGGAGAAGTACGGCTTCTTTGACCCGGAGAAGTTCGTCTTCAAGGCCAAGCGAGGCCTGAGCCCAGAGGTCGTCAAAGAGATCTCCTGGATGAAGAACGAGCCGGAGTGGATGACCAAGTTCCGGCTGCGCGCGCTGCAGATTTGGGACAAGAAGGAGCTGCCAACCTGGGGCGCCGATCTTTCATCGATCGATTTCCAGAACATCTATTACTACCTGAAGTCGACTGAGAAGCAGGGCAAGACCTGGGAGGACGTGCCGGCCGACATCAAGAACACCTTCGACCGCCTCGGCGTGCCCCAGGCGGAGCGGAAGTTCCTCGCCGGCGTGGCGGCGCAGTACGAATCTGAGGTTGTCTATCACTCCCTGCACAAAGAATTGGAGTCGAAGGGCGTGATCTTCACCGACACCGACAGCGCGCTGCGGGACCACCCTGACCTCTTCAAGGAGTACTTCGGCACGATCATCCCACCGGGTGACAACAAGCTGGCGGCCTTGAACAGCGCCGTCTGGTCGGGTGGGTCCTTCATCTACGTCCCCAAGGGTGTCAAGGTCGAGATTCCGCTGCAGGCCTACTTCCGGATCAACGCCGAGAACATGGGGCAGTTCGAGCGGACCCTGATCATCTGCGACGAGGACAGCTTCGTCCACTACATCGAGGGCTGCACCGCGCCCATCTACACGACGGACTCCCTGCACTCGGCGGTGGTCGAGATCATCGTCAAGCGTGGCGCGCGTTGCCGCTACACCACCGTCCAGAACTGGTCGACCAACGTCTACAACCTGGTGACGAAGCGGGCGGTCGCCTACGGCGATGCCACCATGGAATGGGTCGATGGCAACCTCGGCTCGCAGATCACGATGAAGTATCCCTCGATCTACCTGATGGAGCCCGGCGCGAAGGGCGACGTGCTTAGCGTGGCGTTTGCCGGCAAGGGCCAGCATCAGGATGCCGGCGGCAAGGCCGTGCACGTGGCGCCGAACACCAGCTCGAACATCGTCTCGAAGTCGATCTCGAAGAACGGCGGGCGGACCTCCTACCGCGGACTGGTCAAGGTCTATCCCGGCGCGAAGAACTCGAAATCCTTCGTCCGATGCGACGCGTTGCTGCTGGACGAGCAGTCGCGTTCAGACACGTATCCCACGACCGAGGTGGATGAGCCCCAGGTCCGGATCGGACACGAGGCCACGGTCAGCAAGGTGTCAGACGAGCAACTCTTCTACTTGCAAAGCCGGGGCATCACCAGGGCCGAGGCCGAAACGATGATCGTGAACGGCTTCATCGAACCCTTCACCAAGGAGCTTCCGATCGAGTACGCCGTCGAGCTGAATCGCCTGATCCAGCTCGAGATGATCGGCTCCGTCGGGTAGATGGCATTTACGAAGGCTGCCGTCGAAGAGCTGAGCGCTCTTCACGGCGAACCTGAGTGGCTGCGCGCCCGCCGGCTCGATGCCTTCGGCGTGTTCGAGGGTATGAGCCTGCCGGATACAAGGCGCAATGAGGACTGGAAACAGGTCGACCTCAAGGCCCTGAACCTCGAGGCCTACGCGGCGTTCCAGCAGCCGAATGGCCTGGCTCCGGCCGGAACTCTTGAGAACGTGGGGGCGACACTTCGTCAGCGCGGAACCTCCCCGGCGGTGGCGTCCATCGCGCCAGATCTTGCCCGGCGCGGCGTGATCCTCATGCCGCTGGCAGCCGCCGCCTCCGCTTATCCCGAGCTGGTCCAGCGCTACTTGTTCAGTGCCGTCAAGCCGGAGCGAGACAAGTTCGCCGCCTTGCACGCCGCGCTGTTCAGTGGTGGGAGCTTCCTCTATGTTCCCGACGGGGTAACGGTTGAGCAGCCGCTGGTGAGCCAGTTCTGGTCGGGCGGCCCCGGCGCGGCCGTGTTGCCGCACTCGCTGGTGGTCGCCGGCAAGGGCTCCCGGTTCCAATTCGTCGACCAGTTCCTGAGCAGCGACCGCCAGGAAGCGACCCTTGCCAGCGGGTCGTCCGAGGTCTTCCTCGAGGAGGGGGCGGAGGTGGGCTACGTCGCGCTCCAGCACTGGAGCGTCAAAACGTGGCAGTTTGCCAACCAGCGATTTCATCTTGGTCGTGACGCGCGCCTGCGGATGGTCGACGTTGCCCTGGGCGCTCACCTGGCCCGGCTCCGTGTGGAAGCCATCCTGGAAGGGCCGGGCTCGAGCGCAGATATGAAGGGCCTGTTCTTCGGCACCGGTGAACAAGCGTTCGATTTCCGCACCCTGCAGGATCACGTCGGGCCCCACACCACCTCCGATCTGCTCTTCAAAGGAGCCCTGCGCGACCAGGCGAAAAGCGTGTACGTGGGCGTGGTTCGGGTCGAAGCGGCGGCGCGCGGAAGTTCCTCGAACCAGGCCAATCGCAACCTGCTGCTTTCCGAAAAGGCAAAGGCGACCTCCGAGCCCATCCTCGAGATCTTGAATAACGACATCTTGCGCTGCAGCCACGGCGCAACCGTCGGTCCGGTGGACCCCGAACACCTCTTCTACCTGGAGAGCCGGGGGATTCCCCATCCGGTCGCCGAGCGGATGCTGGTCCAGGGATTCCTCGGGGAGGTGCTCGACCGAATCCCCGTACCGCTGGTCCGTGATGCCGTGGAGCAGGAGCTGGCTGCCCGCATTGAATAGCGTGACCAAGCAGCGCGTGGCGTCCACGGCCGACCTGCCAAAGGAGTCGATGATGCGCGTTGACGTCGACGGCGAGCCGATCTGCCTGGTGCACGCGGAGGACGACAACTTTTATGCCATCGGCGACACCTGCACGCACGAGGAGTACTCCCTATGCGAAGGCGAGCTGTGGGAGATGTCCGTCGAATGCCCGCGGCACGGCTCCCGCTTCGACGTCCGCACCGGAAAGGTGACCGGCCTGCCTGCGGTGATCCCCGCGAAAACCTTCGAGGTGACGGTCGAGAACGGCGACGTCTTTGTCGAGGTTCCGGACTAAGATTTGACTATGGCGGACACCATGGAAACGACCCAGGCGCCGGCCTCGGGTGATCTGCGCCAGCAGGTCGAGGCCCAGCTCGCGACCTGTCGCGATCCGGAGATCGGCCTGGACATCATGTCGCTCGGGCTGGTCTACGAGTTGAATATCGACGAGGGCAATGTGCTCGTCAAAATGACGCTGACTGCGATCGGGTGCCCGTGGGCGCAGGACCTGTTCGACGAGGTCAAATCCAAGGTCGAAGAGGTCCCAGGCGTCGCCGCCTGTACGGTCGAGCTCGTCTACTCCCCACCGTGGAGCGCCGACATGATGAGCGACGACGCCAAGATGGAACTTGGCTTCCTCTAAGAACGGCCCCTAGAAGAGCTGCGACGCGGTCAGGAACGCCAGGCCCCCGGCCAGCAAGCCGAAAGGCGCCCGGAACTTCATGCGGCCGGCGAGCGCGTCGAGAATGAAGCAGATGAGAGCGATGATCAGAAAGATCTTCGATAACGACATAGATTCGACCTCCCGTTAAATGATGGTGCTCTCAGGCAAATCGGAATTCAACTCGTATTCCTGCGTAATTCGCAGTCATCGGCCAGCGCTGGAGCTGTGGCAGCCGTGCCATCGCCCTGTTACCCGCGCGCTGTCTGGTTCGTAAGGCTCGCTCCGTAGCATTCGGCTCGGTTCGCCAATTCGAACGAACTGGGGGTAGAGAACCGCTTGTCGCTGCTCGAACGTATTCAGAAATCCCAGGGCGAACCCGGATCGCCGCCCCCGGCCCCCAAGGCGCCCGCACGGCCGAGCCAGCCGCCGGTAGCCCCTTCGGCTCCGCCGCCCCAGCAAAGCCAGCGCCCCCTGCCGCCGGCTCGGTCAGCCCCGTACAGCCCGAACCCAACTCGGCCGCCGGTCCCCGTCCGTCCACCGCTCCCGCCTGTGGCGCCAAAGCCCATCGCAAGACCACTCTCCCCACCGGCACCAGCCCCGCGGCCGACCGCCGCGCCACCGCCAGCTCCCGAGCCGGCGCCCGCACCGAGGCTCTCGGACCGCGTGGCGGCGGCCCGCCCGGCGCCCGGCGATGAGCCCAGGCCGGCGCCCGCGAACGCCAATCTCAGCGACCTGCCCGAAGCCGAGCGGCTGCACCGGATCAAGGCCGCCGTCCATGACCGGATCATCGGCGAGCTCGGTGAGCGGGCGAACGAACTTGACCGAGAGGCGATCAGCCAGCGGGCGACCGAGGTGCTCGACGCCTACCTGAGCGCCCGCCGGGTGACGCTGACCACCCAGACCCGCGACAAGTTGCTGGGAGCGCTCCTCGCCGACATCCTGGGCTTTGGTCCCCTCGATTTGCTGCTCGCCGACGAGGCGATCTCCGACATCATGGTCAACGGCCCAAACAAGGTCTACGTCGAGCGTGGCAGCAAGATGCAGCGGGCGGCCATCAAGTTCGACAGCGATGCCCACCTGATGCAGATCATCTCGCGAATCGTCACGGGAGTTGGGCGACGTGTCGATGAGAGCTCGCCGATGGTTGACGCCCGTCTTCCCGACGGTTCTCGAGTCAACGTGATCATCCCGCCGCTGGCGGTGAGGGGTGCGTCGGTGACCATCCGCAAGATGCGCAAAGACCCCCTCCAGATCACGGACCTGATCAAGAATCAGACCCTGACCGAGGAGATGGCCGTCTTTCTCAAGGCTTGCGTGAACGCCCGGATGAACATCGTGGTGGCCGGTGGTGGGTCGTCGGGAAAGACCACGACGCTCAATGTGCTCTCGAGCTTCATCCCTTCAGACGAGCGGATCATCACGGTTGAGGACGCCGCGGAGTTGCAGCTGCGTCAGATCCACGTGATCAACCTGGAGTCGCGGCCCAACAACGTGGAAGGCAAGGGTGGCGTCAGCATTCGCGACCTCGTCATCAACACCCTCCGAATGCGGCCCGACCGGATCGTCGTGGGAGAAGTCCGCAGCGGAGAGGCTCTGGACATGCTCCAGGCCATGAACACCGGTCACGATGGGTCGCTGACCACGGTGCACTCGAATACGCCTCGAGACACGATCTCCCGCCTCGAGACGCTCGTCCTGATGGCCGGCATGGAACTGCCGTCCCGCGCCATTCGGGAGCAGATTGCGTCGGCCATCAACATCATCATCCAGCAGAACCGCTTGCGAGACGGCACCCGGAAGATCACGTACATCTCCGAGGTGACCGGGATCGAGGGCGATCAGATCTCGCTTCAGGACATCTTCGTCTACAAACAGACGGGGTATGAGAACGGCAAGGTCACCGGGATGCTGACCGCGACCGGGGCCATTCCGCGGATGATGGAAGTGCTCGAGTCGACCGGCAACGCGGTGCCGGTCAGCTATTTCGACCCGGCCCCCAACAGCGGTTTCGTCCGGCCGAAACGGTTGCAGGTCGTCCCGAACGCGGCCTAAGTCTGAGCCGACGGAACCGACGCAGCCTTCTGACGCTTCACATAGCGCACGTCGCCCCGGAGGTGGATTGAGGCGAACATCGTGAGGAACGATGCCGCGAATCCCGCGGCCCCAGCGACGAGATAGCCGACGCCGAGTACAGGGTCGAAACGAGCTCCCTCCAGCAGCACGCCTGAGACGACGATAAAGTCGACCAGCAACACTCCGAGGTCGTTGAGCACGAGTGCGAGGCCGTTCTTTCGAATGTCTTCCGCTGTCGCGGGAACCTTCCGGCGAAAGGGATAGCGGACGAGACGGCCGGTTCTGAACTCATACGACGCGCTTGCGATCGCCGCCAGGCAGATCACCGCGCTGATAGCAAGTAGCACCATCACGGCCTGTCGAAGCTGCTCCATCTCCCTCTATATTCAGGCTATGCCCGCCAAAGAGGCAACCCCGTTCTCCCAGGCGCTCGACCGGCGGGTCGAGGAGGGCGCCCTCGGAACGCTCTACGAAAAGCTGCCAGACGACCAGGTTCGCTGCTACGCCTGCGCCCACCGCTGCCTGATCAAGGAGGGGCTTCGCGGCATCTGCAAGGTCCGCTACAACCGCGGCGGCACCCTCATGGTCCCGCGCGGCTACGTGGGGGCGCTGCAGTGCGACCCGATCGAGAAGAAGCCCTTCTTCCACGCGTTTCCCGGCACCGACGCCCTCACGTTCGGCATGCTCGGTTGTGACCTGCACTGCTCCTACTGCCAAAACTGGGTCACGTCGCAGGCGCTGCGCGATCCAGGTGCGCTATCCGAGCCGATGGATGTCAGGCCCCGGCAGCTGGTCGATATTGCCCAGCGTCAGGAGGCGTCGGTGGTCGCCACCTCATACAACGAGCCCCTGATCACCTCCGAGTGGGCGGTTGAGGTATTCAAGGAAGCGCGGCCGCGTGGCTTCATGACGGCGTACATCTCCAACGGCAATGCCACTCGGGAAGTCCTCGAGTACATCCGCCCCTTTACCGATCTCTACAAGATCGACCTCAAGTCTTTCCGCGACAAGAATTACCGCTCCCTCGGCGGCAAGCTCGAGAACATCGTGAACGGCGTTCGGATGGTGCATGAGATGGGTTTCTGGCTCGAGATCGTCACGCTGATCATTCCCGGATTCAATGACAGCGACGAAGAGCTGGGGGACATCGCGCGTTTCCTCGCTGGCCTCTCGCCCAGCATCCCCTGGCACGTGACCGCCTTCCACAAGGACTACAGGATGCAGGACCCGGACAACACCACGCCGCAGACCCTGCTCCGAGCCGCCGCGATCGGTGAGGCGGCCGGCCTGCAGTACATCTATGCCGGCAACCTTCCGGGCCGGGTCGGCCGCTACGAAGACACCCGATGCCCCTCGTGCCAGACGGCGCTGGTGCGGCGGTTTGGCTATCGAATCCTCGAAGACCGATTGACCGGGCTTGGGACTTGCTATCGGTGCGGCTTCAAGATCCCGGGAATCTGGTCTAACGCTAAAATCAGCGCTGGTCGTGCCTACTGAACTCAGCCGCCGGGAACTCTCCTGGGTCATCGGCGGCCCCCAGGGCGGAGGCATCAATGCCTCGGCCGAGATCTACGCCAAAGCGCTGACGCGCGGCGGCCTGCACGTCTTCGCCAACATCGAGTTCCACTCGAACATCATGGGCAAGCACAGCTATTACCGGGTGACCGCCGCTCCCCTGCCCGTCCGTTCGCACGTCGACGAGATTCATATGCTCGTCGCGCTCGACCAGGAGAGCCTCTTCGGCGATGCACTCGAACGCAAGCACTACCCGAGCCACATCGGTCACGTCCACCGGGTCGCGCCGGGCGGTGGCATCGTCTACGACGCGGATCTCAAGATTGACCCCGCCCAATTCAAGCGCGACGACATCCGCCTGTATCCGGTCCCATACTTCGAGGTGCTCGAGGAGGCGCTGAAACAGCTTGGCAAGGGAGGGCAATCGCGAAAGTACATCGTGATGCGGAACACCGTCGCGCTTGGTGCCTCGGTGGCCCTGATCGGTTACGACGAAGATCTCCTGTTCGAGGCAATCCGCGAAAGCTTCAAGGGTCGCAAAGCGGAGGCGGCCGAGATGAACGTGCTGGCGGTGAAGGCGGCCGCGGACTACGTGCGCGCCCATTTCCAGGAGCGGCCGGCGCGCCGGCTGGCGGCGCTTCCGGCCGAGCAGCGGAAGCCGCGCATCCTGATCAAGGGCGTCCAGGCCGTCGGCATCGCCAAGATCAAAGCGGGGCTGGGGCTTCAGACTTACTACCCGATCAGCCCGGCCACCGACGAGAGTGTCTACCTGGAGGCCAAAGGTCCGCAGTACCAGCTGACCGTGGTGCAGGCGGAGGACGAAATTGCCAGCATCAACATGGCGATCGGGGCCGCGCACATGGGCATTCGGGCGGCAACCTCTACGGCGGGCCCCGGCTTCGCCCTGATGTCGGAGGGATTTGGATTCGCCGCGATCACCGAGGCACCGGGCCCGGTGGTCTTCCTCTGGCAACGCGGTGGTCCCTCAACCGGGCTGCCGACTCGAACCGAGCAGGCCGACCTGCAGTTCGCCCTGCATCCCGCCCACGGTGATTTCCCGCATATCGTGATCGCCTCCGGCGACATCGAGGAAGCGTTCGTCGACAGCTTCGAAAGCTTCAACTGGGCCGACCGCTACCAGGTCCCGGTGATCGTGCTGCTGGAAAAGTTTCTGGCGTCCTCGTTGTTCACGTCCGACCGGCTCGACACCAGCAAGCTCAAGATCGATCGCGGCCTGGTGTACCAGCCGGTCAGCCCCGAAAAGAATGGCTACCGGCGCCACGCCATCACAGCGGATGGCATCAGCCCGCGCGCGCTGCCCGGAACCGCGGGCGGCATCTTCTCAACCACCAGCGATGAGCACGACCCCGAAGGCCATATCACCGAAGGCATCGAGAACCGGATCACGATGATGCGCAAGCGCATGGTCAAGCTGCAGACCGCCGCCCGTGAGATTCCGGAGTCCTTCAAATTCAAGCTGCACGGCCCGCGGCGTGCGGACCTGACCCTGGTCGGCTGGGGCACCACGAAGGGCGCAATCCTGGATGGGATGACCGAGCTCGAGCTGGAAGGTTTCTCGGTGAATTTTCTCCAGGTGCGCCTGATGCGGCCATTCCCGGCCCAGGAGGTCGAAGCCGTGCTTCGCGACGCCAAGCGCGCCGTGCTGATCGAAGCGAACTACTCCGGGCAACTGGGCGCACTCATCCGGGAGCAGACCGGCATCGCGCTCGATCATCGCGTCCTGAAATACGACGGCCGGCCGTTCTCGCGGAACGAGATCGTCGATGGAGTCCGTGAGGCGTTGTCGGAACGAACGAAGGAGGTCATGGTTTCGCATGCCTGAGACGATCACCCCGCCCAAGAAATTCAGCCTGCAGGAGTACAAGACTGAGGTCCACGTCGATTGGTGTCCCGGCTGTGGCGATTTCGGAATCCTGAGCTCGATCCAGCAGGCGTTCTTTCAGCTGCAGATCCCGCCACATCGAATCGCGATGATTTCCGGCATCGGCTGTTCGGGGAAAACGCCCCACTACGTGGACACCTACGGCCTCCACACGCTGCATGGCCGCGCGCTGCCGGTCGCGACCGGCGCGAAGCTCGCGAACCATCAGCTGACGGTGGTGGCGGTGGGTGGCGACGGCGATGGCTACGGTATCGGCGCCGGATATTTCGTCAACAGCGGCCGGCGCAACCTCGACATGACCTATATCGTCTTCAACAACGGTGTTTACGGGCTCACCAAAGGGCAAGCCTCACCAACCCTGGGCAAGGGACTTCAGACCAAGTCCATGCCCGAACCGTCGATCCAGGAAGGCGTCAATCCGCTGGCGGTTGCGCTGGGAGCCGGCTACACCTGGATCGGCCGCGGCTACGCCCTCGACGTGAAATCGCTCGTCTCGCTCATCGTCCAGGCGATCCAACACAAGGGAACCTCCTTCCTCGATGTCTTCCAGACCTGCCCGGTGTACAACGACCTGCGCACCAAGGAGTGGTACGCGGGGGACGACATCGGTCGAACGCGGCTCCGCCGTCTGGATGCCGATGCCAGCTGGGACCCGGTCGTCAAAGACCCCGCCAATCTCGATGAGGTGGTTCAGAAGAAGACCCGGGCGCTGCAGACGTCGTACGAGACTGGCGACAGCCTGGCCGTCGGACTTTTCTACAAGATCGACCTTCCGACCTACGACGAGCAGCTCGCCGGCAAGGTCCCCGCGCTCAAGGAGCACCCCCTGATCGACCTGCCGCTGTACCAGCGGGATGTCACCCCGCTCTTCGACGAGCTGGCCTGAAGCGCGCTAGCCGACTTCGGTTTTGCGCTTTTCGGGATAGGCGGCGTTGATCTCGGCGCGAACCCGAGCCTTGTCCGCATCGCTCTTGAAGTAGTCGAAATTCCACGGGATGAATCGCTTCAGCTCCGCCGGTACCTCGTCCTCTGGATAGATCGCCGCCACCGGACAGGGGTCGACACACGCCCCGCAGTCGATGCATTCATCGGGGTTGATGACGAGCATCCGGTCCTCGGCCCCACCGTCGATGATGCAGTCAACCGGGCAGACATCGACGCAGGACCGGTCCTTCAGGTCGACGCAGGTTTCCGTGATGATGTAGGCCATTTCTTCGAAGGAAAATTCACTCTAGCACAGGGCTGCGAGCGGTCCGGCGCGTCGATCGAGCGCTCAGCGGGCTCGGTTGACACTCCGCCACAGGACCGTCACAGATCGGTGCGTCCGCGGTTGGCGCCGGTAGGCAAGAGCAGGCTTACGGCCCGCGTTACTTGTTCGTGGCCCTCCCAAGACCGGCTCCGGCGCGCCGAGTGTTCCGGCCGGCCCGCCGGGTCTCCTGGGGCACGCGGATCTTTGCCTTACTCGTCTTCCTGGTGGCCGTCGGGGCGATTGGCGCCTTCCTGGAAGTGCTGCTGCCACAGCAGGTTGCCAAGCTGGCCGAGATGGAGGGTAACGAACTGGTGCTGGCGCGGAAGGGCACTGCCGACGTCAACACGGCGGTCGCCGGGCTCTGGGCCGAGTTGTCGCCAAAGGGCAGCATGGGCCTGACCGCCGCTCGCATGTCCGAGGACCTGGCCCTCGCGAAGCGTACCGAACGGTCGGCAGACGAAGCGCTCAGCCATGTCCAGGCTGCCCAGGCCTACATGGCGCAGGCGGACGGCCTACCGTTCCAGTTTCACGCCCCGACGTTCATCGCGCCCGATAGGGCCGCCGCGCAGCACCTCGAAAAAGCGCTGACCACGTCCATCAAACTGTCCCACGCGGCCACCTTGCAGCTCACGCTCGCCGAGCATATGAGCCAGAACTCGCAGAGCCTTGTCAGTATGAACGCGAGCCTCAACGCCCGGGACTGGACCAACGCGGCCCGAACGGCATCGACGATCGCGACGGATCTCAAGTCCCAGCAGAGTCCGGCGGGAGACCCGGAAGCGCTCCTTGATCCGCTCTGGGCCAAGTGGGTCGATGCCATGCTGGGGGTCGCCATCTCCGCGCAGCAGTACAGCCTCGCCTCAGCCGCCAATCAGACACAGCAGGCTCAGCAGGCCGGCCGAACGCTGGCCGCCGCCCGCGATCAGCTCGCCGCGACGTTCGCGGCCGCCCAGAACGGGGCCGCCGCCTGGCAGGCAAAGACAGTCCAGCCCATTCTCGACAGCGTCGCCCGGGAAACCGCCTCGGGCGCCTGAGCGGAGGGCGCAGCAACTACCGGCGGTCGCTAGGGCCCTGCCAGCAGGTCCGGGGTCAACTCGTCCAGGCGACGGGCGCCGAGCAGGCTCATCGACACGGCGATCTCCTCCCGCAATATCTCGAGAAGCTGGCGGACGGCATCGCTGCCACCAACCGCCAGCGCCCACAGGTAAGGGCGGCCGATCATGACACTGCGCGCCCCGAGCGCCAGCGCCTTCAGCACGTCGGTGCCTCGTCGGACGCCGCCATCGAGCAACACGGGCACCTCGCCGCCGACCTCGTCGACTACCGCCGGCAGGGCGTCCAGCGTGGCGATCGAGTAGTCGAGCTGGCGGCCGCCGTGGTTGCTGACGATCACACCTCTGGCGCCGGCGCTCAGACTGCGCCGGGCATCGTCTGGCCGCACCACGCCCTTGACCAGCACCGGTAGGCGGGTGTGACCAGCGAGCCATTCCAGGTCCTTAAGCGTCAGCGCGTGGTCCAGCTGGAAGCTGAAGTACTCGGCAAGCGCGGATTGCCCCACGTCTACCGGCCCAGTCCTGGCGAGGGGCCCAACCAGGTTCTCGTACAAAAAACCGGCGGGCATGCCGAAGGCGTTACGGAAGTCACGCTCGCGCCGCCCCAGCATCGGGGTGTCCACGGTCAGGACGATCGCCTGGTACCCGGCCGCCTCCGCCCGGTCCACCAACTCGGTCGTGATGCCGCGGTCTTTGAACACGTAAAGCTGGAACCAGCGCACGCCCTGCGCGGTGGCGACCTCCTCCAGCGAGGTGGTGGAGAGCGTGCTCAGGCAGTAGACCACGCCCGCCGCCGTCGCGGCGGTTGCCGCGCCCAGCTCGCCCTGCGGATGAGCCATTTTCTGTGTGGCGGCCGCGGCCAGGTGGACGGGCATGGCCAGGCGCCGGCCGAACAGCTCGAGGCCGAGATCGGGCTCCGACGCCCCGGTCAGCACGTGGTATCGAAACCGCCAGCGGGCAAAGGCCTCCCGATTCCCGGCGATGGCGGCTTCGTCCTCAGCGCCGCCGGCAAAGTAGTCGTAGATCGCTTTGGGCAGGATTGCCCGCGCGGCAACTTCGAAGTCCTCGGCCCGGACCGGAGGCGCATCCACGGCAGCTGCCGGCCTCGTCGTCTCTGCCATCCCCCCGCCAATTGTGGCGCGCCGACGCCACGATATGTAACCCTTAGATCGGAAAGCGAAGCGGGGGAAGGAGGTAACCTCGTCATGAACGAGGCGCTTGCGATCCTCGCGTTTCATCAGGTCTACGACCCGGTCAGCGGCAATATCGCGCTTTCGGCGTTGATCGCCGGGGTCCCACTCTACATCCTCTTCATCATGCTGGCCGTCATGCGCCTGCCGGCCTGGCTGTCGGCACTGGTTGCGATGCTCTCCGCGGCTGTGCTCGCTGCGCTGGTCTGGGGCATGCCGGTGGGGCTCGATGTCTCGGCGACCACCGAGGGGATGGCCAATGGTCTGTGGCCAATCAGCTGGATCGTGCTCAATGCGGTCTTCTTCCACAACCTGACCATCGCCAGCGGCGACTTCGATGTCATCCGGCGGTCGCTCACCCGGTTGACCGAAGACCGGCGGGTCCAGGCCCTGCTGGTGGCGTTCTGCTTTGGCGCTCTGATGGAAGGCATCGCCGGCTTTGGCGCTCCGGTCGCCATCTCGGCGGCGATCCTTGCCAGCCTTGGGTTCGAGCCCATCAGCGCGGCGGTGCTCGCTCTGCTTGCCAACACCGCGCCGGTAGCGTTCGGCTCGATCGGCATTCCGGTGGTCACCCTCGGGCTGCTGACCGCGCCCATCATCGGCCACGGCGCAGCCGACCAGACGCCAGTGACGCTCGCGCTTTCGGCCATGGTCGGCCGGCAACTCCCGGTGTTCTCCATCATCATCCCCGCCTTCCTGATCGTCGTCCTCGCCGGCTGGAGGCGAATGCTCGAGGTTTTGCCGGCGGTTCTAACCGCCGGGGTCGTCTTCGCGGTGGTCCAATTCCTGGTCTCGAACTTCATCGGCCCCGAGCTCACCGACGTGCTCGCCGCGTTGGTCTCGATGGCCGCCGTCGCCCTGTTACTTCGCGTCTGGAAGCCGCGGGCGCTGTGGGGATTTGCCGCCGATCGCGGGGCGGTGCCGGCCGGCGCGACCGCCAGGCTTCGAAGCGTGGGCGCCGCGGTTGCTGAGGTCGTCGATCCGCCCGGCCGGATCGTGCGCGCCTACATGATGTACGTCATCCTGGTCGTGGTCATCCTGATCGGCCAGATGGGCAACCTTCCGTTCTTTTCCGGGAGTCCAGCGGGCAATGTCAAGAATGCGCTGCACACCCCGGCAAACATCACCGCCGACTTCAAGTGCGGCCAGCCGGCATACAAACTCTGCCCGAATCCGTGGATCGGGCCCACTGCGACGAAGGATGCCGGTGCTTTCAAGTTTCCGTTCTGGCGGTTCCAGTGGCCGGGCAGCTACAGCGGCACGTCGGCCAAGCCCAAGCCCGAGATCTTCCAGGAACCGCAGATCGTGACCAAGTCGACCGCCTACCCCATCACCTTCACCTGGGACTTCCTGTCGGCAGCCGGCAGCCTCGTGCTTTTCGCCTCGATCATCGCGTTCTTCGTAATGGCGATCCGCGGGGCGCCCCTGCGCCTGTTCTTCACGACATATGGCCGAACGCTGCGCCAGCTGGCGCTACCCATCATGACGATCGCGTTCATCCTGGGCATCGCCGCGGTCATGAACTTCTCCGGCATGACGTCGACGCTTGCCTTGCTGATGGCAAAAACCGGCGCCGTCTTCCCCTTCTTCTCCGCGGTGATCGGCGCGCTCGGAGTCTTTTTGACCGGAAGCGACACGGCGTCCAATACGCTGTTCGGTCCGATGCAGGCGTTCACCGCAAAACAAATCGTGATCAGCGGCCACCATTTGAATCCGATCCTGACGGCCGGGACGAATTCCTCTGGTGGTGTGATGGGCAAGATGATCAGCCCGCAGAACCTCTCGGTTGGCGCGGCGGGTGTCAATCGGGTGGGTGCGGAGGGCGAGATCTTCCGACGCACCATCGGGTACAGCCTGATCCTCACTGCGGCAGTCGGCCTGGTCGCCATGATCCAGGTCTACCTGATCCCGGGGATCATCCCGACGCTCAGTTAGCGCAATAATCCTTCCCCTTGCGGGGGAGGGCAGGGTGGGGGCGTAATCTCCCTCCCCCCTCGTGGGGGAGGGTCGGGATGGGGGGTAGGCTTTAACAGGATGGATGCGGCCGATCGCGAACAACTGCTGGCCCGGCTTCGCGGGGTGGTCGGCGAGCGCTACGCCTTCGCCGATCCTTATGAGATGCGGCTCTACCAGTACGACGCCAGCCCCGAGACCGCCCTACCCGACATTGTGGTGATCCCTGGAACGGCCGCCGACGTGGCGCGGGTGGTCAAGATCTGCGCCGACGCGCAGGTGCCCATCACCGCCCGCTCCGCCGCCAGCAGCCTGGCCGGCGGGACGGTGCCGGTTGAGCACGGCGTCGTGATCACGTTCGCCAGGATGGATCGGATCCTGGAGATCGATCCGGACAATCAGCGTGCGGTGGTGGAGCCCGGTGTCGTCAACCTGGCCCTGAGCCAGGCCCTGAAACCGCTCGGCTATTACTACGTTCCGGACCCATCGAGTCAGGGCGCCTGCACTATCGGCGGCAACGTCGGCACCAATGCCGGCGGTCCCCATACCCTCCTCTACGGCGTCACCGTCAACCACGTGACCGGACTCGAGCTCGCGCTTCCGTCTGGCGCACTGGTGCAGGTGGGCGGCCGCAAGGCCGCCGCCGCGAGCGGATACGACCTGACCGGACTGTTCGTCGGGTCGGAGGGCACCATGGGGATCGCCACCAAGATCTGGGTCAAGATCCAGCCGCTCCCGCCGGTGCAGAAGACGCTGATGGCGGTCTACCCCGACGTCGAAACCGCGAGTAACGCGGTTTCCGCCATCGTCCGAAGTGGCATTCTTCCGGCAGCGATCGAGATGATGGACAAGCTATCGATCCAGGCGATCGAGGCCGCATCGCATGCCGGCTACCCGCTGGATGCCGGCGCGGTCCTTTTGCTCGAGGTCGATGGGATCCCGGAACTGGTGGATGAATTAGGGGAGCGGATGGCGAAAGCCTGCCGCGAGAGTGGGGCGACCGAGGTCCGCGTCGCCAAGGACGAGGCAGAGCGCCAGGCATTGTGGAAGGGACGGAAGGGGGCGTTCTCGGCGATGGGCCGGTTGTCGCCGGACTTCTACGTCATGGACGGCGTGGTGCCACGCACCAGGTTGCCGGAAACGCTGGCGAAGATCGATGCCATCAGTGCGCGTACCGGCTTCAAGATCTGCAACGTCTTTCATGCAGGTGACGGTAACTTGCATCCCCTCGTGCTGTTCGACGCCTTCAAGCCCGGCCAGTACGAGGCCGTCCTACGGATCGGCGACGAGATCTTGAAACTATGCGCGGACGCCGGTGGATCGGTGACCGGCGAACACGGCATCGGGCTGGAGAAGCGGGAGAACATCCGGTACGTCTTTTCGGACGACGATCTCGAGGTGATGGATCGGATCCGTCGTGTGTTCGATCCGCACGGCCTGATGAATCCGGGGAAGGTCTTTCCGGGCGAAGTGCTCGAGGGTTCGGCGCCGTCGAGAGCGCCGGACCACGCATCACGACGGGCGGCCGCCGGCATAGGAGGCGACGACGTATGGGTCTGAACGCGCGCGTGGCGACGCTGCCCGGGCATGAGATCACGGTCGAGGAACAGCAAGAGTTTCGTGTCGACGATCTGCTGCCGTCCAGGGTGATGCGTCCCGCTGATGCACAGGATGCGGCGCGCGGACTGCGGCTCTGTGACCTGGTCCCCGCCGCCGTCGTGACCTGGGGCGGCGGGACGCAAATGCGGCTTGGCGCCACGCCGCGCCGCTACGAGGTCGCTTTCTCCACGGAGCGGATGACCCGCCTGCTGGAGTATGAGCCCGCCGACCTCACCTGCCGGGTCGAGGCCGGCATGCGGCTGCAGGACTTGCAGGAGTCGCTGCTGGCGCAGGGGCAGCGTCTGCCGCTGGAGCCGCCCCATCCGGAGCGGGCCACCGTAGGCGGGATGCTGGCGGCCAACGCCAACGGCCTCGGGCGCGCGCGCTACGGCACGGTGCGCGACTGGGTCATCGGCATCGCCGTCGCCTACCCGTCGGGGAAGCTGGCCCGAGCCGGTGGCAAGGTGGTGAAGAACGTCGCCGGATATGACCTGATGAAGTTGCACATCGGCGCGCTTGGCACGCTGGGCGTCATCGCCGAGGTGAATTTCAAGGTTCAGACCCGACCGCAGGTCGAGGCGACGCTGCTCGCGCATTTCGAGATGCTCGCCCCGGCGATCGACTGCGGCATAGCGCTGGCGCGCCAGTATCTGGCACCGGCCGCCGCGCTCGTGCTCGACCAGGGAGCGCTGAGGGACTGCGGGCTCGCGGCCGACTGGCGATGGACGCTGGCACTCAAGCTGGAGGGTTATGCCCGGGAGGTGGAGGCGGCGCGGAACAAGGCGACCGGGATCATCCGCGATGCCGGCGGCCGGGTGGAGGAGGGCGATGTTCCGTCCACCTTTTGGGAGACCGCCCGCGACTGGTCAGCGCCCGATGATGACCACGTCGTCGTACGCGCCATCGTTCCGCTGACGTCAATCCACGCGATCCTCAACGCCCTCCCCCCGGATTCCCGCATGATGGCCCTGCCTGGGGCGGGCCTGGTCGACGCACGAGTCGCCCCCGGCTCTGCGGCATCAACCCTCCAGCGGCTGCGAACCGCTGGTGGCGACCAGGGCCAGGTCATTGTGGCGGCGGCCCCGGCCGTGGTCAAAAAGGGGCTCGACGTCTGGGGACCGCCCCCACCCGGCTTCCCGATCATGCGCGCGCTCAAACAAGCTCTTGACCCGAACGGCATCCTCAACCCCGGCCGGTTCGTCGGTGGCATTTGAGTCGCATGGCAGAGCTGGCCTCACTCGACTTCAAGCGCCAGATCGACCGCGATGGCGTTCCCAGCCCGGCCGCGGGCATCGACATGGACCTGGTGCGCGACTGCATCCACTGCGGTCTCTGTCTGCCGAAGTGTCCAACCTTCCGAACGCTGCATCACGAGGGGGACAGTCCGCGGGGACGGATGTGGCAGATCAAAGAGGCCGCGCTCGGACTGGTGGCCTTCGATGACCCGCGATTCCAGGCGCATATTTATCAGTGCTTTAACTGTCGGGCTTGTGAGACGGCCTGCCCGTCAGGTGTCCAGTTTGGGGCGGTGATGGAGATGGCCCGCGCCATGACGCCGCCACAGAACCGACGGGACCGGATGGTGCGAGCCATCCTCCTCAATGGACTGTTGCCGCATCCCCGCCGCTTGCGGATCGCCGGCTGGCTCTACCGCGCGGCCCGCGCTGCGCGCCTCCCCGGGCTCCTGCGCCGGAGTGGGGCCTGGAAAGTGCTGCCGCTCGGCAAGTTCGCGGCGTTCCCGCCGGTCGGCGACCGCACACCGCGCCGGCAGCCGCTCCCAGCGCTGACGGCGGCACAGGGCCAGCGCCGCGCCCGCGTCGGCTTGCTGACCGGGTGCATCCAGGACGAGATGTTCCACGGAACCAACCGGCGCACCGCTCTCGCCCTGGCGCGCAACGGCTGCGACGTGGTGGTGCCGGAGGCGCGCGTTTGCTGCGGGGCCCTGGCTTCGCACGCCGGCGAGGCTAAAACGGCGGAGCGGTTGGCGGCTCGCACCATGGATGCCTTTTCCGGCCAGCAGCTCGACGCCGTTGTGGTCAACGCCGCCGGCTGTGGTTCGAACATGAAGGAATACGAGCTGCAGCTGCGCAACGACGCGCAGCGGCGCGAGGCGGGCCTCGCCTTCTCGCGAACCGTGAAAGACGCATCGGAATTCCTGGTGGAATTGGGGCTACAGCCGCCCACCCGCCGGATCACGTTGCGGGTCGCCTACCAGGATCCCTGTCATCTGGTGCACGGCCAGAAGGTGCATCAGCAGCCGCGGCAGGCACTGAAGATGATCCCCGGCCTCGAGCTCGTCGAGATGAAGGAGTCTGACTGGTGCTGCGGCTCTGCCGGGGTCTACAACCTGACCCACCCGGAGATTTCCGAGGACGCCCTCGCCTGGAAGATTGCGCACATCATCGACTCGGGTGCGCAGCTGATCGCTTCTGCCAATCCCGGCTGCATCCTCCAGATTTCCATGGGGCTGCAGCGGGCCGGCCGGGACATCCCGGTGGTCCACGTGATGGACCTGCTTGGGTGGGCCTACGGCGACGAGGGGCAAAAGCCGCCCGTCGTCCGCCGAGCCATGGCGTGAGTGGGGCCGCCCTCGCCCAACCACGTCCATTCGAAGACCCCTGGCTGGACGACCTGGCCAAGCAGATCTGGTCGAAGGCGGAGTTCTCAATGGTGCCGATCGATTACGAAGCGGTGCCCCGCGGCCCGTACAGTGGGCCGCGACTTGACGAGCGCGGGCTTAGAGTCGTCTTCTGCGGCATCCCGTCCGACTACGGTACGGCGTTTCTGTTGCACTTGATCGAGAAACGCGTCAACCTCGTGGCCGCCGTCTGTAGCACGCGATGGCAACGGACCCATCCCAAGATGGACCTGATCGCGCGCATTGCCGGCCATCTCGGCCGTCCCGTCGAGATCACGGCCAATGCCAATGCCGAAACCTTCGTGCGTTCCCTTAAGGCGTACCAGCCCGACCTGGTCGTGATGGCAAGCTTCGACCAGATCCTGGCGCCGGATACGCTGGCCGTGCCGTCACGTGGATGGCTGAATATCCATCCCTCGCTGCTGCCACGGCACCGAGGGCCGGAGCCCATCTACTGGACCATCGCCAATGGCGACCGCGAGGCGGGGATCACGGTGCACCTCACCGAGCCGCGGATCGATGCCGGTCCGATCCTGGCCCAGCGCCGTGTCGATGTCTTCGACAGCGATACCGCCGGCAGCCTCAGCAAGCGGCTGGTTGCGGAAGGTCTTTCCGCGCTCAACGAGACGCTCGACGCGGTGAAAGCGGGTAAGGCGGACCCGGTTCCTTACGAGCTTAAACCGGGGACGTACGACCCCCCAGTCCGTCAGGTTGGGATCGACTGGGATCAGCCGTTTGCGCAGATCGACCGGCTGGTGCGCGCCGGCCATCCCGATCAGCCGCCCTACTTCAGCTACCGCGGCCGGCGACGCTACATCTACACGCTACGACGCGTGAACTCGGATGCGAGCAACGCACCGCCCGGGACAGGGCCCCGAGCCCCGGTGCCGTGGGTCGGCGGGCCTGCCGACGAGATGCTGGCCATCGTCCGCGATGCCGTCGTGGCGGTTCGCTGGCGACCGGTCGGGCACACCCATGCCGTGCGCCCACTGGCAAAGCAGCAGTTCCCCTAGCGTCACCGGCCCGTTACAACTCGAAAACCCCGGACGGGGCGGCGACCCGCCGTATAATGAGTGTCACATGGCTCAGGAAATGATCGAACAGGACACCCAGCTGATCAGCATCTCCGACTCCGCGCTGACCCAGTTACGCGACCTGCTCCAGAAGCAGGGCCGCCCAGAGATGGGCTTGCGCGTCTTCGTCCAACCGGGCGGTTGCTCGGGCATGTCGTATGGCATGGGCTTCGAGGACCAGCCGGAGGAGGGCGATGCCATCAGCGAGGTCGGCGGCGTGCGCCTCTTCGTTGACTCGGTCAGCGCCCGCTATATCAAGGGCGCCGAGATTGACTTCGTGGACAGCCTGATGGGTGGCGGTTTCACCGTGCACAATCCGAATGCGGTGTCGAGCTGTTCATGCGGTAGCTCGTTCGACACCGGCAGTGACGCCAGCACCGCCCGCGGCTGCAGCCACTAATTTAGGCATCGGGTAGGCGCCCGGCCCGGCGGCCATCAACGTGAGCGCAACACCGTGCGCGAAAATGCCTGATGCCGTGCGCATAAACATGAGTGCGGTCCCCGTCGGTTTGTCCCCTTCAACGATGGCTTGACCGCCATTCGGTTCCGGATTACGCTGAAGCCCCTTAAGGGACAATATGCCAACCCAGCCCCGCGTCCTGATGGTCGAAGACCACCCGGATATTGCCGATCTTTACCAGCTGAAGTTGCAGCTTGAGGGGTACCGGGTCGCGGTGGCATCGAACGGCATGACCGGCCTGAAGTTGGCCAGGGATCTCAAGCCGGATGTCATCTTGCTGGATGTTCACGTGCCAGTGCTCGACGGGCTGCAGCTCCTGGCCGCGCTGCGGGCCGACGAGGAGACCCGGGACGTCCTGGTCGTCATCTGCAGCGAGGACGACAACCCGCAGCTCATCCGGGAGGCCGAGCGACTGCAGGCCGCCGCTTACCTGGTCAAGGGGCGGCTGTTGCCCAGCGGCTTGAGCCAGAAAATCGGCGAGGTGCTCCGTCACCGCGGGGCGTTCCTGGCCGACGCTCGCCCCAACGCCTTGCAGGCGTCCTGACTGCGAAAGTCTTAGCGCCTTCTTAGCTCTGCGTCATCTGCCTGTGAGACTTCGTGCGCGATGATGGCTTCGTGGCCACCGAGCCCTTTCCGTACGATCCGCCGGCGCCACCGGCGCCGCCGGCTCCGCCGTCTCCGGGCAGTCGTGGACGTCGCCGCGGGCCGGTCGCATTGGCCGCGGCCCTGGTGGTCGTCGGCGGCGTGGCGGGCGGAGCGCTCGGCGCGGAGGTGATCCTCGGTCGGACCCCGGCGCCGGTTGCCGCGACGAGCCCGACATCGTCAGCCAGCGCCGCCCCGGCGCAAACACCGATCTCCGCCGCCGCCCTCTACAAGCAGGCGGTCGCTGGCATCGTCACGATCACCACCGAGGTGGCGCGCCGCGGTCAGGTGGGCGAGGGCACTGGCTCGGGCATCGTCCTCGATCAGAACGGCGACATCCTGACGAATGCGCACGTCGTTTCGGGCGCCAGCCAGATCCAGGTGACCTTCAATGATGGCCGGAGCGCGACGGCGACGCTTGTGAACGCCAATACCAGGGCGGACCTGGCAGTGCTTCGGGTGTCAGTGGCGGCTGCCAGCCTGCATCCGCTGCCACTGGGAAATTCTGACACGGTCCGGGTCGGCGACGCCGTCTATGCGATCGGCGCACCCTTCGGGCTTGCTGGATCGATGACGGCCGGGATTGTCTCCGGCCTCAACCGGACGGATCAATCGTCGGGGCGTACCGGCCTCATCCAGACCGACGCGCCGATCAATCCCGGCAACTCCGGAGGTGCGTTGCTCAATACGCAGGGCCAGGTCGTCGGGGTCAACGACTCGATCGAGAGCCCGGTTGCGGGTAATGTCGGCGTCGGATTCGCCATCCCGGTCAACGTCGTCAAGCAGCTGCTCGCCTCGCTCGAGGGCGGGGCGAACCAGTAATCGGGGCAGCGGCAGACTAAGGCTCGAGAACGTGCACGGCGCTCAGGTTTCGATAGAGCTCGTCGAAATCGAGTCCGTAACCGACGACAAACTGATTGGGGATATCGAAACCCTTGTAGGCCATCGGCACCGGTGTGATCCGTCGCTCTTGCTTGTTCAGCAACACGCAGAGCTTGAGCGATGCGGGCCGGTGGCGTTGCACGTGGTCGAACAGGAACGACGTGGTCAAGCCCGTGTCGATGATGTCCTCGACCATCAGGACGTCCCGCCCGGCGACGTCCATGGTCAGGTCCTTCAGCAGTTGCACGTGCCCCGATGACTCCGTTCCAGTGCCATAGCTGCTGACCGCGACATAATCGAAGTTCACCGGCACCGTGAGGTGCCGGCTGAGGTCGGTGGCAAAGCAGACTGAGCCCTTGAGCACCGGCAGCAGGATCAGCGGCCGGTCGATGCCGGCGTAGTCTCGCGATACGTCGGCCGCCAGTTCCTGGACGCGACGCTGGATCGCGTCGGCACTGACGAGCTCACGGCCCAGCTTCAAGGGACTTAATCTAACCGGTCGGAGCTACCAGAAAGATCCAGATGTCCCAGGTGACGTGGCTGATGATCAGCGGGGCCAGGCGGCCTTCGCGCGCGTAGAGCGCACCCCAGAAGAGGCCCGCCGTGGCGGCGGCCCCTGTCAGGGTCAGATTCTCAGACACCAGGTGAACGGCGCCGTAGCACGACGAGGCGATCAGCATGCCGCGCAGGCGACCGAACCGGCGCTGCAAATTCTGCTGCACCAGGCCGCGCCAGAACAGCTCTTCGCCCGGTCCGATCACCAGTGCCAGCGCCGCCGCGATGGTGGGTCGGGGAGCAGCCGTTCGAAGCTCGTAGATGGCGGCGATCTCGCGAGCGCCGGCCGGCATGATCCGGCGGGCCATCGTATCGCCCAAACGAAAGATTCCGTAGAGTGCAGCGGCCGAGCCGAAGCCCATCGTGATGTCACGCCCGCGCAATCGCACGCGCCGCAGCGCCGGCTCGCTGACCAACGCATAAGCGCCGAGCCCGCCCACGCCAAGCGTCATTCGGAGCCAGAACCTGGAACGGGGGCCGCGAAAGGCGGCCGCCCAGCCGGCCGCCGCCAGGGCGAGCCCGCCCAGGACGCGTTTCAGCGGAGACCCGACCCTGCCACCAGGCCGACGAGCAGCAAGAGGCCGAAGGCGCCGTGCAACCGGGCCGTCATCAGGTCGATCATCGCGATGGCCCGCAGATGACCCTCGGCCCCGCGCTCGGCATCGCGCAGGATCCAGGCCAGCAGTGGCAGGCTCAACAGGGTCAGGAGCGCGAGTTTGGGCAATGCGCCGACCATCACCGCCAGCCCGACCGCGACATAGGCGCCCAGCACCAGCATGACGTAGACCCAGTGCGCGGCGTCCCGGCCGACCTGAGCTGAAAACGTCGTAAAGCCGTGTCGCGTGTCCTCGGCGACATCCCGCCACTCGTTGCCATGCAGGATCGCCGTCACCAGGAGGCCGACCGGAAGCGAGACGACGAGCAGACTGGCATCAAAGGTGCCGGTGACGGCGTAGTACGCGCCGACCACCATTAGCGGACCCATCAGCAGAAAAACCAACGGCAACCCCAGGGCCCGGTACTTGTACTGGAAGGGCGGCGCCGTATAGAAATAGCCGCCGATAAAGCCGATCAGGCCGAGAAGGACGATCGGCCAGCCGCGATGCAGCGTCAGAAAGATGCCCATGAGCAAGGCCAGGATGAAGCCCGACCAGGCGACGATGAAGGCGCCACGTTCGCTGATCCGGCCCTTGAGGATGGCCATCGACATTCGCGGCGACGTAATCGAGTCGATGCCGTGACGCACGTCGTAGATCTCGTTGGTCACGTTGGTGCCGATATGCAGGCCGAGGGCGCCCAGGAGCGCGGCCACAAACAGCGGCCAGTGCATGCGTCCCTGGCCAAGCGCGATGGCGCCGCCAACCGAGACCGGCAGCAGCGATGCGGTGAAGCTAAACGGTCGGACCACCTCCCAGGCCCCGGCCAGACGCCGTCCGAGCATGTTTTTCCCGCCCCCGCCTGCGGGGGAGTGCAGGGTGGGGGCCATTTTCCCTCCCCCGCTTGCGGGGGAGGGCAGGGTGGGGGCTGTCACGCGGGTGCCGTAGCGAACCGCGGCGTCGAGCACGGCGCTGACCTGTGCCTCCTCCTGAAGGATCGGCTGCAAGAGCGGCACGTCCATGCCCGCCTCC
This sequence comes from Chloroflexota bacterium, assembly GCA_005881715.1. GTDB lineage: Bacteria > Chloroflexota > Dormibacteria > CF-121 > CF-121 > CF-13. Next base: position 25,900 of record VBEE01000035.1, on the reverse strand, counting down.
TCGTGATAGGCGTTGGCGCGAGCCGCGACCTCGTCTACCGTGCCGCAGAGAATGAAGGCATCGAGCAGCTCATCGGGGATGAGCTCGCCGGCCCGGTGATAATCCTCGGCCCGCCAGGCGGCGGCGATCTGGGTGCGGAGCTGCGGGTCGAAGCCGGCGCGCTTCAGCGAGATGTCGCTCAAGACGGAGATCATGTAGATCACGAAGGGCTCGCGTTTGGCTCGGTTGAGGGCCTCGCGCCGGCTGTCGTCGAACAGGCACAGCAGATAGCCGCGGAATTCGATATCGCCGGACGAGCGCCCCGAGACGGCGGCGCGCTCGAGGATGTGAGCTCGCATCTTCGCGTAGGCCGGCAGCGATTCCGCGGGCCGGCCGAGGTAGCCGTCGGCTTTCTGCGCGCACAGGTCGAGAAATGCCGTCCGATAGGCCGCGATGTAGATGGGAATCCGATGCGGAGGCTGGAACATCGGTTGCAACGGGGGCACTTTGTCATTGAGCTTCAGGGGCTCACCGCGCCACAGGGTCCGTATCTGATCGATCGACTCGGAGACGCGCGCGACGGTGTCGTCGTAGGGAATCGCCATCTGGGAGAGCCGGAGCGGTAGTCCGCTACCAATGGCCAGCGTGCAGCGACGGGGCGCCAGATCATCGAGCGCGGACATCGTCATCGCCAGCACCACGGGGTGCCGGGTGTAGGGATTCAGCGCGCCCGCGCCCAGGCCGATGTGCCGTGTGACCTGGCCGATCGCCGTCAGGTACGTGATCGGGTCGCGCTCGAAGTAGCTGTCATGCACCCAGACGGAGTCCAGGCCAAGGTCTTCCGCGCGCCGGGCCCAATCTGCGACATCCTTGACGTCACCGCGGGCGGCCAGTCCCAGCCCCACCGGGCGTGCCAGGTCGGTCATGCCGGTATCACCGTACTCCTGCCACCGCGACGCCGCAATCGGGGGCCCACCTGAAGACCCGGGCGACGAAGATAATTCGTAGCGTGGGGCAGGAAGCGCGGTCCGATCAGATCCGGCAGATGTTCGACGCGATCGCACCCGGCTACGACGCCCGGAATCGTCTCTTCAGCGTCGCCCGCGACCATGCCTGGCGGCGCCGGGCCGCAGAACGGGCCAACCTGCACCCTGGCCAGACCGTCCTGGACCTCTGCACCGGCACCGGCAAACTCGCTCACGAACTGCTTTCCTCTACCCGGCCGGGTGGCCGCGTGATCGGCATTGACTTCTCGCAGCCAATGCTGGAGCGGGCCCGCAAACTCGAACCGGAGGTCGAATTCCGACTGGGGGACGTCAGCCGGCTGAGCGAACCGGACGCCAGCGTCGACGCCATCACGATCGGTTTCGGTCTCCGCAACCTGGTTGATCGGGAGCAGGCGCTACGCGAGATGCGTCGGGTGCTACGGCCGGGCGGGCGCCTCGTCATCCTCGAGTTCGCCCCGCCACCGTCCGGCCCCCTGATGCGCGCCTATCGTTTCTATCTCACGCGCGTGATGCCCGCCATCGCCGGCCGGCTCAGCGCAGGCGAGCGGCATGCTTACCGTTACCTGGCCGAAACCGTGCAGGGATTTCCGCAGCCGTCCGAGCTGGCGGCAGCACTGGAACGCCTCGGTTTCGCCGTCACTGTCGAGCCATTGACGTTCGGCATCGTGGTGCTTCACGTCGCGGTCCGGCGGGGCTGACGCGTCGTGCCATCGCTGCTCGCGGCGCCCAATCTGCTGAGTTTCTCCCGGATCCTGGTCGCGCCGGTGATCTATGCGCTGGTCGTTTCCGGTAGCCGCTATGGGTTCTTGATTGCGGCGCTTCTCTTTGTCGCCGCCTCGATCACCGATACGCTCGACGGGGAGATCGCGCGGCGCCGCCATCTCGTCTCGCCGCTGGGAATCTATCTCGATACGACGTCCGACAAGGTGCTCGTGGCTGTCCTGCTGGTCGCTCTCGCCGTCGCGCGCCTCGCGCCGGGCTGGATGACTGCCCTCATCATTGCGCGCGAGTTCCTGGTGACCGGTCTCCGCAGCTACGCCGCCGCGCTTGGCGTCGTCATCCCGGCGGGTGGCTGGGGCAAGGCCAAGACCGTGATCACGATCGTCGCCCTGCTGCTGGTTTTGCTGGAGGGCGACGCGCGCCAGGGCGGTTGGCTGGCCGGTCAGTCGATGCCGGGCCATGAGCTGCTGAGCCCGTTGGGGCCCTTTACCTTGCCGGTCTGGGCGCTCCTGATCGCGGTGGTCTGGACGGTTGGCTCCGGCGCCGAATACATCCGCGAAGCCATCCCGTTACTGACTCGACCGAAGGTCTCGGACGCGCTCAGTCGCTCGGAGAACGAGCCCTAAACCGCTTATGGCTCAACGCTCTTCGCGAATGTAAGGGACGCCCAGCGCGGCAGGGGCGCCGAGGCGCCGTCGCCCCCAGCCGGTTGAGACCAGCACGAGCACGACGATGGTCATCAAGTAGGGCAGTGACGAAAAGACTTCCGGCGGTAGGTGCACCTGGCGCGCCTGCAGCGTGAAGGCCAGGCTACTGAAGGCCCCGAACAAGTAGGCGCCGACCAGCGCCAGTTCTGGTCGCCAGAAGGCGAAGATCACCAGCGCGATCGCGATCCAGCCGGCGCCCGAAGTCATGCCATCGAGCCAGAATGGGGTGATCGCCAGGCTGAAGAAGGCACCTCCCACGCCCGCCAGGGCGCCACCAAGCATGGTGTGAACGTAGCGATACGTCGTCACGTTGACGCCCATGGCATCGGCGGTCGCCGGCGATTCCCCGACCGCCCGCAGGTGAAGGCCGGGCCGGGTTCGGTAGAGATACAACAGCGCCAGTCCGACCAGCACCCAGGACCCGTAGGTCAGCGCATTCTGGTGGAAGAGGATCGGGCCGATCACGGGGGCATCCTTCAACCCGAACACGTCGATGGCGTCGAACTCATGGTGGGCCGGCTTCCCTCCGAGATTCGCGACGTGGCCGAGGTAGGACGAGAGGCCGGTTGCCCCAGCGAAGATCGTGAGTGCCAGCCCAGACACGATCTGGCTGGCGCGGAGGGTGACGGTGAGAAACGCGTGGATCAACGAGGTCGCCGCCGCGGCCAGCGCCGCCACCGCCACCGCGGTGAGCAAGCTGAGCCAGCCCGGCCCACCGACCGTTTGCACGGCCCAAAAGCCGCTGACGGCGCCGACCAGCATCATGCCCTCGACGCCGAGGTTGAGCACGCCGGAGCGTTCCGCCAGCAGTTCGCCGAGCGAGGCAAAGAGCAAGGGAGTCCCGTAGAAGATGGCAGATGCAGCAGTCACGACGACGAGGCTGTTGTTCACGCCGGGCGCACGGTCGCGACATCGGCCGGGTGGACAGGTGAGCGTCGCGGGCGCTGGACGCGGACGCGGTAGCGCACCAGCAACTCGCCGGCCAGGGCACAAAAGAGGATGAGTCCCTGGAGGGTGCCAACCAGGCCCGCCGGGAAATCCGCCCCCTGAAGCGAGAAGCCGCCGTTCGAAAGCCCGCCAAGTAAGACGGCGACGAGAATCACCGCAAACGGGTTGAGCCGGGCCAGGGCTGCGACGACGATCCCAGCGTAGCCAAAGCTCGCCTGCTGCAGGCCGCGCGGATCGAGGACGTGACGAAAATCGCCGATCTCGGCGGCGCCGCCGAGCCCGGCGAACGCGCCGGACAGCGCCATGACCGCGACGATCTTTCGCCGGGTCCGGATGCCCGCGTAATGCGCCGCCGCGCGTGAGTCGCCGATCACGCGCGCCTCGAAGCCAAAGCGGGTGGACCGATAGAGCAGCCAGAGACTTGCTGCCGCAACCATCCCCAGGAGGAAGCCGAACGGGATGGCGATACCCGCGATCTGAACGCTTGGCCAGCCGGCTGCTGCCGAGAGGTACTTGCCCTGCGGGAAAACCCTCGACGTGAAGGTTGACAATTCGCGCCAGTAGGACTGGCTATCAAAGATCAAGTAGGTGATCAGCAAACCCGCGACGTAGTTGAGCATGAGCGACGTGATGATCTCGTTGGTGCGGAACACCGCCCGGAGTACGCCTGGGATCGCGGCCCATGCGGCGCCGGTCACCAGCCCGGCCAGCACCATCGCCGGGATGACGAGGGCGGCCGGCTGACTTCCCAGGGCAATTCCGGCTCCGGACGCGCCGACCGCGCCCAGGTAGAGCTGTCCCTCGGCGCCGATGTTCCAGGTCTGCATGCGGAAGGCGGCGGCGGCGGCGAGGCCCGTCAGTAATAGCGGAGTCGCTTGCACCAGGGTGGCGCTCAGGGCGCCTTCCGACAGGAAACCGCGGTCCAGGAGCCGCTGCCAGGTGCCCAGCGGATCATGCCCGGTCGCAAGCAGGATGACGCTGGACAGGATCACCGCGCCGATCAGTGACCCCACCGGAACCGCCACCAGCAACCAGCGGGCCTCGGTCAGGCGGCGCTCGATCCGGATCACGCGGCGCCCGCCATCATCAGGCCCAGCTCTTCGACTCTGGCGTTCTGCCGCTCGACCACACCCATGATATGGCCGCGGTAAAGAACCGCGACACGATCGGCCAGCGCCAGGATCTCGTCAAGGTCCTCGCTAATCAGCAGGATGCCCACGCCCGCCGCCGCCGCTTCCAGTAAGAGGGCGCGCACCGAGTCGGTCGCGGCCACGTCGAGGCCGCGGGTCGGCGAGGCCGCCACCAGGATCCGGGGTCGGCTGGAGAGCTCCCGGGCCAGCAGGACCTTCTGAACGTTCCCGCCTGATAGCAACCGGGTCGGCGTCTGGGGCCCGGGCGCCGCGATATTGAAACGACGCATCAACTCGATCGCGTTCGTCCGGATCCGCCCGGCGTGGAGGAAGCCCTGGGTGGAGATCGGTGCCCGCCGATACGCCTTGAGTACCAGGTTGTCGGCGATGCTCAGCGAGGGCGCCACGCCGGTCCCCATCCGATCTTCGGGGACGTGGCTGACGCCGCGTCGGATGGCGGTGAGCGGGTCGCCGGGGCGCACCGGTCTTCCCGCAACCACCACGGAGCCAGCCGTTGGCCGGCGCATGCCGGTGATGACTTCCGCCAGCTCGCGCTGGCCGTTGCCGGCAACCCCGGCAACCCCCACGATCTCCCCAGCATGGACGGTCAGGGACACATCGCGCAGGGCGAAGGTGCCGAGGTCGCCCAGGGCAGAGACACCCAGCAGGTCGAGGATGACCTCACGCTCAGCTCGGGCAGGCCCCTGTTTCTTCTGGGTGAAGACGACATCGCGCCCGACCATCATCCGAGCCAGTTCGCGCGGATTGGTCTCGGTGGTCGGGACCGTTCCGATCACCTTCCCACGACGGAGTACCGTGACCCGGCGCGAGACGGCCATCACCTCCTCGAGCTTGTGGGAGATGAAGATCACGGTCCGGCCCTCGGCCGCCATCAGGCGGAGCGTTTCGAAGAGATTTTCGGACTCCTGGGGCGTCAGCAGGGAGGTGGGCTCGTCGAGGATCAGGATGCGTGCCCCTCGGTAGAGCGTCTTTAAGACCTCGACCCGCTGCTGCTCGCCGACCGACAACTGCCACACGCGGGCACCAGGATCGACCGGCATCCGGTAGCGCCGCGCCAGCTCGGTGACCCGGCCTTCGATCACGCTGGGCTCCAGCAGGAAGCCACGGTCGGCGGCGTCGCGATGCCCGAGCACGAGGTTCTCAGCGACCGTGAACGAGGCCGCCAGCCGGAAGTGCTGGTGCACCATGCCGATGCCGGCCGCGATCGCGTCCCGCGGGGAGCGGAAGGCGACCGGTTGACCGTTGACCAGGATCTCGCCCTCGTCCGGTCGGTAGAGCCCGGTCAGGATGTTGGAAAGGGTCGACTTGCCGGCCCCATTCTCGCCGAGTAACGCGTGAATCTCGCCCTGCAGGGCTTCGAAATCGACCTGCTCGTTGGCGACCACGCCGGGGAACCGCTTGGTGATTCCCCGCATCGTCACGGCTGGGGGCGGCCCAGCCGTGACGGATTCAGCGGCGATGGGGGTGACGCAATCAGCCGCCCTTCGGGCTGCCGATCACTCCTTGCACGAACCAGTCCATGGATAGGATCTGCTCTAACGTCATCTTGGTTCCCGCAGCGATCTTGACCGCTCCCGACTGGTCCTTCAGTGGCCCGGTGAACTCGTAGAAGGTCCCACTCTTGAGAGCCTCCTTCTTGGCGTTGATCTGGTCGCGTGCGGCTTGGGTCACCGACTGCCCGAAGGGCGCGATGTCGATCATGCCGTCGCCGATGCTGCCGTAGTAGCTGCCGGTCTTCCAGCTGCCGTCCATGGCGGCTTTGACCCGCTTGACGTAATAGGGCCCCCAGTGGTAGACGGTGCCGGTCAGCCAGATGTCTGGCGCGACGTTGGATTGATCGGAGTCGTACCCGCTCCACTTGACGCCGACCGCCTTGGCCGCCTCGCCGGTGGCCGGGCTGTCCTGCCCCTGGCCGATCGCGTCCACGCCCCGGCTGAGGAGGCTCTGCGCCGCCTGCTTCTCCTTGGTGGGATCAAACCAGGTATTCGTCCAGACCACCTGGACGGTCGCGCCCGGATGCGTGGTCTGGGCGCCCAGGGCAACCGCGTTGATCTCGCGGATGACTTCGGGGATGGGGAAGGGGGCGACAAAGCCGATCTTGCCTTTGCTACTGGCGGCGCCCAGCGCCATGCCGGTCAGGTAGTCGGCGTCCTCGGCCGCGCCGAAGTACTCAGCCAGATTGTTGGCGGTCTTGAACCCGGTGGCCTGCTCGAACTTGACGTCGGGATGCTTGGCCGCCTCATTGGCCATCGCGTCCTGGAACCCGAATGACGTCGCGAAAATGATCTTGTTGCCATCCCGGACGAGGCCCTCGACCACCTGCTCAACCTGTGGCCCTTCGGGCACGTTCTCCTTGAAGGTTGTCTTGACGGCAGTGCCCAATTGCTGTTCCACCACTTTGCGGCCATCGTCATGGGCCTGTGTCCAGCCATGATCGCCGGCCGTCCCGACATAGATCCAGGCTGCCTTGAATGGTTGGTTGGTTGACGTCGTCGAGTTTGTCGTGCCGCAGGCTCCCAGCGCCGCGGCGGCCAGCATGGTCGCGGCGAGTCGAACGGATTTCTTCATGTGCTCCTCTCCCTGCCGGAAACCCCCCGTTCCAAGCGAGAATTCTATCGCCTGCGCCGGGCCACTTACCGCAGTGGGTTTACAACCGGATCGCCGTTCGGAGCAATGCCTTGAGCCGATCGGGCTGCCGCCGATAGCGTTCCCACTCCGACGGCAGTTTCGTCGACTTCTCCACGATCGCCCAGAGCACCGAGTTGACGGGCGTCGGCACGTCGTAACGACGGCCGGCGTCGACCACCGCCCCGTTCAGGAAGGCCGCCTCCGTCTTCCCCTTGGCCCGGCTGAGGTCCCACCAGAGAGAGGGCATCTTGTTTCCGCGGGCCCCACCCAGCCGCGGTTCCAGCAACATCTGGGCCAGCAGCGGCGGGAGATTCATGGCACGCCGCAGGCTGGGCGCGGGGAGGCCGGGTAACGCGACCACTGACAGCCGCATTCGGTTCATGACCGTGACCGCCTCCAGGAAGGCGGCGCGCTCGTAGCGGAAGAGCTCGCTGTCGGCGAAGACATGGCTGGGCGGCAGGTCCAGGATTGCGCTCTGCGCATTCCCGATGATGTTGAACAGCAGCTTCGACCACTTCATCGCGCGGAAGTCCGCGTAGCGGCGGGCCTTCAATCCGGTATCGCCCAGCTTGCGGACCAGCGGCGCCACATTGACCTCCGGCGACACCGGTGCCAGCGCCACCCCGCCCCGCCGCGAGTGCAACTGGATGGTCCCAGGCTCGTCCAGGCTGACGGGAACGGTCAGACTTCCTGCCACCAGCGCCTGCTCTGGCAGCGCCAGGGCGATAGTTTCCTCGTTGCCCACGCCGTTCTGGAAACTTCCCAGGATGGTGCCTGGACGGAGGGCGAGCTGCAACTGATCGATCGCGTCCAGCGTGTCGTAGCCCTTGACGGTGAGGAAGACGTAGTCGAACGGTCCGCCGGCTTCCGCGATGCTTGGCCGCGCCGCCAGCACCGACTGGTTGCTGACCTTGCCGGCCACGACCATGCGCACCCCATCGCGGGCAACGGCCTCGACGTGCGATGGCCGGCCGATCAGGGTCACCTCGCTGCCGGCCTGGGCAAGCCTGGCCCCCAGCAGTGAGCCGACCGCCCCGGCGCCAAAGAACAGAAATCTCAGCGGCGGCGCGGGCGCCGGTCGCTCGGGCATCAGTGGGTGGTGATCTTCAGCTCTCGGCCGGTGGCGAGCCGCCCGATGTTGCCCCGATGCCGGTACAGCACCAGCCCGACCAGGGCCACACCAAGGACGATCACGGGCCACCCCACGGGGCGCCACGCCTGCCAGCCAACGAGGTGAAGCGCGATCAAGCTGACGAAGCCGACCGCAACGGCGATCAGCGAGGAGAGCGACGCCAGCCGGGTGAGACGGACAACGAGGAACCAGCTGACCAGGGCCAGCACCAGCGCCACCGGGGCAAGCGCCAGCAGGACACCGCCGGAGGTCGCGACGCCCTTGCCCCCGCGGAAGCCCAGGTAGAGCGACCAGGTATGGCCCATGACGGCGGCCAGGCCGATCAGGGCCAGCGCGATTTCCTGATCGCCGAGCCCGAACGCGATGCCCAGCATGACGGGAATAAAGCCCTTGAGCCCGTCGGCGACCAGGGTGGCGGTGAAGGCGCCCGGGCCACCGGCCCGGAACACATTGGCCGCCCCGATATTGCCGCTGCCAAGCTTGCGGAGGTCCTGGTTGCGGTAGACCTTCATCACCAGCCAGCCAGAAGGGACGGAACCGAGCAAATAGGCGAAGGCTGCCAGCACGAGCACTTGAGGCATGGAGGGTCCCCGAGGACGCTTCAACTATAGATCGGCGGCTTTACGGTTGTCACTCAAAGCCGGTATCACCTTCTCAGCGGCCCGGCGGCCGACCGCTAGGTGCGGGGCAATTCCAGCGTGAATTCGCTACCGGAACCGGGGCGGCTGTCGACGAGGACCCGCCCGCCGTGGGCTTTCGCGACCTCCTCCACGATGTAAAGGCCGATGCCGAGGCCCAGAAGATGGCTGGTTGCCTCATTCTCGATGCGGGCGAACCGCTTGAAGAGCTGGCCCTGGTGCTGGGGCTCGATGCCAAAGCCGTCATCGAGCACGCTGATCGTCCAGTGTGTTTCCGCGCCGGCCAGTGCCACGTCGATCCGCCCCGTGGGTCCTGGCCGAAAGCGGATGGCGTTGTCGAGTAACTCGCGAACCGCGAGGCTCAGCCAGTACGAGTTGCCCTGGATCGGCGCCGTCATGACATCGAGGCGCAGGTCGATCGCAAGGTCGGCAAAGCGCCGCTGCTGCTCTTTGACCATCGGCTCGACCAGGTCGACCAGGTCGAGCTCCTCCTTGGCCATCGCCGATCCCAGCTCGTCGAGCCGGCCGACCAGGCTCATATCCATGATCAGGCGGCTCAGCTGCCTCGCCTTCTCGTAGATGCGAGCCCCGGCCAGTTTCTGATGCTCGGCGCTGAGCCCGCCCTGGGCGAGCAGGGACCCGTAGCCGAGGATCACGCTCAACGGCGTCCGCAGCTCGTGCGCCGCCACGTTCAGGAACTCCGTCTTGGCCGTGCTCATCTCGCGCAATCGCGCCACGTCCACATCGAGTGGGGCCGCGGGTTGGGCGACCATGCCCGTCAAAAGATGCTCGACGCTCCGGCCCTCGCCCTTGAGTGGCCGAATGAACCATTCCCAGGTTTGCCCGTCGATCACGATCGTGGCACTGTGGGCGCGACCCGCTACCGAGACCGAGCGATATGGGCGGGGATCAGACAGCGGATGCGTCGGTGGCAGCAAGGCCGAAATCGTCAGCCCGGCGGCGTCGGGCCGGTGGTAGACCCGCGCCATCAGCTCGTTCAGGGCGAGCACGCGGAGATCCGAAACCTGAACCACCGCCACTGGGATCGGCGTCGCCTGGAGGAGCTCGATGACCGGCGTGGCGAAGCGCTCCGAGAGTGCCGTCTCGAGCAATTGCGCCAGCGCCTCCGAGCGTCGGTCCAATACGAGTGCCCTCCAAATCGGCTGATAGACTGGTCGCAGGCCGTGCAAGACCCCGACAAACTCAATGATGAAACCACATACCAGCGGTGCTTTGCCTGCGGCCACCGGAACGAATCCGGGCTCAAACTGACCTTTCGGCGGGACGGCGAGCGGATCGTCGCGGACTACACACCCGCCGAGCGCTACCAGGGCTTTCCGGGTGTCCTCCACGGGGGCATCCTGGCGACGATGCTGGATGAAACGATGGGCCGCACCGGGGCGCTGCGTCAGGAGTGGCTGATGACGGGCAAGCTCGACATCCGCTACCGGCAGCCGGCGCCAATCGACCAGCCGCTTCGCGTGTGGGGCGAGATCGCGCGCGAGCGCAATGGCGCGATCGATGCCGTCGGAGCGGTGGAGCTGATGGACGGTACCGTCCTGGCGGAGGCGCGCGGCATGTTCGTGCGCCTGCCCGAACCCCTGGCGAGCGCGACCGTCGATCAATACCCGGAGTTCATCAACTACTGGCGAACGTAGCCACGCCGCGTTCGCATCTCTTTGCGCCGGACCACGAGGAATTCCGTGGGACCGTGCGCCGCTTCATCGAGAAGGAGGTTCGGCCCCACGTCGATGAGTGGGAGCAGGCGCAGCAGTTTCCGCGAGAGCTCTTCCGTCGCTGCGGGGCACTCGATCTGCTCGGCCTCAAGTATCGCGAGCAATTTGGCGGGACGAACGCTGGCGTGCTCTACGAGGCCGTCCTGTTCGAAGAGCTCGCCCGGTGCGGGTCCGGTGGGGTCGCCGCCGGGATCGGCGCGCATGTCGCCATCGCCACGCCCCCGATCAATGATTTCGGCGACCAGGCGCAACTCCAGCGCTGGCTGGCGCCGGCCATCAAGGGGGAAAAGATCGTCGCGCTGGGCGTGACCGAGCCTTCGGGCGGCTCGGACATCGCCCACGTACAGACCATGGCCGGTCGCCAGGGTGATGCCTACGTGGTCAACGGCGCCAAAATGTTCATCACCAACGGCGTCAATGCCGACCTTGTGGTCATCCTCGCGCGCACCAAGCCGGAGGGCGGCCATCATGGGTTGTCGCTGCTGGTGGTGGAACGGGGCACGCCCGGCTATACGGTCGGACGCAAGCTGGACAAGCTGGGATGGCGGGCGTCCGACACCGCCGAGCTGGTGTTCCAGGACTGCCGGGTGCCGGTCGAGAACCGTCTCGGCGAGGAAAACAACGGCTTCAAAATGGCTGTCGCGAACTTTCAGTGGGAGCGGCTGTGGATCGCGATCTCGGCCGTGGCATCGGCGCAGCGCAGCCTGGAGCTGGCTGTCGATTACGCATCGAACCGGGTGCAGTTCGGCAAGACGCTGACGTCGATGCAGGTGATCCGGCACGAAATCGCCGACATGGCGCTGAGGATCGAGCAGGCCCGGCAACTGACCTACTACGCCCTGTGGCTGCACTCGCAGAATCTGCCCTGCACCAAAGAGGTTTCGATGGCGAAGATCGCCGCCACCGAGGCGGACGTGAGCGTCGCCGACCGGGCGCTGCAGATCCACGGCGGCTACGGCTACATGATGGAGTACCCGATCCAGCGTGCCTGGCGCGACGCCCGGCTGGGCCCAATCGGCGCCGGGACGAACGAAATCATGCGCGAAATCATCGCCAAAGAACTCGACTTATAGGCTCGACGAAGGGTGACCGGACGTCGATGTGACCTCTATCACATGAGGGGCGTCCCATGTTCGATCCCATGGGTACGCCAGTAAATCCTGGGCTGTCACCCTGGCACGGACCGGGGGCTTGCCCTCGTCTCCCTGCCAGGCTGCAAGCAGGACAACGCTGGCTTCGCCGCGAACGACCGCGTCGACATACTCACAAAGCCTCCGCCGCGAATCCTCGGAGGCAGCCCGATCTTCAGGATCACTCAACTCGTCCAATATGAATCCACAACCGCACCCCTCGTGTGATCCGAGGATGTAGGCATTGGCGCCTGACAGGCCACGCAGGAATTTTTCCTTGCGCTTCAGACGGTGGACGTTGAACGCCGGCTGTTTCTTATCCCACCGGAGTTCAGGCAGATCCGAGTCGGTGGCGACGTAAACATACAGACACATGCTTTGGCGTTACGAACAAGAACGGTTTCGACAGGCGAACCTTACGCTCAGCTTCCGCCAACTGTTTCCGCATGACGAGGTCTGGCTAGACTCATAGCGTGCCATTCGAGCTGACTTTGCCGTTTTCGGCGATCGTCGGTCAAGAGCAGATGAAGAAGGCGCTCCTGCTCAATGCCATCGATCCGGCGATCGGCGGCGTGCTGATCCGCGGCGATCGCGGCACTGCCAAGTCATCGGCGGTGCGCGCCCTGGGGCGGCTGCTACCCGACTACGAGGCGGTCGACCAGTGTCCGTACCGCTGTGACCCGGCGATCCCTTCCCGCTACTGCGACGAGTGCCGCCGTCGGGCGAACTCGGGGCGATTGCCGGTGGTCAGGCTGCCGATGCGGATCGTGGAATTGCCGATCAACGCGTCGGAAGACCGGCTGGTCGGCTCGATCGATATCGAGGCGGCGGTCAGGGCCGGGACCCGGCGTTTCCAGCCCGGCGTACTGGCTGAGGCCAACCGCAACCTTCTATATGTCGACGAGGTCAATCTGCTCGACGACCACCTCGTCGATGTCCTCCTGGACGCCGCGGCGATGGGGATCAACGTCGTCGAACGCGAGGGAATGTCGGTTACGCACCCAGCCCACTTCATCCTGGTCGGCACCATGAATCCGGAGGAAGGTGAGCTCCGCCCCCAGTTGCTCGATCGGTTTGGGCTCTGCGTCGAGGTGACGACCCCGACCGACATCGATCAGCGGCTTCGCGTCATGGAGCTCGAGCGGGAATTCCTCGACAACCCGCAGGCGGTGCACCGGACGGCGGCGCCACGCGAGTTGGAGCTTTACGACCGGCTGCAGGCGGCGACGACGCGCCTCGATCTGGTGCAACTCCCCGATGCGATCCGGTCGCTGATTGCCCGGCTCTGCCTGGACGGTTCCGTGGCGGGCCACCGGGCTGACCTGGTAGTGGCGCGCACCGCTCGAGCGATCTGCGCGCTTCGCGGCGCGGCTCTTGTCGAGCTGGCCGACGTGCTGGAGGCCCTCGAGCTGGCCCTGGCGCACCGCCGTCGCGACGCCGCTACCGACAAGCCGGAGCAGGCGCAGGAGCTGGCGTCCCGCGCCGCGGAGCAGCTGGCCCAGATCCAGGCGACGACGCCGACCGAAACCGCGGAAGCCGCTCGAGGCGAGGCCACCCAACAGGAAGGCGCCTCCGGCGGAGAGTCGAATGAAGGCTGGACCACCGCTGAGGCGCGCGAGTCGCCCAGTACCGAGGCGGTCGACGTCGAGCCCGATACCGTGATCCAGTTACGCACCTTCGCGGTCAAGAAGCTGGATCTGCCCCGCGAGCGGCAGGCCCGCCGCGCCGCGGGCAAGCGCACCTCGACGAAAAGCGAGACGAAACGCGGACGCTACGTGCGCAGCTCGCAGACCGAGAAGGTCACGGACGTCGCCTTCGATGCGACCGTGCGGGCGGCGGCGCCGCATCAGCTGCGCCGGCGGCAGGCCACCCCCGATGCGCCGAATCAGCTGCAGCTCGAGAGCCAGGATCTCCGTCAGAAGGTCCGCGAGCGCAAGACCGGCAACCTGATCGTCTTCGTGGTGGACGCCTCCGCATCGATGGATGCGGAGCAGCGAATGCAGGCGACCAAGGGGGCGATCCTCTCGCTGCTCCGGCATGCGTACGTTCGCCGCGACAAGGTTGCCCTGGTCGCGTTCAGTGGACGCAACGCTCGAGTGGCGCTGCGGCCAACCTCAAGCGTCGACCTGGCCGAGCGGCGGCTGGAGCGCCTCAACATCGGCGGCACCACGCCGCTGACCCACGGCCTCATGACGGCCTTGAAATTAATCAAGACCGAACGGCTGCGCGACCCGAGGGTCTATCCGCTGCTGGTCTTGATCAGTGATGGCCGCGGCAACATCAGTCTCTTCGGTGAGGAGCCGCTGCTCGAGGCGCAGCGCACCGCCAGCCAGATCAAGCAGGAAGGCATCCGGGCCATGGTGATCGATTCGACCCGCGACTTCAGCAGCCAGCCTGGGTATCCGCGAAACCGGGTCACCAGCCTCTACGGCGCCTATGCCTTCAACGTTTGCGGCGACCTGGCGGAGCGGCTGGGCGGTCGATACTACGGCCTCTTTGACCTGTCGCAGAGCGCGATCGTCGACAGCGTCCAGCGTGAGATGCTAAGGACGGGTTCCGCCTGATGGAGCGGTTTGTCTATCCGTTCAGCGCGATTGTCGGCCAGGACAAGATGAAGCTCGCGCTCATCTTGAACGCTATCCATCCGGCGATTGGCGGCGTCCTGATCCGCGGCGAGAAGGGCACCGGGAAATCGACGGCGGTACGCGCGCTCGCTCGACTGCTTCCGGAGCTCGCGGTGGTTGCCGACTGCCCCTACCGATGCGACCCGGACGCGCCTGAGGCCCTCTGCTCCGATTGCCAGGACCGAGTCGCGGGCGGTGAGGCGCTGCCCCGGGGGCGCCGGCGGATGCGAGTCGTTGAGCTGCCGATCAATGCCTCGGAGGACCGGGTGGTGGGCGCGATCGACATCGAGGCCGCCATCAAGAGCGGCGAGCGCCGCTTCGAGCCGGGCGTGCTGGCGGAGGCGAACCGCAACATTCTGTATGTCGACGAGGTCAACCTGCTCGACGACCATCTGGTCGATGTCCTGCTCGATGCCGCGGCCATGGGGGTCAACGTGGTCGAGCGCGAGGGGATTTCGATCTGGCACCCGGCGCGTTTCATCCTGGTGGGCACCATGAATCCGGAGGAAGGTGATCTGCGGCCGCAGCTGCTGGATCGATTCGGGCTGACGGTGGACGTGGAAGGCATCAAGGACATCGGCCAGCGGGTTCAGATCGTCGAGCGCCGCGAGGAATGGGAATCCGACCCCGCGTCGTTCAGCCAGCGCTTCGCCGACCAGGATGCTGAGATCGGGACCCGCATCGCCGAGGCAATCGTGCGCTTCCCCCACGTGGTGATGCCGGCCGGCATCCTCAGGGCACTCGCTGAGCTGAATGTCAGCCTCCAGGTTGACGGCCATCGGGCCGACCTGGTCGGACGCAAGGCGTCCCAGGCGCTGGCCGCCTACCGCGGCGTCCCCGAGGTCGGCGTTCCCGAGGTCAACGAGGTGGCGGATATGGTCCTGGCGCACCGGGTCAAGGCGGGAGGCCGGCGGGAGCTCGGTAGCGTCACCCAGAGTCTTCCCAGCGCCTCCCGGGCCTCGCGAAGCAGCTAGAGGCCCCACCCCTGATCCTCCTCCAGGAGGGGGAGGGAAACGATTGGCTGGACTTGATATTAGGACACTCACGTGATACGGTAGGACTACGCTAATCATCCGAGCACGGAGGTACCTGATGATCAAGGAGCCGAGTGTCGAGCGCGAAGAGATCGGCGGTCGCGAACCGATGGGCGATCCGGCGGAGACCGACCCGCAGACCACGCGTGAAGGCGGCGTCGAGGAGACGCCCGACGACACGACCGAAGGGATTCCGGAAGAGCGCCCCCAATAAGTAACCGACCGGACCAAAGGGCCGGCTCATCCGAGCCGGCCCTTTCTTTATGCCCGATAAACTCCGTCGGGTGTCCACCCCGACCAGGCTCACCCGCGCGATCTCGGTGATCGCGCACGTCGACCATGGAAAAACGACGCTGTCGGACCGTCTCCTCGAATACACGGGGACGGTGGCACCGCGAGACATGGTCGAGCAAGTGCTCGATCAGCTGGACCTCGAGCGGGAGCGCGGCATCACCATCAAGGCGCAGGCCGTCCGGATGCTTTACAAGGCCGACGACGGCCAGACCTACCAGATCAACCTGATCGATACTCCGGGGCACGTTGACTTCTCGTATGAAGTGTCGCGGGCGCTGGCCGCCTGTGACGGGGCCATCCTCGTCGTCGATGCGTCCCAGGGGATCGAGGCGCAGACCCTGGCCAACGTGCACCAGGCGCTCGATCACAACCTGAAGATCGTGCCCGTGGTCAACAAGATTGACCTGCCGCAGGCGGATCCCGAGCTGGTCCGGGAGGAGATCGAAAAAGTGATCGGCCTGCCGGCGGAGTCCGTGATCTTCGCCAGCGCCCGCCAGGGGATCGGCACGAAGGAGATCCTGGAGGCCGTCGTCCGCGAGGTACCACCGCCCACCGGCGATCCCACGGCGCCCTTGCGCGCCCTGATCTTCGACGCGAAGTTCGATGCCTATCGCGGGGTCGTCACCTATGTGCGCGTGCTCGAGGGCACCCTTCGCAAGGGCGTCCGCGCCCAGATGATGCAGACCGGAAAATCCTTCGAGGTCGATGAGGTCGGAATCTTTCGGCCCGAGCGCACCCAAGTCGACGACCTGTCCGCAGGGGAGGTCGGGTACCTGATCGCGAACATCCGCAATGTTCGCGATTCCCGCGTGGGCGACACGGTGACCGATGCCGCCCGGCCGGCGTCCGCTCCACTCCCGGGTTATCGGCACGTCACGCCAATGGTGTTTGCCGGGCTCTTTCCGACCGACAGCGACCAGTACCAGCAGCTCAAGGAAGCGCTGGAAAAGCTCCAGCTCAACGATGCGGCGCTGGTCTACGAACCTGAGACATCGGCCGCGTTAGGCTTCGGGTTTCGCTGCGGCTTCCTCGGCCTGCTCCACATGGAGATCGTCCAGGAACGACTGGAGCGAGAGTTTAATCTCACCTTGCTCGGCACCGCGCCGACCGTCGAATATCGCGTACGGCTGCGCAACGGCGAGGATGTGCCGGTCGACAATCCGGACCACCTTCCCAGCCCATCAGAGATCGAATCGATCAGCGAGCCGATTGTGCTGGCGACCATCGTGGTGCCGAGCGCCTACGTCGGCAACATGATGCAGCTGAGTCAGGAACGCCGCGGCCAGTACCTGAACACGGTCTACGAGCCGGGCGATCGCGTTGTTCTCACCTACCGGATGCCACTAGCGGAGATCATCCACGACTACTACGACCAGCTCAAGTCGCGAAGTAAGGGCTACGCATCGCTCGATTACGAGTTGGTCGGCTTCGAGGAGGCCAACCTGGTCAAGCTCGACGTTCTGGTCGGCGGCTCGCCGGTCGATGCCCTCTCGATGATCGTGGATCGAAGCAAGGCGCAGCAGCAGGGGCGCCGCCTTGCGGAAAAGCTCAAGACCCTGATCCCCCGCCAGCTCTTCGAAGTTCCGATTCAGGCCGCGATTGGCGGCAAGATCGTCGCCCGCGAGACCGTTCCGGCGATGCGTAAAGACGTCACGGCCAAGTGCTACGGCGGCGACGTGACCCGGAAACGAAAGCTGCTCGAGAAGCAGAAGGAAGGAAAGAAGCGCCTGAAGCGCGTCGGCAACGTCGAGATCCCGCAAGAGGCCTTCATGGCCGTGCTGAGCCTGGACTGATGGAACGGATTCACAGCCTGTACCTGCACGTGCCCTTCTGCACCTGGGTCTGTAAGTACTGCGATTTCAACGCCTACGCCGTGCTCGAAGGGCTCATCCCGCCATACGTCGAGGCACTGTCGAGGGAGGTTGAGCTGGCCGGCGCCGAGCTCCCCATCGGCCCGCTCGACACCGTGTTCATCGGGGGCGGCACGCCGAGCTTGCTGACGAGCGCCCAGCTGCACCAGGTGTTGGATCGGGTGCGGGGGATCGGCCTGGCGCCCGGCGCGGAGATCACGCTCGAGGCCAATCCGAGCAATGTGACGAGCGAGCAGGTCGATGGCTGGCTCCAGGCGGGTGTCAACCGGCTGAGCGTCGGTGTTCAGAGCCTCCAGCCTGATGCGTTGCGCTTTCTGGAGCGACTGCATTCCGGCACCGATGCGATCGCGGCACTTCGCACCGCCCGCGCCGGCGGGTTTTCGAATATCAACGCCGACCTGCTCTACGGTGTGCCCGGCGTGAACCTCGCAAGCTGGCTCGAGGCGCTGGACGCCGTGCTTGCCGCAGGGGTCCAGCACCTGTCGGCCTATGAGCTGACCGTCGAGTCGAAGACCCGGCTGGGCCAGGAGGTCCGGACGGGCCTGGTAAGGATGCCAGGCGACGATGAGCAACTTGCCCAGTATTGGGCAGCCGCCGAACGGCTGGTGACCTCAGGGTATGAGCACTATGAGATCTCCAACTGGTCGCTTCCTGGATTCGCATGCCGCCACAACCTGGCCGCCTGGCAGTATCGGCCCTACCTCGGCTGCGGCGCCGGCGCGCATTCGATGTTCCGCCGCTTTGATCGGAGCACGGAGCGGCGGTGGAACATTAAGGGGCCGCAGGCCTACATCAAGCAGGCCTCAGCATCGGGTCATGCGGTCGCCGGCAGTGAGACCCTGTCACCGGAACGCGCTCTGGGTGAGGCCGCCATGATTGGCGTCCGCTTGCTGGACGGCACAACCGCAGCGCGAGATTTCCCCGCACAGCGGACTCAGCTGATCAGCGCCGGGTTGCTGGCGGAACAGGATAGCGGCGTCCGTCTCACGCGACGGGGCATCGAGCTTGCCAACCAGGTGGGCGCGGCCTTCCTGGGTTAGGTTGCTGTGATCGTTGCCGTGTGAACTGGCGAGTTCTTCTCTCCACGGTCGGGTTTCTTCTGGCAGGCGCAGCGCTTGGTTACGCGTCGCTCGCGGCCGGGCCCCTTCCAGCCGTCACGTCGATCATCTTCCTGGTCATTCTGCTCGCGAGGTTCCGAAGCCAACCAGAGCAGCCCGGCGGCTACATGCTCGGTGCGGGATTGGCTGGGGCGGGAATTCTCTTCAAGGTTATCGCCGGGTGTTTGCCCCCTTCGTGTCACTACGACATCATCACGCCGATTGTCGGGGTCGTCTTCATCGTGGTTGCCCTCGTTGGTGCGGCCCTGCTGGTGCGCGCAGTCAGGCAGCACCGCTTTTGATAAAGCGCGATATCGCGATCAGGCCGGGTCGCTTCCGCGTTTTGGCACGCCGACCTTGGCCAGGACACGCTCGAACAGCTCGTAGGGCTGCGCCCCCATCACCAGGTACCGGTCAGCGATCACGTGGGCCGGGATGCCGTTGATCATCAGCTCTTCGGCCTCGGCGCGCCGGGCGTCGAGGTAATCACCGAACCGGTTCGCGGTTATGGCCGCCTCCATGCCGCCCGCGTCGACACCCGCCCGTCCGGCCACCTCGCGAAGCACCGCTATGTCCGAAAGGTCGCGTCCCTCGTCCCAATAGGCGCGGAACAGGTCGTGGTGCATCTGTTCGAACCGACCATGTTGCCGGGCGAACTCGGCGGCCTGCAATGCGGGGCGGGAGTTGATCAGCCGGTCGTGCAACCGCAGCTGCAGCCCAACCTGTGCGGCGAGCCGGTTGACGCCTTCCTCCGCCCGGGCCCGGTATGCCGGTGGCAGCACCTCGTCGCGTAGCCGGCCCTCCGCGGGGATCTCAGGGTGCAGCTCGAAGGGTACCCAGTCGACCACGACGTCGTACTCCCGCTCAAGCCGCTCGACTCCGACCGAGTCGATATAGCAGAACGGTCAGACGTAATCCGAATAGATCCGCACCGGCGTCGGCACGACCTGAGATTAGCCGCTAGAATCGGGATTAGCACTCCTTGATGGAGACTGCCAATAATGCTGGAACCCACCCCGCTCGACGAGCGCAAGCAGCAGATTCTGAAGGCCGTAGTCTCGGACTACACCGTGACCGGGGTCCCCGTCGGCTCCCAGGTCCTCGCGGCCAAGTATTTCATCGCCCTCTCGTCGGCGACCATCCGCAACGAGCTGGCCGACCTGGTCGGCACCGGCTACCTGCAGCAGCCGCATACCTCGGCCGGGCGGATCCCCACCGACCGCGGGTATCGCTACTTCGTCGATTTCTTGATGGAGACGGAGGCGGCCACGCCGGGGGTGCGCCGAACCGTCAGGCAGGAGTTCGAGAGCGCACCGCGTAGCGTCGATGGGATCCTGGAGAAGGCGGCGATGGTGCTGGCCCAGGTCACTGAGAATGTTTCGCTCGTGACCGCTCCGGAGGTCAGCGAGCAGCGGATCAAGCACATCGACCTGGTTTCCCTCGAGCCACAGTCGGCTCTCATCATCCTCGTCCTCGAAGGCAACCTGATCAAGCAGCAGGTCGTCCACCTTGACCGCCCCACCTCACAGGACGACCTGAGCCGGATGGCCGCCATGTTGAACCGTAAGGTCAAGGGCCAGACCGCTGAAGAGCTCGCCGGTCGGCTCGCCCAGCTCGGACCGGACCGCGGCGAGCAGCGCCGCATCATCGAACGAGTGATCGAATCTATCACGACTCACCAGGCGCAGCGACAGACTGTAGTCCTGCATGACGGTGTGCGCAACCTGCTTCGCCACCCGGAGTTCGTCGAGGTCAGCCGCCTGGAGGAATTGCTGGAATTGCTCGAGCAGGGCGCCCAGCTCGCCAGCATCCTGCAACAGGTAGCGTTCGAGAAGGACGTGGAGATCATCATCGGCCGAGAGAACACGAGCAGTGGACTTCGGGAGTGCAGCCTGGTGCTCACCACCTACAAGATGGCCGACCGGGTGCGGGGCACGATCGGAGTGATCGGCCCGACCCGGATGCACTATGGACAGGTGGTGGCGCGAGTGCGCCTGGTCAGCCAGGCCACCTCCGACGTGCTGGCGCACTTCGGGAACTGATTCGGGGCGAACGCCAATGGGTAAGAAGCCAAACATGTCACCGAAACACCAAGCTCCCGACCAGCCGGTTCCGGGGGGTGAGACGGGCCGCCAGAGCGTTGTCGATACCCGGGCGAGCTCGGTGGAAGACCCCCAGCCCGGAACCGCCTCGCAACAGGCTGTGGACCCCGAACTGCAGGCCGCTCGCGACAACGCGGAGGCCATGTTCGCGCGCTACCAGCGGCTGGCTGCGGACTTCGAGAACTACAAGCGTCGGACGCGCCAGGAGCTGGCTGATCGGACCCAGTACGCGAACGAGGAGCTGCTGCGCAAGCTCCTTCCCATCCTCGACAACCTCCGTCGCGCGCTCGATCATGCGCCGGAGGGCATCGACCGGAACTGGTTCGAGGGCATCAAGCTGGTGGCCCGGCAGTTCGAGGAAACCCTTCAGGCGCAAGGGCTCTCGACCATCCCCGCGGTCGGCGAGAAGTTCGACCCCAGCCAGCACGAGGCGATCGCCCGAGAGGAGACCGATGAGCACGAGGAAGGCACCGTGGTCGAAGAGATGCAGCCGGGTTATCGGCTCCACCAGCGGGTGCTGCGTCCGACCCTGGTGAAGGTTGCCCACCCGCGCGCGTTAAAGTCCTAGACACCACAGCATGGCGATCAAGCGGGACTATTACGAGGTACTCGGCGTCGGACGTAATGCCACCGCCGAAGAGCTGAAGCGGGCCTACCGAAAACTCGCGCTGCAATACCACCCCGATCGGAACAATGGGGATCCCCAGGCCGAGGCGCGCTTCAAAGAGATCAACGAGGCTTACGAGGTCCTGAGCGACCAGTCGAAACGGCAGCGGTATGACACGTTCGGGCACGCCGGAACCCAGGGTATGCCCGGCTACGACTTCGGCGGCGCCGGCTTCGGCGGCATCAACGACATTTTCGACATGTTCTTCGGCACGGCCGCCGCCGGGCGAACCCGCACGGGCCCCCGCCGAGGGGCAGACCTTCGGCTCGACCTGCGACTCAGTTTCGAAGAATCCGTCCGCGGTGTCGAGCGCGAGCTGACCATTCCGCGAGCTGAGGCATGCGAATCCTGCCAGGGTACCGGCGCTGAGGCGGGCACGTCGCCGCAGACCTGTCCGCAGTGTCGAGGCGCGGGACAGGTGCGACGTGCGACCCAGTCGATCTTCGGCCAGATCGTCAATGTGGCGAGCTGCCCGCGCTGCAACGGTGAGGGCAAGGTGATCGAGCGACCCTGCCGGACCTGCGGCGGGAGCGGTCACCGGCCCGGTGAGAAGAAAGTTCGAGTCAACATTCCGGCCGGGGTCGACAGCGGCTCGCAGATCCGGCTGACGGGCGAGGGCGAAGTCGGGCCCCGTGGTGGCGCCGCGGGCGACCTCTACATCGTGATCCAGGTGAAGCCGCACCCGGTGCTGAAGCGAAATGGCACGGACATCGTCTACGAGCTACCACTCAGCGTCGCGCAGGCCGCGCTGGGCGACACGGTCGAGATCCCCACGGTGGACGGGCCTGAACGGATCGAGATCCCACCCGGTACCCAGTACGGCAAGCTGCTTCGCATCCACGGGCGCGGGATCCCGCACCTGCGTTCGGGT
This sequence comes from Chloroflexota bacterium, assembly GCA_005881715.1. Lineage (GTDB taxonomy): Bacteria > Chloroflexota > Dormibacteria > CF-121 > CF-121 > CF-13. Next base: position 3,564 of record VBEE01000035.1, on the reverse strand, counting down.
CGGCGTGGCGACCAGGTCGTCTATGTGCGAGTCGTCATTCCCACCAACCTGACTGAGGAACAGAAGCAGGCGCTCCATCAGCTGGGCGGTGTCAGCGGCAAGCCGCAGCACATCGAGAAGGGCTTTTTCGACCGGTTCAAGCAGGTCATCGGTTTCGACTAGCGAGCGCGTCGAGCTTCCGTAGACTAAGCCCGTGTCGACGGCGTTGCGCATTCTTCTGGCGATCGCCTCGGCAGGAATCGTCCTCGCGCTGCTACTGGGTCCGGCCTGGCGAGGCAGCTTCTATCGAAGCTGGTTACGGCCGCGCCTCGTGGCGTTTGGCATCTTGATTGTGGTCATCGCCGCCGGCGATTACCTCTATCGCGTGATCACCGCCGTCAAGAGCCATTAATGGCGCGGTCCTTCCGCGTCACCTTTCTCAACAGCGGGACGACCGTCGAGGTGCCTGAGAACGAAGGCATCCTCGGCGCTGGACTTCGGGCCGGTGTCACGCTCGCGTTCGATTGCCGCAAGGGCCGATGCAAAACCTGCATGGTCAGGGTCGACGGCATCATCGACCAGTCGGAGGCGTGGTTGATCAGCAATGAAGAGCTTGCTGAAGGCTATGCCTTGATCTGCGTCGGCAAGCCTCGAAGCGACCTGCGGGTGCATGCCTGATGCGCTTTACCATCATCGACCTGTTCATCGTGATCGCGGTGATCTTTGCCATCAGCAGCGGATTTCGTCGCGGCTTCTGGCTGTCCCTGGCCCAGTACGTCGGTCTCGTCGTCGGGGTCGTCGTCGGTGCCGCGCTGGCGCCCGTGGTGATGGACGCCCTCAACCTCAGCAGTCCAACGGCGCGTTCCCTGGTGGCGGTCATGATCCTGATCGTGCTGGGGACGATCGGCAGCAGCGTCGGCTACTGGGTGGGGGAGCCGATTCGCCTTCGCCTGATCGCACACCCCCAGTCGGGCCGGATCGACAGCTTGGGAGGCGCGATCTTCTCCACCGTCGCCGTTCTGTCGGTTTCCTGGTTTCTGGGCCTGAGCCTGGCGCGGGTTCCCAGCCCGCAGATCTCGAGTGTCATCCAGCGGTCGGCGGTCTTGCGGACTCTCGACGCCATCGCTCCACGACCGCCGGGTTTCCTCGCCCGGGTGGCGGCGATCATCGCGGGCGTCAACTTTCCGGCCGCCTTCTCCGGGCTGGAGCCGGTCAGCCCCTCGCCCCAGCCGCTGCCCAACTCAATCAACACCGCGGGCGTGCAGGCGGCTGAAGCTGCGACCTTGAAGATCCAGGGCTTTGGCTGTGGCGGGATCGTCTTCGGCAGCGGCTTCCCGGTCGGTCCGAGCATGGTGCTGACCAACGCCCACGTCGTAGCCGGCACGCAGGGCACCACGGTGCGGAACAACGCCGGCCGGAGCTTGAGTGCGCGGGTCGTCCTGTTCGACTCCCAACGAGATGTCGCCATCCTGTACGTGCCACGCCTGGCGCTGGCCCCCCTCGACGAAGCCGGGGCACGAGCCGGGACCCAGGGCGCCGCGATCGGCTATCCGGGCGGGGGCAATGAGTCGGCCGAGCCCGCGGTTGTCAACTACGAGGTTCGGGCGGAGGGGCGTGACATCTACGGGCAGAACCTCGTGGTTCGCAACATCTGGATCACGCGGGCCAACGTACAACCGGGGAACTCGGGCGGCCCGCTGGTCGACCTGAACGGCAACGTCCTGGGGGTGATTTTCGCCGCGTCGACGAGCCAGTCTGGCCAGGCCTACGCGCTGACCGATGCGGAGGTGCAGCCCGATATCGACCAGGCGCAAGGCCGAACCCAGCCGGTTGCGGTCGGGCCCTGCGCCATGTAACGACGGCGTCGCTCGGTCTCTAGCGGCCGGTCTGCGAGACTGGCTCCATGGCGGACGACGAACGGATCGTGACCAGAGCATGGCGCCACCTCGAGCGCCCGGTCCGGATCCTCGTGTATGTCCTGATCGCGCTCACGTTGGTCATGCTCTTTCACCAGAGCGAGTATCTGGTCGTCCATCTCTTCAACGTTCTTCTGCTGTTTGTCTTCGCCGCGATCATCGCCTTGCTGCTCACGCCGGTGATCGACCGGATGGAGACGCTGGCGGTGTTCAAAGGCCGGCGGACGATCGCGGTGCTTCTGGTTTACGTCGTCATCATCGGGCTGATCGCTGGGGTGATCGCGCTCGTGACGCCGGCGCTGATCGGCCAGGCCAAGCAATTGCCGGCACTGGAATCGCGTGCCATCGCTTTCGTCCGCGCCCTGCAGGACGCGATCGACAATGCGGGCATTCCGCTCAAGCTGAGTTTGCCGAGCGGGACCGCCGGGATCAGCACGGCCGTGCTCGGATCGGTCCTCGGCATCCTGAGTGGGACGCTGGGGACGCTGATCAATGTCCTGTTGGTGGTCGTGATCTCGATCTACCTGCTGGTGGAAGGCCGCCAGCTGATCGCCACCATGCGCAAACTCTTTCCGGGGCGCGAAGAGGTCTATGACTTCACGCTCCTCGCCGTTGGCACGACCTTCGGTCAATACGCCCGGGGTCAGCTGACCATGTCGCTGGTCATGGGGACATACACCGGGGTCGCGATGACACTGATCGGTGTCCCTTACGCGGTCGTGCTCGGAATCTTGACCTTCTTCCTCGAGTTCCTTCCGCTGATCGGGGCGCCGATCGGGATGGGTCTTGCGGTGGTGATCGCCCTCGTCTTCAAGGGGCCGCTGGTTGCGCTCTTGGCCCTGGTTGTCGCGCTCGGCGGCCACGCGATCGAGGCATACATCCTCGGGCCACGCGTCACCGGCTCCGCCACGCGCATTCATCCCCTGGTCGCCATGGCGGCGCTGTTGATCGGCGCCGAGCTGGGCGGGATTCTCGGCGCGCTCTTCGGGGTGCCGATCGCCGCCCTCCTCAACGTCTTCCTCGGTGCGTTCTACCGGGCCCGACGAGGCGAGGAGGCGCTCTCCGCAAGCCCGTCAGGGAAGGTGCACGCGGAAGGCCTCCCCCGCCTATCGGAGGAGATCAGTGAATCGGCTGAGGAAGGCCCGATTGAGGACAAGCCCGTCCCCCACACCGCCGGCGAACGCTAGGCCGTCGCCGTCCGGCTTTGGCTCAGTTGTTGATCACGTCACCGTCGACATCGATTCGCGCCTCGGGCGTGATGGCGAAGGCTTCAAGGCCCGGATCGGCAATGACCCGCTGGACGCACGCCTCAGACGCGGCCAGATAGGTCTCAGACAGGTCGATGTCGGTGGCGACGCACCAGGCCCGGTCCTCCGGCCACCACAGGTTCGGGGTCTGCTGAAAGCTTCCGAAGCTCAGCGATGTGACGGCGTCGATCGGACCTAAAAACAGGAAGTAGGCGCGATGCGTCAGCCTTAACCGGGGTTGATTGGCGAACGCGTTCAGCTCCGGCACGCCAAAGCCTTCCCGTACGCCGAAGTAGCAGCGATGGGGGGTGGCCGTAAAGGCTCGCAGGATGGCAACGAGCCGGTCGCCCTCGGCAACTGGGAGCGAGCCTCCGGTCGGGACAGTCCCCCATGTTGGCGACCGCTGGCCCGGATGGGCCGGA
>VBEE01000030.1 GCA_005881715.1 Chloroflexota bacterium | reverse complement strand
CGCCTGCTGCCGCAGGCTATGCGCTCGTAGCTTGCGCCGGTACTTCTTTTGCTGCCTCCTCCAGGGCGGCCTCTTCCGTATCGTGCGCTTCCGCATCGCCGCCCAGCTCAGTGAGTTTGTCCTTGATCATGGTGGACTGGTCCTCCGGCGCCAGGACGCCGACGACCGCGCGTCCCTGTTCCAGTTCCGCGGTGATGCGATCCCGGTCCGACTCGTCCAGACCGAGGCCCTTACGATGCAACCGCCCGAGCACGGCGCCCCCGACAGTTCCCGCGACGAGCCCCACGGGTGTCAGCATCACGAGAATCAGACCGATGCCGGCTCCCTTGCCCATGCTGCGAGCACCCATTTTGTGCGTCTTGATCTTGCCTCGATCGTCCATCACCAGGACGCCGATCGAGCTGAGCTTGATCTCATCGGTTGCCTTGTCCCAGCTCTTTACCTGATTCACTGCAGCATCCGCTGCCGCTTCGTCGTCGAACACCGCAAGCACGACTTGCTTGTCACTCATCTATCGACCTCCTTGATTCTTGGGCGAGCACTCCGGCGGCATCGCCATCGAGCGCGGACTGCGGCCTTCAGTCTGGAGGAGCCGCCGCATCCGCGCGAGAGCCGGAAGTCCTAGATGCCGCTGGGTACCATGCTCACGGACCTACTCCATGAGCTGCTGAACAAGTGCCCGAATCCTACCGGGAACCAGGAGTTCATCTTTTGTCATGATCCGTGCGGCCCCGCTAGTCGTGAGATCTTGAGGGGCATCTCTAAGGCTGGCGGAGAGCAGAACAAGCCGTGTATCGGCCGACGCCGCGCGAATCTGGCGACAGGCTTCAAGGCCGCCGATCCCTGGCATCCGCAAGTCCATGAAGACGATCTTGGGGCTCAACTCGCGACACATCTTCACGGCGGCCTCGCCCGACGGCGCTTCGGCAACCTCGCACGCACTCTGGTCCAGGAGGTAGCTTCTAAAGGCAGTACGGAACGTGGAGCTATCGTCCACGATCAACACGCTGGCGGCGGATCCATTTGCACCAGTCATCGCGCTATCCTCGGGGCCGATCCTTTCTCAGTGGGATGCCGCCGGAAATCGTCGTGCCCTGTCCGGCGCGCGACTCGATGGTCAGCCAACCACCGATGCCATTCATCCGTTCGAACATGTTTCTCAACCCTTGTCCCTGAGCTCGAGTTTGGTCGAAACCACGCCCGCCGTCGCGGACCGTGAACGATAGTGCGTCATCCGACCCGATGATGTCAATCGACGCATGGGTGTCCTGGCCACCGTGCTTCTCGGCGTTCTGAAGAGCCTCGAGGCAGCAGAAATAGATCGCCGCCTCGACGTCAGCTGGATAGCGTCCAACTCCACTAGCGCGAAAGACGACGGGAATTGGTGCTCGCTGGGCCGCCTCGGCAAGTGGAGGTGTCAATCCCTGAGCCAGGACGTTGGCCGGTTGCAAGCCCCTGGCGATGTCCCGCATATTCTGGCGCGCCAGGGCAAGATCCTCGCTGATTCCCGTGAGGCGGTCTCGAAGAGCCACATCTTGCGTCAGGTTACGTGCCAACTGGACACGCATATCCACCGCGAGCAATTCTTGCTGAAGGCTGTCGTGAAGATCACGTTCGATGCGTCGCCGTTGGGTTTCCGTGGCGGCGGCCGATTCCGCTCGTGAGTTGCTGAGGTTTTCGCGCGCTGTCTTCAGGTCTCCCTCGAGCCGTCGCTTGTCCACCGCGATGCTAACGACCCGCGCCGCCGCTTCAAGCAGTTCGGGATGCTGACTGATCGCCGCGTCGGAGATGATGCCACCAATCAGCTGGCCGCCCCGGCGAAACTCCGTCATGACGCGGCCGGAATTTGCGGTTGGCGGGCCGACGTGGGCGCCATCAGTGTCGACGAATTGGTCGGAAGCCGGGATCCAGAACGCGAGCTTGATGTCGGGGTCGCTCAACGCGTCCGCAAGCGTGGCCTCCTCGTTAAGACGCGAACCAGAATCAAGCAGTCGGATGACCGTTCGGAGGGAACTGGCGGTCAACATTTCGGACGCGATCAGACCGGCAAGGAAGGCGAACGGAAAGATTGCGCGACCATGGTAGAGAACCCAGAACAGCACCTGAGATTCCCGATCGGTGAGCTGGACGGCGCCGTAAGCGGTCGATCCCAGGAGCCAGATCGAGAAGATGACCAGCACCGGGAGCATGACCTGGCGCTCGGCGGCGCTTCGCCTGAGGGTCGGGAAATAACGCAGGAAGACAACGGCGAGAAGAATGAAGGCGCCGATGCGCCAGGCTCCCACCGGCCTGGAAAGAAGGGGCTCGAGGGTGCCAGGTGCGCTCACAATTAGGAGCGGGTTGGCCGGGCAGTTTGCGTTGCAGGCCCCCAGGGCGGTGGGCGTCATCACCGTTGGATGAAGCAGAAGCCACGGCCCATAGAGAGCCATCACGAGACTGCCCCAACCGGCGAGGATCCAGCGCCCACTACCACCGAGTCGCGGCCTTTGATAAACAAGGATCAGCCAAACAATGAGGATCAGCACCGGCACTTCCGCCAGCACCCCGATGTTGCTGATGAGCGGATTGGATGATCCTTGTAGGCCGATGGTCGCGTTGCTGAACCCGAAGGCGACAAGCAGATTGCCCAAACGGCTGGTTGGCCGATTGCTCCAGTAATAGAGGCCAATTGCGACCGAGCTCCAAACCTCGACCGCGTCCAGGACGGCATACGGAACCGAGTACGCCAGGTGATTGCTGGTGGCGATGAGCCAGCCGGCCGCCAACCCGGCGAAAAATCCGGTTAAACCGACCAGCACGTATGGGCGCTGGCCGGCGGCCCTCGCCAGTCGGACGACCGTCAATGCGCCGCTGCCTGGAAATGCGCCCGACACGTTCCCCTCTGCGCGGGTCGCCTAACGCGCCACGGCATCATAACACCGGTCGCTCGTGACGGCTCACTGTGAAGCGGATTTGGCAGGGGCCCAGTCCTGGGTAGTTCCTTCGGCCCTTCACCTGGCCGGCCCGAAGGTGTGACGATTCAGCCGAAGCGCCGTCAATGCGAGGAGGCCGATCACAAGATGCCGGCATCACCGCAACAGCAGCGGTTTACCCGTGGAGGCGGGTCGACCCCATTTTCCCGATGGGTCGCCGCAGGTTTTCCGCGGCCGATAGCTGGTCCGGGTTTCAGCTGGGCACTGAGTAGCCGCGGAGAACGGTCGGTGAAAAGCTCAGGCCGCGGGTCGTTCGTGAGCGGCCTCTGCAGAGAAGGGTCGCACGTTGAGAGCGAGGTACTAATGGTACTTGTCATTTGCAATTTGGGCCGCGCGGCGGCACCATCTCTCTCAGAAGGCGCGCGGAATCCGCTGGTCGGCGATGGTGGGGGTTATGGCCACACAACAGAGCAATCGGCGTCGAGCCAGGATGACGCCTGACCGCAGAAATCAGGAGCTACTGCGCTCGCTGCGGGACTTTCTCGGGCAGCCCGATCGCAGGGCGATGTTGCGGGAAGCGACGGCGATGCTCAACCGTTCTCTCGAGCCGGAATCGGTTTCGATCATACAGCTGCGTCCGCTGGACGGCGCGCAGCGGGTCGTCGCTCAAACCGGCTCGATGTCAATCCTCCGGCGGCTGATGGGAAGCGCTGAGTTTCGCCAGGTTTTGACCACGGTCTTCCGCTACCGGCATCCAGTCATGTTCTCGGATCTGACCAAGGCCGGCCGGAGAAATTCCCCACGCGCTGTCCTGGGCCGCTCGCACGGTCGAGTAATTATCTGCCGCATCGATGGCATCCGGCGCCCCTATGGCGCCCTCACCGTCCGCGCCCGTCCTGGCGCGCTCTTTGGAAGGGCGGAAGCGAAACTGGTCGATGGCGTTGCCGCACTGCTCTCCGTGATGCTCGGACGGTTAGAAAAAGAATCCAGAGTCCGCGAGACACTGAGCCAGTACCGGCAACTCGTCGAACGCGGCGATGATGTGATGTTTCTCGCAACCGTCAGGCCGCGGTTGCGGATCACGTATGTGAGTCCCGGTATTGAGCTGCTGACCGGATATCGGCCATCAGATTTCTACGAGAAGCCCGGACTCATCGAGAAGGTCGTCCACCCTGACGACCTGCCGGCGGTACGCGCCGATCTTGCCCAACCGGAGCGGCTCACGGGCAGGCTCTGGATTCGACTGATGGGCCGGGACGGACGGCTGGCGTGGGTCTCTGTGTCTCGCTCTCCAATCCACGACCCTCGCGGCAAGGTGATCGCCGTTCAGGGCAGCATTGGTCGGGCCTGGGACCAGATTGTTGAACGGGAGGCCCTAAGGTCGCGCGCAGAGGCCACGACGGCGATTCTGCAGGGGCGCCGACTGAACGGAGCGCTCCTGCTGATTGTCCGTCACCTCCGCTACCTCCTGGAGGCTGAGGAGGTCCTGGTTGCCGCCGACCGCGACCGGAAGGGAGCGCTGCAGATTCTTTGCCGTGACGGGATCGATCGGGGCGGTCCTCAGGACGGCCACAAAATCCGGGACGGCCCGCTGGCTCGCCAGGCCTTACGAACCGGCCGGCCGGTGGTGCGCGGTGGCGAACTGGCGACCATTATTCCATGGTCAAGCGACCGCAATGGGCTCCTGATTGGCCGCGGGCTGGCCACAGACGAGGGCGATCGCGGCCAGGCGGCGGCTTCCGTCGATCGGTTCGCCCGCGAGATTGCGACCGCCGTTGAATCGATGCGCCTGGACAGGGAGCGGGTCCGCAAGGCTATCGGCGCTGATCGGTCTCGCATCGCACGCGAATTGCACGATGGCGTCGTTCAAACGCTCTTCGCCGCTGCCTTCCGGTTACAGCTCCATGCCGATGAGGTTCCCAAGGCGCTGAGGACGACGATCCAGCAGACCACGGCAGGCATCCGCGAGGCTATCAATGATATTCAGGCATACGTCCACGGCCTCGAACCGAGCCTGGTAATGCTCGGAGGACTCGCCGCATCGCTAAAACAGCTGGCGGTGGAATTCGAGAGCTCGTCCGGGATCCCGGTTACCGTGGACCTCGAGCCCAACGCCGTGGCTGCGCTTGACGGCGTAGATACCGACATCGTGCAGCTTGTTCGGGAGGCGCTCTCCAACGTACGGCGTCACGCACGAGCCCGCCGAGTCGCACTGACCATTCGGGAGGCAGCACATGCCACGGTTCTCGAGGTCCGCGACGATGGTCGCGGATTCAGCCCTGAAGCCGCGCAGGGTCTTGGACTCCGCAACCTTCGCACCCGAGCCGCGCTGTTGGGCGGGCAGCTCGAGCTCCACTCCGGGCCTGGCAAGGGATCACTGGTTCGACTCCTCGTCCCGGAACCACAGCAGCGGCCGGAAAGCGCCGAGTCGCTGCCCGTCTGATTTCGTCAGCCTCTCGGGACCTCCGGGAACGCAGGCGGGCGGCGCGCCGGCAGCGCCGGGAGATGCACGTTCCTGAGCCAGCGCGGGGGGTGCGATGTGGCGGCGGGTGTCCGCGGTGCCAGCAGCAGGGCGCCCATGCCATACGTAACCGAAGCGAGAGCGACGAACGCCCCAACGTAGGGAATGAGCGTTAGCACGCTGATCAGCGCCAGACCGCCGAGCAAGGCCCAGAAGATGTTCAGGCTCGTCCAACCCAGTCGATCGAAGAGGACGCGGCCTACCACCATGCCGCTGTAGGTGTACCCGGCGGCGAGCGCAATGGCGCACAGGCCCACCATCATCAGGCCCAGCCACCAGACACCGAGGAAGACGCCGCCAACCAGTAAGGCGATGCTGGCACTCGGCATGGCGATCAAGGCCAGCAAGCCTACACCGAGCCGCTCCCACGGGGGTCGCATCGCCGTCCCGCGAACGCCGCCCCCCAGCGTCGGGAGTAGCAGGATGAGAAGGAGTCCCAGCAGCAGGAAGGGGACCACGGTGCGAACCCAGCGGACGATCTCGTCCAGGACCCCACTGCTAAACGACCCGAGGTTCTCCAGCGCGCCGGCCGACGGCGCCGCGAATGGGGCGCTCGCAGCCATCAGTTGATGCTGGCCGGGCGTTTCGCCCAGGGGAAGCGGGGAAACGACGCTGAGACCCGCGACATCGACGCGAAGGGGCTGTCCGTCGGTCTTATTCAGCGTCAAGGTCGTTGGACCGACCGTGACCAGCGCGTTGCCCGTGACGCCAGCCGCATCCCAGTTGACGGTCGCGTGCAAGCCTTGGCGAACGTTGGTGGTGAACTGTGCCTGGAGTCCGGTGCTGCCGGTCGTCACGTGGAAATCAAGGCTGCTCGTGACGTCTGCCGCCGCTCCGGTGATGAAAGCCCACAGAAAGAGAACTGACAGGTGCATGACCTCAGCATCGTGGGTCGGTGTCGGAGCGCCAAGGGCCGAAAGATGCGACTTGGGGGGAGGTCACGATAGGCTGGTTGCGGTGTCGAAAGGCCTGCCCTTAGCCGAACGGGTTTCGGTGCTGGGCGACGTAGGCGGCCGCTTCCGTCCGGCGCTCCACCTCGAGCTTTCCGAGGATGGTGGAGACATGGTTCTTGACGGTTTTCTCGGAGATGTGGATGTCGCGCGCGATCTGCGCATTGGTCTTGCCCTGGGCCAGCAAGGCGAGGACCTCGGCTTCCCGACTGGTCAGCCTCGAGAGCTTTTCGTCCCGTGCCAGAATCGGGCTCTGTCGGACCCGGGTGAGAACCTGGCCGGTGATGGACGGATCGAGCAGGCTCTCGCCCTGGCCGACACGCCGTACGCCGCGGATCAGCTCGGCAGGCGTCGCCGATTTCAGCATGTATCCGGACGCTCCGGCCATGATCGAGGCGAACAGGGCATCATCGTCCGGGTAGGACGTGAGCATCAAGACATTGCTGGCGGGGACGCGCGATTGGATCTCCCGGGTCGCCTGGATGCCGCTGCCGCTGGCGAGCCGGACATCCATCACCACCACGTCGGGCTGCGATCGAACGGCGCTGGCAATCGCATCTGGAGCGGTGCGCGCTTCGGCCACGACCCGTAAGTCGCTCTCGGATTCCAGGACGAGTCGAATACCGGCGCGGACCACGTCGTGGTCTTCGGCGATCAGCACCCGCAGCGGACCCGACATTGGCGTAAGCCTCACCCCTCGTCAGGTCCGAGTCGAGAGCATAACGAATCAACCGTCGGGGACGTGGTCCCTGAACCGCCTGAGTCCGAGGACCTGCCCGTAGCGGTCCCCGCGTAGCTCCTATGTCATCGGTATTCAGGACGGAAATCCGGAGCGTGTTGGATGCCCTGCGCCTAAAGGACCCTGCGCTCTAGGTCCAGGATCGGCCTTATTGCACTGGAGCATCCGGACGTTTCGTGGCAGCGTCGAAGGGACAACCACTTTTCGACAGGGAGGACAACTCGATGAGCATGCAACCGAGCGCCAGAGTCGCATTCACTGATTCCGAGAGCGCCACCGCAGCTTACACCGAAGTGGACACGGTATCCGTCGTCTTCATCCAGGACGACCCCTCGCTGGCCGAGATGTACCGGATCAAGCTCGAGGTTGACGGCTACCGTGTGACCGTGGTGGATGCCGACCAGCTCAGCCAGGGCCACATGGCGCGCATTCACCCTGACCTGGTCTTTCTCGACATCAGAGCTCCCCATCGTGAACGCGCGGAAGTCCTGACGAAGCTGCGCGAGAATCGGGCCACGAGGAAGGTGCCGGTTGTCATCCTGTCCGATTACAGCCAGCAGCAGCTCAGGGAAGCCGGCGTCGGCTTGCATCGGCAGGAGTACCTTGTGCTCAACTTCGCTGCACCGTCCAGCCTGAGTAGGAGGTTCGACTGGCTGGAGGCGGATGGAAGAGTTCGCCTGGGCCACTAGCGGCCGTGAGACCGGCGCCCCCCGCACGGCGTCGAGGGCGCCGGTCTAGATCAGGCGACGAGGTCAGCTTTTAAGCGACCTCCCGGTTAACGGCGAGCGCGTAGATCACGACCACATCAATCGCGATCACCGCGAGCGCCCAGATCGGAAAGACCGCGATGAACACCAGCTGGGCGAGGGCGTTCACGGACGCGAAGATGATCCCGGCGATGCGCGCCCAGAGGCTTCCGGTGAAAAGACTGAGCCCGGTGACCACGAGCAGGCTTCCGAGGATGAGGTTCCACCAGCCCCAGCTTTGATAGTTGCCTACAAGCAGGTGATAGGTGGTCCCGTAGTAGCTTGAATTCAGCAGCGCGATCAAGCCGTCAATGAAGGTGAAGCCTCCGAGCAAGACCATCATGGTCGCGGCGAAGATCACCCAACCGGACCAAGCTGTGTTCGGGCCGGCCGAATAGCCTCCTGATACGCCCCGTCCGCTATCAGACATTGACATTCTCTTTCCTCCTTGCAATCGAGTGTCCGAGCCGTGCGCGCGCAGGCTATCCGGAAACTGGATATCGCGGAAGGGCTATAAGACCTAGCTCCGGTGGTTCAACGGTAAAGTGCGGTGAGCCCGAGGACACCGGCCAGCAAGAGCCAGCTGATGCCGAGACTGAAGAGGCACCAGGCAAGGGCGGTTCGCATCAGTGTCCTCGTCTTGCGTCGGGGCGGCCGGTGCATGGGCGTGCCCGTAGTCAATTCACCTCAATCGGCGCCGTTGAGCACGTCCCGCTTTGCCCGGGCAAACTCCGCTTCGGTCAGCGTCCCGATCCTTCGCATCTGGTTGAGCCGCTCAATCTGATGCAGCTGGGCGGGTCCCGGTCCGCTGTCGCGGTTGGCCTTCGGGGTTTCGAGATCGCTGACCATCTCAGCCTGGACCTCTGCGAGGGCCCCCGAAAGGCGGTCCCACCAAAGATGTTCGACCGTGACGGCTGCGATGGAGCCGTTAATGTCTGCGTCCAGGATGCGTGCATCCACAATCCGTAAGACCCGCAATTCGGTGAAGTCGTTGAGCGCTGAAATCACCGATTCGAGCGCGGGCTGCCCCGTCATGCGAATGATCAGCGTCTGTCGATACCGGTAGGGAGCGGCGATCACGGCTGCCAGCGTACGTTCTGGGCGCGGCGGTGCACCAGTGTCGCTCGCCCCAAACCGCGATAGGCCTTTGGACCATCGACACGATGGGAAATCCCGCTACTGGTGAGCCGTCTGGCACTTACCGGCGCAAGAGTCTGGTGGACACAATGGCCGTGGTAGCCCGAAGTTCAAACAAGGAGGAAGACATGGCGACAACCGGCGTTCAACAGGCAACGCTAACGGTCTGGAAATTTCCCACGGCCACCGGCGCGGCTGAAGCGGTCAAAACGGTCAAAACCCTGCAGCAGGAGCGGCTCATAAACCTCCTTGACGCAGCCATCGTGAGCTGGCCTGAGAACAAGAGCAAGCCGAAGACCCAGCAATTGGGCGGGTTCGCCGGTGTCGGGGCGCTCACGGGTTCGTTCTGGGGGTTACTTTTCGGACTGATCTTTTTTGTGCCGATCCTCGGCATGGCGATTGGTGCCGGGCTCGGGGCATTGGCGGCATCGATGTCGGACGTGGGAATCTCGGATGACTTCATCCGACGGGTCCGCTCCGAAGTAACGCCCGGTACGTCCGCACTCTTTGCCTACACCTCCGGGGCGATCGTCGAGAAGGTTCAGGCCGCGATGAAGCCACACAATCCGACGCTGCTTACCAGCAATCTCTCGGCAGACCAGGAGAAGCGCCTTCGAGAGGCATTTGCCGAGGAGGCCGGGTAGCGCTTCCCTTCCAACTTTCCCGGCGTGGCAACCAGTTGTCGCCGCGCCGGGGCCACATAACTAGTGCGGTCTGGCGGACCTGGCCGAGGCCAGCCGTGGCATGGCTCGGTACGGAACGGCGGCTTGCGCGATCGCCATGGCGAGCCACAGGGTGAACACGCGCCTGGCGCGCGTGCGGGGAAACATCAGGAAAATCGTGCTGGCGGTCGAGTCGCCGAGCAGGGTCGCGAGGAGCACTCGTCCTGCCAGGAACATCACGGCCCTACCAGGGTGGAAGCGGTGACTGACCTGCCGGTATCTGACGACCGGCCGAGATCTTCTCGACGGCCTCCGGCGGGAACGCATTCTCTTCAAAATCCATTTAGTGGTATTCATGGTGCTGCAGCATGCCAGTCGATCGGCGGTGCGTCGAGTGCTGAATGGACTAGTTCTGGTTGAACGAGGTCCGTGGTTTGGCCCCTCCCCCCTGACGCCAGAGCGCGGCGTTCAGTTGCGCCGAGCCAACCATGATTCGGCCCGAAAAAAAGAGCCACAGCATGAGCGTCGAGACGAAGCCCAACGAGCCGTAAAGCTGCGAAGCTCGAGCGACGCGGTCGGCCACAAAGAGGACCGTGCCGAGGTGAAGGGCCGAAAAACCGAGCGCCACGAGGATTGAGCCCGGAACGAGGGCTCGCCAACTGGCGGAGGCGTGGGGAAGCGCCCGCGAAATGACATACCAGTCGATGGCGTAGCCCACTGCCAGGCCGGCTGTCATCGGCAGCTCGAGGGCCGCTGATCCGGCGCCAATCGAGGCGGTCGCCATCGTGGCTCCGACCGCCAGGACGAGACTCCCTACGACGATGATCGCTTTCAACGGGGAGCTCCTGCCCGTGCGATCCAGGTTCCACGCGACCCGGAAGGCACCGTTAAGGGCCTGCACGACCCCATTGCCGGTCCAGAGCAGAAGAACCAGCCCCGTTCCAAGCAGGAGCCATCGGCCCTGGGTGGCCTCCCTGGCGGAGCTCTGGATGGTTTGGGCGAGGGCACGGGTGATACCGTACTGGCTGGCTACCTGCCCCGGGGTCGCCCCCGCCACCGTCGAATCTTCGAAACCGAGAATGGCGGCGGTGAGCAGCGCGAGGGGCAGGATCATCAAAAACAGCCGAAAAGCGACTCCGGCGGCCATCACGCTGCCGACCATGCGCCGATCGGCTTGCAGCGTTTCCAGGGCGATGCGTAACCACTGAAATCTGGCAGCCAGCCTTGCTCGCCTCGCGTACAAAAAGGCGCGAGTCTCGTCAATCACCGGGCTCTGCCCGCATTCGATCAGGATGTCATCGACCGACCAGTTCCTCTAAGTGCCGGAGAGACGACCGTGCGCTTGGTCTCGGCCCGCGCCTGCTGGGACCTTCGGCACTCGACGGCGCGCGTGACCGATGGCAGTCTCATCGACATGAATACCACCATGTCGACCAAACCAACGACGATCCAAAGATTCTTCGACGAACTGTCACTGCGAGGCCAGGAGCCGTTGCTCCGCCGCGCCACCGGGACCATCGAGTGGAACATCGAGGACGTGGGCCGCTGGTGGGTGAGGATGAACCACGGCGCTGTGCATGTCTCCCAGTCGCCGCAGAGTGCGGATTGCGTCGCCTCATGCGACGCAGCCACGTTCACGGGGATCATCGCCGGCAAGGAAAACTTGATGGCGGCTGCGCTACGGGGAGTGGTGCATTGCTCGGGAAACGTCGGCCTGGGCCTCAGCTTCCAGAGGCTGCTTTACTAATGGCCAGCCCAACCGTCTCCATCCTGGAGGGGAATACCTTCATCGTCAGCGACCTGGCGGGCAATATCAACGCCACGCCGACGGACCCCTTGGGTCTTTTCGCCTGGGATACACGCTTCCTTTCGAAGTGGATCCTGACCGTCAACGGCACCGTCCCGAATGTGCTCTCGACTGACGATCTGCAGTATTACCTGGCCCAGTTCTTCCTCGTGCCCGGCACCGGGACGATTTACGTCGACTCGGATGTCTCGATCATCCGGCGGCGCGCAGCCGGTGCCGGCTTCCAGGAGGAGATCATCATCCGAAACGAGAAGCCCGACCCCACCGATCTGCAGGTGCGGCTCGAGGCCGGCGCCGATTTTGCCGACCTCTTCGAGGTCAAAGACCAGCTCCGCAAGAAAGGCGAGCTGTATCAGCGGGTCCGTGACAGCAGCCTCGTGTTGGGGTATTCAAGGGACACATACAAGCGCGAAACCTGGATCAGCAGCAGCGTTCCGGCCGAGATGGATTCCCGCGGGCTGTCCTACACGGTGCATCTTGGACCACACGAAGAATGGCATACGACGATCGACGTTCGGGTTCCAACAGCCGCGCAACTGCTTTCAGGGGAGGATTATGCCAAGCCGGAAGTGGGCGTGCCGCCCAACGGTGCGGCGCGCCGCGCCAAGGATCTTCGCTCCTGGACGAACACCGCTCCCAAGCTGAGCAGCAGCTGGGCACCGATGGAGCGGATTTATGAGCGGAGTCTTGTCGATCTCGCCGCCCTGCGGTTCTTTCCAGGTGTGGTCCCCGGCGGCTCATTGCCGGCAGCTGGTCTCCCCTGGTTCATGAGCATTTTCGGCCGTGACAGCATTCTCACGAGTCTTCAGGCGCTTCCATTTGTCCCCGAAATGGCCGCCACGACGCTGCGCGCCCTTGCCGCATGGCAGGGGACAACGGAGGATCAATTCCGCGACGAGGAGCCGGGCAAGATCCTCCACGAGATCCGCTACGGCGAGATGACAGCCTTCACCGAACGGCCCCATTCGCCGTATTTCGGGGCAGCCGATGTCACTCCGCTGTTCATTGTCCTGCTCGATGAGCAGGAGCGTTGGACAGGGGACCGGGGCCTGGTGGAAGAGCTGGAGATGGAGGCGAAAGCCGCGCTGCTTTGGATCGACGATTACGGCGACCGCAACGGCGACGGGTACGTCGATTACCAGCGACACATGGAGACGGGCCTCGAGAATCAGTGCTGGAAGGACTCCTGGAACTCGATCCTTTTCGCGGACGGATCAAATTCCAAACTGCCGCGGGCGACGGCGGAGATCCAGGGCTATGTCTACGACGCCAAGCTACGGGGTGCGCGGATGGCGCGCCTGTTCTGGAATGACGCGGCCCTTGCGGATCGTCTCGAGCGCGAGGCCGAAGATTTGAAGCGACGCTTCAACCGCGACTACTGGATCGAGGAGCGTGGCCATTTTGCGCTGGCGATCGACGGCGACGGCCGGAAGGTCGACTCGCTGACCTCCAACATCGGCCACCTGCTCTGGAGTGGGATCGTCGATCAGGAGCACGCGGCCGAATGTCTCGAGAAATTGCTGAGTGATCGGCTCTATTCAGGCTGGGGGATTCGGACGATGGCCGAGGGGGAGGGGGCGTACAACCCGATCGGGTATCACATCGGCACGGTGTGGCCACACGACAACTCGATCATCGCGCTCGGGCTGGCCCGCTATGGCTATCGTAAAGAGGCGGCCAGGGTAGCGATGGGCATCCTGGAAGCCGCCACCTTTTTTCATGAGCGGTTACCCGAAGCATTCGCCGGCTTTCGCCGCGACATGACCCGCTTCCCCGTGGAGTATCCGACCGCCTGCAGCCCGCAGGCCTGGGCCACAGGCGCACCGCTATTGCTACTCCGGGTGCTGCTCGGCCTGGAACCGGTTGGCGAGCATCTCATCGTCGACCCGCATCTGCCCGAACAGATCGGCTGGCTGCAGATCCTCGATATTCCCGGTCGCTGGGGCCGCACCGACGCCTTCGCACGGGTGCGGGAGGGCTAGGCATGGTCTACGGACTTGGATGGAGCAGTCCTCCTCTCCGTACCGTGGAGGTGCCCGAACCGGAGAAGGAGCCGCTAACGGTGCCCCAACCGGAGAGGCTGCCTCAGAAGACCGAGGAACCCGATCCGGTGCCGGTCGGTGCGCCATGAGTCCGGCGATAGGCTTCCGCGTCTGGCGGATCGACGAGATGCTGACCGGGCCGCGCCTGGCCTCGCCGCATCGCTACGCGGCCTGGCTCCCCGGACTGCCCCTCAAAGCGGAATGCAACGACGAGTGGGGGGCACCAGCTCTGGCAAATCCGCACCGGAAGCAACCCGGAGTTGCGCCGCCCCTGGAAGGCTGCACCTGCGGCATCTACGCGTACCACGAGGCGGACAACATGGTCGAGGCCCTCACGTCGCGGCTGGTAGGGGGAGCGGTCCTCGCCTGGGGCCGGATCACCATCCACCAGGAAGGTTTTCGTGCCGAGTTCGCCCGCCCGCTCGCCCTTTGCTACCAGCAGATGTTGAGCGCGGGCTCGACCGCCATTCCGCTGGCCCGGCTTGCCGGTGTCTACCGGCTGCCTGTGATCGATGCAAGCCATATCGGCGTCTTCGCCGCTGAATTTGGCGAAAGCTATCTCCCCGCAGTCGAGCCATCCGATGATTGGACGGCTCGGCTGGGAACGTCGGTCCGACGAGTCTTTGGCTCCTGGCTCCGTGGCTGAACCTGCCTGCCCATCACCGACGCCATCGTCCTCGCCTTCGGGCGCCGCCGCCGCCAGCCCGACGGCATCTCCCTGACTCGACGATGACCGCAATGACGGCATAAAGAAACCGGCCCCCAGGGTTCAAGGGGCCGGTTCGTGGTCGTGTTCCGAGCCGGCGCTAGCTCTTTTGCTGGGCCTGTTGAGCGGCCAGCTGCTGCGCGAACTGCTGCTGCTGTCGGGCCAGCTCCTGCTGCTGGCGCGCCAGCTCTTGCTGCTGATATTGGAGCTGCGCTTGGGCGTCCGCTTGCTCCTGAGCACCCTGCTGTTGAGCGTACGCGTCCTGTTGGGCTTCCGCCTGCTTTCGATTCATGTGACCGGAAACCGCGCCCGCGGTGGCTCCTGCCACGGTACCGACGGCGGCCGCTCGCAAGAGTGGACGACGACGCCGGATCATTTCCAGTCCTCCCCATCTTCCTCGTTGAGGACGAGCCCAAGGGCGAGCATGATTTCCGGCGCCGCGGAAATCAGCCGCGGTCCCCCTACCTGCGGCGCAACCGCCCACATCGTGCCCAGCACCTCTTCGGGCGTGACGCCTTCGGCGATGGCATTGCCGATCTGCCACATGTAGGACGCCGGCGGAGCGTCGACTGCAATCAGTGCTGCAATCTTGACCAGCGCGAAGCTCCTGTTATCGAGCTGGGTGATGTCCTTGAGCCCTTGACGCATCCCCACCATGGTCTCGATTTCTTTGTCGTCTGACCGGGCGATCCGCCGCAGGTGGTCTTCAACCTTTGCCGAGACGGACGCCGGCCCGCGCTTGGTCGCGGTCGATCCCTGTTTTGCTGCCATTGATACCTCCTCGATGTTTTTCCGTGGCTCCCGACGCTGTCGCGCCACCGCGGACAGGCCACAGTCTGTCAGGGAACCTGAGGCAGCGCGAGAGCCCAAGGGCCTATCTGCGCTAGGCGCTTACCGGCTTGCTCCTATGCCGTTCTGGGTACGCGCCCAGCGGCGTCAGGCCTCTCGGCAGATGCGGGCACAAACCTTTGCGCGTACGTTGTCCGCCAAGCATCGGTCGTCCAAAGGAGGTTCGACATGTTCTGTCTCTTAGCGATCATGGTGTTCCTTGGCCCCCGTGCCGGCATTCTCTTCTGGTACCTCGTCGATCCGTTCCGGTGGCAGCATGCTTTTCACAACTTCAACACCTTCATCGTCCCCCTGGCCGCCATCCTATTCCTGCCCTGGACCACCCTCATGTTCGTCATCGTCGCGCCCAATGGCACGATTCAGCCCGGCGGCATCTTCTGGATCGCGATCTTCTTTGTCTTCGACTTGCTCAGCTACGGGAGCAGCGGCTATACGAACCGGGATCGCTTTGGTGTGCCGCCAACGACCGTCTGACCATCGAGCCCTCCACGACATATCGATCGGTGGACCTCATCCCGTGGGGGCTGAGCCTTCCGGCACTTGGCCGGCCAAACGATGGTGCGTTTGATGGTGATGTGAGTCACCCTCCGGCGGCCTCGGGCACCGTCGACGATCCGAATCGCGGCGTTGGTCGAGGGCATCTGTCGGCGATCGGCACCTGTCTCGTGTATCCCGTCAGTGCCATGGTCACGGCAATGGTGGCGGTCGCCGTTGGCGAGTACGCCGGCGCGCTGCTGAACTCGAGTCACAAGGCCACGAGCGGCGCGCTCGCCGCCGGCATCATCGTGGCGATGATGGCCGTCAGGATTTGGGGCGCGAGAACGATCGGTCGGGCGCGGGGCCTGATCGTCGCCCTGGTGGTGGGCATGCTCGCCGTCCTCGCGGCCTGGAGCCACGTCATTGCCAGCGCGGTGCCCGCGTTCGTCGGCTTGCTGGGCTTGGGCGCGGTCGCCTTCACCGCCAGGCACCTGGCAAGGCCGGTGTCGCAGTTACCCCGCGCACTGTGGTCCCAGCCAGTCCGTGGGCGCGACCTCGGATGGCGCGCCAACTTTGGCCTGCTGGGCGCGGCGGCGGTCAGCGTGACCATCGCACTGCTCTTCAATCTCACCGCGATTGCGGCGATCGGCGGCGCCCTGGCCCTTCTGATCTTCGGACCGATCATCGTCGGCCACGTCCAGATCTATCGGGAAACTGGAGCCAGGCTGCGTCTGCTGGTTCTCGCGATGCTAACGATCGTGATCCTCGTTGCTGGCTGTGTGCTCGAAATCTTGCTGAATGGCCCGACGGCCATGATGACCGTGATCGCCATCGCCGGCCTGGCGGTCATCCTCGACGTTCTTCGGAGCCGTCTCCGAACGAGCCAACCGTCCGCACCACCACTGCTTGCCGTGTTGAAAGGAGGCCTGCATGAGTATTGATCTACGCAACCGCGACTGGCTGAAAATCTCCGACTTCACCGCCGAGGAAGTCCTCTACATGCTAGATCTCGCCGCACAGTTGAAGGCGGCGAAGTATCGCGGGAGTGAAGGCCACGCGCTGCAGGGCAAGAACATCGCCCTGATCTTCGAAAAAACCTCGACGCGGACCCGATGCGCATTTGAGGTCGCGGCCTATGACCAGGGTGCCCACGTCACCTATCTGGGTCCGGAAGGCTCCCAGATCGGGCACAAGGAATCGATCAAGGATACCGCCCGCGTGCTAGGCCGGATGTACGACGCGATCGAGTACCGCGGCTTTGGTCAGGCCATTGTTGAGGAGCTCGCGACCTACTCGCCGGTACCCGTCTACAACGGGCTGACGGACGATTTCCACCCGACGCAGATGCTGGCCGACATCCTGACGATGCGCGAGCATTCGAGCAAGTCGCTCAACCGGATCGCCTACTGCTACCTCGGTGACGCCCGCTTCAACACCGGCAACTCACTGATGATCACCGGCTGCAAGCTCGGGATGGACGTCCGGATTTGCGCGCCCCACACGCTGTGGCCCGATGCGCGGCTGGTCGAGAGCGCGCGGCGGATGGCGCAAGAGAGCGGAGCGCGCTTGCGCATCACCAGCGACGTCGACGAGGGGGTCAATGGCGTCGACTTCCTCTACACCGACGTCTGGGTGTCGATGGGGGAGGACAAGTCGGTATGGAAGGAGCGCATCGACCTGCTCAAGCCGTACCAGGTCAACATGGATGTCGTCCGGAAAACCGGCAACCCCGACGTCAAGTTCATGCATTGCCTGCCTGCCTTCCATGACCGGCAGACAAAAGTTGGCCGCGAGATCTATGAGCATTTCGGGCTCGACGCCCTGGAGGTAACTGACGAGGTCTTCGAGTCACCCCGCTCGATCGTGTTCGACGAGGCCGAGAACCGCGTCCACACGATCAAGGCGGTCATGGTGGCGACGATCGGCCAGGACGCGGGGGCCAGCGCGACCCCGATGCCGGAACGCGTCCCGGCGGCGGCCGCGGGAGCCGCCGCGTGAGAATCGTGCTCGCGCTCGGTGGCAATGCGCTGCTTCGCCGCTCGGAGCCGATGACGGCCGAAGTCCAGCGTCGCAACGCCCGGATCGCGGCGGAAGCGATGGCGCCCCTGGCTGCGGACCACGAGCTCGTCGTGGCGCACGGCAACGGGCCACAGGTGGGTCTGCTCGCGCTCCAGCAGGACGCCTACCGCGAGGTCGAGCCGTATCCCCTCGACGTGCTTGGCGCGGAGACCGAGGGGATGATCGGCTACCTGCTGGAGCAGGAGCTGAGCAACGCCATGCCACCCGACACGTTGATGGCCACATTGCTGACGCAAGTCGAGGTCAACCTTGGCGATCCGGCGTTCAAGGACCCGACGAAGTTTGTCGGCCCCCTGTACGAGGAGGAGCCGGCGCAGCGGCTCGCTAGCGGAAAAGGTTGGGTGTTCAAGCAAGACAACGCCCATTGGCGGCGCGTCGTGCCATCGCCGCGGCCTCAACGGATCGTCGAGATCGAACCGATCCGTTATCTCCTGGATCGGCACGTCCTCGTCATCTGCGCCGGCGGGGGCGGCATTCCGACGACCTCGGAAGCTGGCAACGGGCGCAGGATGGTCGGGGTCGAAGCCGTCATCGACAAAGACCTGGCGAGCGAACTGCTGGCTGAAGATCTTGATGCCGACCTTCTTGTGATGGCGACCGATGTGGAGGGGGTCTTTACCGACTGGGGCACGCTGCGGCAGCGCCTTTTGCCAACGATTACGCCGGAGGAATTGTCCGAGTACGACTTCGCCGAAGGTTCCATGGGCCCCAAGGTCGACGCGGCGATGCGATTCGCGCGGATAACCGGCAAACGGGCGGCCATCGGGGCGCTGGGCGATATCGCGGAAATCGTCGCCGGCAAGAAGGGAACCCAGGTCACGCGGGCGGCGGTCGATCAGCCGGATCCGGCAGCCGCCGGCGACATCAATTAGGAGTGTCAGGAGAAATGAGTTCAACTGCGGTTCGCGAACGCGAGACGCCGACCACGGCGGCTGGGCAATTCGGCGTCTATTCCGAAGTCGGAAAGCTGCGAAAAGTCCTTGTGCATCGTCCTGAGCTGAGCCTCAAGCGTTTGACGCCTGCCAATCACGATGAACTGCTCTTCGATGACGTTCTCTGGGTGGAGCGGGCGCAAT
>VBEE01000029.1 GCA_005881715.1 Chloroflexota bacterium | reverse complement strand
CACCAGGGTCGGATCGTGATCGAACGCAGCGAGCCGGGAGCCGGAACGGTCTTTGCCCTCTCACTGCCGCTCGCCCCGCTGGAAACCCGGGGCGCTGCCGACCCGAGATCCTCGCCGCGTCGCGAGCCGCATCTGATCCCGCGGTAAGTAACAGACGAGGCAGGGAAGGATGCCTCGTCTGCGTCGCTATGCGTTGCCGGCAGGCACCAACTGGGTTGTGACGACGAGGGTGAACTGATCCGCCAACTGGTTGACCCTCACGATCAAATCGTCGAGCGACAGGTCCTCGTGCTTCAAGCCGTGAAGGTCATGCCGGATAGAGGCCAGCATCTGGTTACCGAGTGGCGTGAAATGCACCGGACCGTCCGTGGTGACCGTGACCTGGTTGGCATCGGCGAAGGTCGTGCAGCTATCGCACTGATCGTTCCAGGCGATCGCCATGTTTGTGGGCGCGTCGATGGTCGGGTTGCTCGTGACCAGCACGGCCTGAAAAGCGATGGCATAGGTCTGGCAGTCTGCGCAGCTGGCATACGCGAACGCGATGTTCGTGTTCGTCACGACCCCGGTATCGTTGCGGCTGACCTTGATGGCAATGCGATAGACGGTCTTGCCATCACGCGTGTTGATGGCCAGGGCCGCGTTGTCACCGCCCGCCTGGGCAGCGACCGGGACCCCGCTCGGCAGGGCGACCGCGACCAGGGCGGCCAGCGCGATCAGGAATTTCCTCATGGGCTCACCTCTGGATGGGCCGGCTGTTCAACGAGCCGGCCCTGATTACCTGGGGGCCTTAGGCCGGACGGCCCTCCGCGAAGTTCTTGAAGCGGGTCAGGTAGAGGTTGATCCGCTGCTCGACCCAGTTGGGGCCCAACCCCTCCTTTTCGACAGCATCGCGGTTGTAGCGGAGCTGCATCCGAACGCTGGTCCCGTTACTCGGGCCTGGCTCGAAATAGCTGGTGCCGCTCTCGGCGTTCTGTAGCTCGGTGGGAAGCTGGCCGGTCTTGACTTCCTCGGAGCCGCCTCGCGGCATTCCCGGACCGCCCTTGCTGGTCCATTCCAGCCACTTCTTGTGCGCTTCCTCGGGTGGGAGCCCGACCGTAACCGTGGTCTCTGCGATGGTCATCGTTGTTGCCATACCTACCTCCCTGAAACAGCTTTCGCATTTGTCACCCGCCGTTGCCGGCGGTTTGACTTCACAACGATACTATCATATAATGTGGTTCAAGTCGATGCAGAAAATGTTACACAAGCTCATCCGTTTGAGGCGGCCGGGGATCAATCTGGTCGCGGACGTCAATGCGACCGTTTCAACCGGTGAGCCCGGAGTCGTCAATGCGAGTCACGTGCGAAGCCGCAACCGGATCGTTCAGCGGGGCGGCCAGACCTGGACCGAATCGGAGACCGAAGACATGAACGAAAAGGAGGATCGTTATGACGAAGAGCCGTAAGGACATGGAGCCGACGGAAGGCCTCTCGAACGAGGAATTGGAGGCTCAGCAGGGTGAGCAACTGCCCGACCGGGAGCAGATGTCCCTGATCAACGCCAACGTCGCCGCCCCGGTAAACGCGGCCGTCGCGCTGAACGTCTTGTCGGATTCGTCGACCGCCTACGCCAACGCCACCCAGACGAACGAGATCATCCAGCACAACTAGTCCTTCAGAGGAGGTTCCAGGATGACCGAGAAGCAGAGAAACCTAGAAGCGTCAGAAGGTCTCTCGAAAGAGGAACTCGAGGGTCAGCAGGGCGAGCAACTCCCTGACCGGGAGCAGATGTCCCTGATCAATGCGAACCTGGCCGTTCCGGTGAACGCGGCCGTCGCGGCGAACGTCCTTTCGGACGGTTCGATCGCTTACGCGAACGCGGAGCAAGCCAACCAGATCGCCCAGAGCAATCTGCCGCCGCCTCCTGCGTAGCTGGCCAACGGCTGAAGCCGAGAAAGGGGTGGTCGTCTCGACCGCCCCTTTTCACTTCTATGGAGGGATGAACGCGCACGAACGATCCTGAAACCGATCCAACGCCCGAAGGCGCACCTGACGGCCAGCCCGGCCCGGGGAAGAATCCAGTCGCTGGTCCGCGGCTCCCGGCGCGGCTGGCTGAGGGCATGGAACTGATTGGGGAGTACCAGGGTTCGGGCTTCAAGGATCCTCCCTACCTTGCGCGCCGGGGCGATGGCCAGGTACTGCAGCTACCCCGCCTGCTCTACCTCGTCGCCGCGAAGGCGGATGGCCGCCGGGATTACGACGAGATTGCCAGGGCGGTGAGCGATGATTTCGGACGCGGGGTCAGCGCCGATAACGTCCGGGTGCTCGCCGACACCAAACTCCGGCCAATCGGCGTCCTGGCCGCAGCCGACGGATCCAGCCCGAAACTGCAACGCCCTAACCCCCTGCTCAGCCTGAATTTTCGGGCGGCGGTGGTACCGCCTGGATTGGTGAATGCGATCACCACGATCTTCAGGCCCTTCTTCTGGCCGCTGGTGGTGGCGGCGGCGCTGGTCGGGTTCGTTGCCCTCGACGGCTGGCTCTTCTTCGTGCACGGGATCAGTCAAGGCATCCGGACGCTGCTGAATCAGCCTCTCTTCTTCCTGGTTCTGTTCGCGATCGTCGTGGTCTCGGCGGCCATTCACGAATGCGGGCATGCCACCGGCTGCCGCTACGGCGGGGCGCGCCCCGGGGTAATGGGTGTCGGGCTCTATCTCGTCTGGCCCGCGTTCTACACCGACGTCACCGATGCCTACCGGCTTGGCAAAGCGGGACGGCTTCGAACCGACCTGGGCGGCGTGTACTTCAACGCACTGATCATGCTGGCGACGCTGGGCATCTATCTGGTGACCGATCTCGAAGTCCTGATCTTCGTCATCCTGCTGCTGCAGTTCGAGATGCTGCACCAGTTTCTGCCGTTCCTCCGGCTCGACGGCTACTACGTCATCGCCGACCTCACCGGGGTGCCGGACATCTTCGCTCGCATCCGGCCCGTGCTGGCAAGCCTCCTTCCAGGGCGCCGGCCGGCTCGTCAGGTCACCGAACTCAAAGCCTGGGTAAGGGTGGTGGTAACGCTGTGGGTCTTCTTCACCGCAGCCTTTCTCGTCTACGCCTACGGCATGATGCTGCTTCACCTCCCGGCCATCGCAACCACGGCCGGCCTGTCGTTTGTCGCCCTCCTGGGCAGGACGGCGGCCGCATTTCAGCAAAGCCAGATCGCGGCCGGGGCCGTCGGAAGCCTGCAGGTCCTGCTACTTGGCCTTCCCACCTTCGGGCTGGCCTTCGTGCTGTTTAGCGTGATTCAGCGCCTGGTCCGGCTGGCCTGGACACGTA
Source organism: Chloroflexota bacterium (assembly GCA_005881715.1). Taxonomy (GTDB): domain Bacteria; phylum Chloroflexota; class Dormibacteria; order CF-121; family CF-121; genus CF-13. Next base: position 10,190 of record VBEE01000029.1, on the reverse strand, counting down.
CCCGCGGCCGCCCATTCCACCGGGCGACAAGCTTTGTGGTCATGGGGGCTGCGGCCAGCTTGCTTGCGCTCGCCTGGATCCCGCCGCAGGCGCAATATCGCCCGATCCGCCCCAGCGATCGCGGCACGGTGTCTGAAAGCTTCGCAAATGCCTCCACCGTGCTGGCTCCGGTGGTCAGTCCCCTCGGCACGACCCTCGGCAGGATTGTGGGCAGTCCGCCGGCGAGTCCGGCGCCGAGCAGTCCCGCGACGACCGCCTCCCCGAGTTCTGCGGCCAGTCCTTCGCCCGAGACGACGCCTGCGGGCACGGCCACGCCGACACCGACGGCCAGCCCCTGATCGAGCGACCAGGACGAGGGTGTCTAGGGCGGCGTCACGGCGTGACCGGTGGCCGGACGGGGCTTCATGCGGCCGCCCCTGACACCCCTCTTTGGTGCTGGGTCAGTCGCGTCCTGCCGGCGCCGTTGAAGCTGTACCAGAACCTGGCGGGATTGAATGATGGCTGCCTCGGTCCGCTTGAGCAACTGGCTGAACTGCTCGTAGCCCGGCCCCTGCAGGCGATTGATGGAATCGGCCTCGTCGCAGGCCTGGCTGATGACGAGATTGAGACGATCGACGGCTTCCTGGCAGGCGGCCATTGCTCGTGTCCACTCCGCAGGCGTGCGCTGTGGGGAAATATCAGCGTCCCGGACGAGTGAGTACCAGCCGGCCAGGATTGCCAGCGGGGTGCGCAGCTCGTGGGCCAGGACATGCGGCTCGCGAAGTAGCCGGCGAGGCATCGGACTCTATTCCCCTCTCCGCCTCAGTCTACGCGCTGGACTAACTCAAGAAATAGGCAAGTTGGTAGCTGTACGTATCGAAGTGCAGCTTCAGCGCCTCGACGATCGTCAGCCCGTCGAACGTGCGTACGTCATATGGGCAGAGCATCACGACGGGCAGCCGCCGGACGACTGGAGCCAGCTGCTGCTCGAGTGACAACAGCTCCTGCACCGATCCCAGGCTCTGCAGGGCGGTTACCGTCTCTCCGAGAAAGCGCACCGGTCCCGGATGATCCCGTACGGCATTGGCGACATGACGCTCGCAGTCCGCAATCCATCCTGCAACCGACTCCTGGCGTGTCGACATAAAGGTGAGCAACCCAGCACTGATCGCGGCGTCGACGTTAACCTGCTCGGCGCTCAACGCTTCCAGGTAAAGCTCGCGCAGAGGCGCCGTCACAAACATCAAGCATGCCTGGCCCGCCAGGATCCCGTCCCGCAGGAACGGAACCGGCACCCGAAGACGGCCGGCGTCGCTTGAGTAGAAGCTCACCAGATGGCTGCCCAGGGCCACCGCCATTCCCTGAATCACGACGGCTCGTGCCGCAGCCGCGCCCGGGGTGGGCCGGCGGTTACCCGGTTGCATGAACTGGAGTAGATCGGCCTCTCGAAAGCGACGGGCACCGCGGCGGCCCACCCGGCTGCCCGTCAGAATTCCGGCGTCAGCCCAGCGGCGGACAGATGCCTCGCTCACGCGCAGGAACGTTGAGGCCTCCCTGGTCGTTAGTAATTTATCGCTCATTGCGCTCACTGCTGACTGGTATGATCAGCAATGATCACCACTGAATGCTTAGGTTATCCCATACTCTAACCGACGGGACGCGCTCCGCGGCACTCAGACGGCCGCCAATGGTTCGGATTGCCTAGGGCCGGCCGAATCGACGGCCTCACCGCGCGAGAGGTGGAGGTCCTCAACCTCGTCGCCGCCGGCCTGATGAACCGCCAGATCGCGGAACGTCTTGGCGTCAGTACCCGGACCGTGGATGCCCACCTGCGATCGATCTACGCGAAGCTGGGCCTCAAATCGCGAAGCGCGGCGACCCGATTCGCGGTTGAACACCACCTGGCGTAAGCCTCAGACGACGGGCGACCGCGAGCCCCCGTGATCTCAGGCGGCTTTCTTCGGTTTGCGCGCGCGAGCGGGCTTGGGGGCGGCCGCCGGACGCTCGGCACGCTTGGCCGGGCCGGTCGTGGCCTTCTTGGTTTCCATCTGCTCCAGTCCGGCGCTCAACTTCTTGAGTCCCGCCTGGAGCCCCTTGATCTGCTGGCGAAGGGCGCTCGCGCCACCGGTCCGGGCCTTTGCCAGAACGCGCCCGAGCGTCGCATCGGCCTTCCGCAGGGCGGCTTCCACCCGATCGGCCGGTTTTGATCGGCTCACATTCGTGGAACGCGGCCGCCATCCCTTGCTTGCGCCCGGGTCGTACGAGACCGCGGTTAAAGCCGAAGCGGACGGGGTTGGGCGAAGATGGCCGCCGGATCCTCTTTCCACACCGCCGGCTGGACGTCGATATAGAGCTCGATCTCGTTGCCGTCGGGATCCTCGATGTAGAGACTGTGGGTGACGGTGTGATCGGCGGTGCCGACGAGTCGCGCCCCGGCGGCCACCAACTGGTCGCGAGCCTCGCGGAGTTCGGCGTCCGTCTCCCCGATCTTGAGCCCGAAGTGATACATGCCGACCCGGCGCCCGCGCGGGATCGGGGTCGCGTCCTCGCCGACCTCGATCAGCAGGAGTTCGTGGTGCGTGCGTCCCGATGAAAAAGCGGCGGCCGGGAAGCCGATCTCCTCGCCCGAGACGGTGATCTCCTTCCAACCCAGGACATCGCGATAGAAGCCGCGCGAGCGTTCGAGATTACGGACGTAGAGGACCAGATGTCCGAGCTCTTTGACCTGCAAATTCGATGCACCTCCTTCGGAACTCAAGCTCAGGCTACTCCGCGCCAAACTATATGTGTGGTCCCCGATCCGCCGCGCGCCGATCCGCTCGAGTTCACCTTGCGCTGGCCGGTGCGCGGCTACGAGCTCGACAGCCGGGGTCACGTCAACAATGCCGTTTACCTGAGCTGGGCCGAGGAGCTCGCGACGGCCCATGCCGAGGCAGCCGGCTACGGCCGCGAGTGGTCGGAGCGGCGCGGCGGCGGCTGGGTGATCCGCCGCACCGAAATCACCTACCACCAGCCGGCGGTCTACGGTGATGAGATCGAGCTGACCGTGACGGTGGAGCTGGTACGAGGCGCCCGTGGAGTCCGGCGAACCACGATCCGGCGCGCACCGAATGGCGAGCTCCTGGCCGAGGTGCTGACCGAGTGGGTCTGGGTCCGACTCAGCGATGGCCGCCCCACCCAGGTCCCGCGTGAGCTGGTCGACCTTGCCGCCGCCGCTACCGCCGCGACGATCGCGCGGCGCCGACCTGGGCCTCGAGTTGGTCGGCCGGGGCAAAGCCATGATTGAAACTGGCGATCCGGCCGTCCCCGCTCAGAACGACGGTGGTTGGCGCGGTGAGCACTCGGAACGCCTGACCGACCGCCGGCCGCGTCGATAGGTCGACCCGCAGGATACGCAGCGCCTGGCCGAACCGTCTCGCCACGGCCTCAACCGCTGGAGACTGGGCGGTACGGCAGGCCGTGCAGCTGGGCGTCGAAAACACGACCAGGGATGGCCTTCCGTCGGGCGACGCCTCGAGCGCCGACCACAATCGTGCAGCGCCATCGATGTCCAGGCCACCCACGCGTCGCCTCGACCAGCTGCGCACGACAAGCACGGTCACCGTGACCAGGACCGCAACCGCGAGGAGGATCAGGGCGCGCCCGGCCATGACGCTAGGCCCGCCGAAGGAACCCGCGCTGGTCCAGCTGCGCCATCAGGAAGCAGAGGGCGCAAAAGTCCAGGCTCGCGTCCAGGGCAACCATCACGCCGATCGGGAGGCTGAGCACCCACGTGAGCACGGGGTTGCCGGCGAGCAGGAAGACGGCGGCGATCAGCCAGATCGCGCCACCGATCACTCGGGCGATGCGGCGTGTCTCGTGGTCCTCGTGAACGTCGTCCCGTTTGAGCAGGCCGGCCGGCTCGAGCGCCCGCCAGACGAGCTGCCGGACGATGTCGGCCGGCCACCAGAAGCGGCCCACCAGCATGATGAGGCCGGCGATCGCGATCAGCAGGCTGCCGGCGACGCCCTGGAGGATGAGCCCGGCCGCGACCAGGACGACCATCGTCCATTGGTGCGCCTTCCGGGCCGTCCGATCGTACAGGGGCAGTTGTCCGATGGCGTCTGTCATAAGTTGACTTTCACGATCCACAAACTCAACAATCTGAGGTTGTCAGTTTAGGTGCCGACAAAGCCAGCAGTCAAGCCGGAACGCGAGTGGCGCGACTCCTACGCCGACAAGGAGAATGGAATCAAGAATGCGGCGGGTCAATCGCCGGCTGTGGCGCTGGGTCATCCCGATCGGAGGCGGGCTGCTGTCCGCCATCCTCATCGTGATTGCCACGCCTCACGTCTCCTGGTTTCTCCGCGCCGGACTTGCCCTGATCGCTTTCCTCTACATCGGCGGCCAGTCGGCGGCCTATCTGTGGTCGAGCAGGGATCAAGGCAGCTGACACAGTTCGACATGCGGCTGATCCAGCGCGGCGCTCGGCTGCGGCGCTCCCCCTACTTCGATGCGACGCAGCGCTACGGCTGCCGGGCTTATACGGTCTACAACCACACCTTCCTGCCAAGCTATTACGACGACCCGGTCTCGGAGTACTGGCATCTGATCGAGCACGTCGCCGTCTGGGACGTTGGGGTCGAGCGTCAGGTGGAAATCAGCGGGCCGGATGCCTTTACGCTGGCCCAGCGACTCACCCCGCGAGATCTGTCCACGTGCGCGGTCGGCCAGGGGAAGTATGTCTTGATCACCGCCGACGATGGCGGCGTGATCAATGACCCCGTCCTGCTCCGGCTTGCCGAAGATCGGTTCTGGTTTTCCCTGGCAGACAGCGACGTCCTGCTGTGGGCCAGGGGCGTCGCGATCAACGCCGGCCTGAAGGTCGAGATCGCCGAACCCGATGTGTGGCCCTTGCAGTTGCAGGGACCGAAGTCCAAACCGCTGGTCGCCGACCTGTTCGGCGACCGAGTCGCCTCGATGCCCTACTACGCCTTCAGCGAGGCATCGCTGGACTCGATCCCCGTGGTCGTGACCCGAACCGGGTGGACGGGCGAAGTCGGGTACGAGCTCTACCTGCGCGACGGCAACCAGGGAGATGCGCTGTGGGAGCGGGTCATGGCCGCCGGCAAGACCTACCAGATCCGGCCGACCGGACCCTCCGACATCCGCCGGATCGAGGCGGGGATCCTGAACTACGGCGCCGACATGACGCTTGCCGACAACCCCTACGAGGTTGGCCTGGGCTGGACGGTCGACCTCGACAAGTCCCAGGACTTCATTGGCAGGGCCGCCTTGCGACGCATCAAGGCGGAGGGCGTGCGCCGGAAGATTGCCGGGATCGAGATCGAAGGCCCGCCCATCGAGTTCAACGAGACCAAATGGGCAGTGCGGCAGGATGGCCGGCCAGCCGGACAGGTGACCTCCGCCATCCACTCGCCACGCCTGAAGAAGAACATCGGCTACGCGATGCTCCCCCTGCCGGCTGCCGAGCTCGGAACCAGGCTGACCATCGCCACGCCGGGGGGCGAGCGGGCCGCCCGGGTCGTCCCCAAGCCCTTCATCGACCCGAAGAAAGCCATCCCGAAGTCGTAGGTCCCCACCCCGACCCTCCCCCGCAAGCGGGGGAGGGAGATGCAGCGCGGGTTAGAATTCAGATATCCCAAAGAGTGACATCCTGCGGGTGCGGCGGCGGGAGGCGGCCGCCGACACGGCCTTCGCCAACGTGCTCCGGGAGGCGGTCGAGGCCGTCGAGAAGGCCGGATACGCCTTCCTGGTCCTGGGTGGGCTCGCCTCCTCGCTGGTTGGGCGACCGCGGTGGACGCACGACATCGACCTGATGGTGCGGCCCGACGATGCCAAGGATGTCCTGGAAGCGCTGCGAATCGCCGGCTTTACCACCGAGGAGACGGACCCGGTATGGATCTATAAGGCATTCAAAGATGATGTCCTGGTCGACATCATCTTCATGGTGATGGGCGGGATCTATCTCGACCCGGAGATGCTCAGCCACTCCATCGAGCGCAGCTATGAGGGCTTGCATCTGCGAATTCCAAGTCCGGAAGACCAGATCGTGATCAAGGGCGTCGTCCATCGCGAGGAGACCTCGCGCCACTGGTTCGATGCGCTCGCCATCATCGGGCGGTCCGATCTCGACTGGGAGTATCTGCTCCGTCGCGCTCGTGTCGGCGCCCGCCGGGTGCTGGCCCTGCTGATCTACGCTCAATCGAGCGATGTCCTGGTGCCGCATTGGGTGATTCGGCGCCTCTACGAGGAGATTTACACGCAATGAGCGAGCGTCGCGCCGACTACCTTCCCGAACACATCCGCGAGTCCCTCATCCACGACCCAAGAGTCGCCGAACAGGACCTCAAGGTCGATGTCAAGGAGCATCGAGTGATGCTGGGCGGCAACGTCGCCACCCCGCAGCTGCGGGAAACCATCACGAACGTGGCGCGCGAGCTGCTTCCGGGCTACGAGATCGTGAACGAGACAACGGTTGTCCCCGCGACCGAGCCGGATGGCGAGGAGCCTGTGGCGTGATCCGGATCGCGGCCGTCGGCGATCTTCACTACGGCGCCGGCTCCCAGGACATCCTCCGACCGAGCCTGCTGCACCTCCCCGACCGGGCCGATCTCCTCCTGCTGGCCGGCGACCTGACGCGCTGCGGTGGAACGGAAGAGGTCCGGGTTCTGGCCGACGACCTGCGCGGCTTGCCGATTCCGATGGTTGCCGTGCTTGGCAACCACGACTACCACGCCGACCGCGAAGAGGAAGTCCGGCGGGTCCTCGAAGGCGTTGGCGTGACGGTACTGGAAGGTGAGGCGGTAACGCTGGACATCGACGGCGCCCGGATCGGGATCGCGGGCACCAAGGGTTTCGGGGGTGGCTTTCGGGGAGCCCATGCCAGCGATTTCGGCGAGCCGGAGATGAAGGCGTTCGTCGCTCACACGAAAATGCTGTCGGACCGGCTGGAGCGGGCCCTGACGGACCTGGAAGCCGACCTGCGCATTGCCTTGCTTCATTACTCGCCCATCGAGACGACCCTGGAGGGCGAGCGACTCGAGATCTATCCCTTTCTCGGCAGCTATCTCCTGGCAGAGGCGGTCGACAATGCCGGGGCGGACCTGATCCTGCATGGCCATGCGCACCACGGGACGGAGAAGGGTCGAACCCCGGCTGGCATTCCGGTTCGCAATGTCGCCCAGCCCGTGATCCGACATGCGTACAACGTCTATACGCTCGACGCCAGCCGGCAGGTCATGGCCGCCGCCGGCGGCGTTACCTAAACGGGCGGAATGGTGTTCTCTCGAATATGAAAGCTATCTGGAACGGCGCAACGCTCGCGCAGAGCGACAGGACGATCGTTGTCGAAGGGAACCACTATTTTCCGCCTGAAGCTGTCAACCGCGAGCTCTTCCAACCGAGCGAGACTCACACGATCTGTCCGTGGAAAGGTGAGGCGAGTTACTACTCCGTCGCGGTCGACGGCCGGACTAACCGCGATGCGGCCTGGTTCTACCCGTCACCAAAGCCGGCGGCCGCTGAGATCAAGGATTACGTCGCGTTCTGGCGCGGCGTGCAGGTCGAGCCCTAACCCCCACCTGGTCCCACTCGCTCCGTCCTATCGCGAGGAGCCTTACTGGTGGCGCGACGCCGCGCCGATCCGTTTGCCGCAGGCAGCCCTGCCGACGGAGGCGGATGTGGTGATCATCGGCGGCGGCTACACCGGCATGATGGCGGCAGCGCGACTCGCATGGCGCGGCCGATCGGTGACGGTCCTCGAACAAAATGAGTTGGGCTGGGGCGCGAGCAGCCGCAACGGCGGCATGGTTCTCCCGGGATTCAAGAGCGATCCGGGCTCACTGCTCAGGCGATACGGCGACCACGGCCGTCAGCTCTACCAGGCGACGCTGGACGCCATGGCGCTGGTCGAGGAAACGATCCGCGCCAACCAGATCGATTGCCAGTATGCGCAGACCGGCCAGCTGTACCTGGCGCACAAGCCAGCGCTTGTGCGACATCTCGATGATGAGGCGCACATTCTCAGCCAGCAGTTCGGATTGGCGGCTCGGGTCATTCCGCGGGTGGAGCTGGCTTCCGAAATAGGCTCATCCCGCTATTACGGCGGCTTGCTGGTCGAGCGGAGCGGCGGCCTGCACCCGGCAAAATATTTTGCCGGCCTTGCGCGGCTGGCCCGTGATCGCGGCGCGCACCTCTACGACCACACCCCGGCCACCGCCATCGAACGACGGCACCGTGGGGGCTTTGCGGTGAGCACGCCGCGCGGCCGCATCAGCGCGGGCAACGTCCTGCTGGCAACGAATGGCTACAGCGACTCGATCGTGCCGTCAGTCCGCCGGCGCGTGATTCCGATCGGGAGTTACATCATCGCCACCGAGCCCCTGACCTCCGAGCTGGCGCAGAGTGCCATTCCGAATCGCCGGATGCTCATCGACTCGAAGAATTTCCTCTATTACTGGCGGCTCAGCGCTGACAACCGCATGCTGTTCGGCGGCCGAGCAAGCTTTGCGCCGACCACCATCCCCAAGGCCCGCGACTGGCTCTACGCGGCGATGACCCGAGTCCATCCACAACTCCGCGGCGTCAGGGTCGAGCACGCCTGGAGCGGGCTGGTCGGCTTCACCTTTGACCGGATGCCGCACATCGGCCGCATCAACGGGGTGACGTATGCGCTGGGCTATTGCGGCACCGGCGTCGCGATGTCAACGTATTTCGGCCAGCTTGCAGCGGATTGGATCGCCGGCGATGCGCTGCCACCGTTCTGGCAGCGCCCATTCCCCTCGATGCCGCTCTACCGGGAGAAGCCCTGGTTTCTACCGGCGCTGGGCTGGTACTACAGGACGTTAGACGGTTTGGGAGGCGGTGGACTCCCTTAGCTTGAAGCGCTGCGTCTTGCCGGTAGCGGTCTTGGGCAGCGCCTCGACAAACTCGACCCATCGAGGACGCTTGTATTCGGCAATCTTGGAGCGAACGAAGTCCTGCAGCTCGCGGCCAAGCTCTGGCGACGGCGCATGGCCAGCCGCCAGAACGACGTAGGCCATCGGCTTTTCCAGCCTATCGGCATCCTGGCGTCCGATGACGCCTGCTTCCTGCACCGCGGGATGTTCCACCAGCGTGTTCTCGATTTCGACCGGACTCACCCAGATCCCACCAACTTTCAGCATGTCGTCCGCGCGGCCGGCATACCAGTAGTAGCCCTCGGGATCGCGGTAGAACTTGTCACCAGTTCGGATCCAGTGCCCTTCGATGGTGTTCTTGGTCCGCTCGTGTTTGTTCCAGTAGTAGGCGCAGGTGCTGTCGCCCTTGATCAACAGGTTGCCCACCGTTCCGTCCGGCACATCCGCGCCCGCCTCGTCAACGATCCGCGCCTCGTATCCCGGCACAAGCTCGCCGCTCGACCCGGGGCGAATCCGGCCGGGCCGATTGGAGATGAAGATATGGAGGATCTCCGTGCTGCCGATGCCGTCGAGAATCTCCCGACCGAAACGATCCTTGAAACGCTCGTAAAGGGCCTTCGGGAGCGCCTCACCCGCAGACACGGCGTGCCGGATGCTCGAAAGATCGAAGTCCTGAGCCTCCTGCTTATGGGCCAGCAGCTGCCCGTAATTGGTCGGCACCGAGAAGAACAGCGTTGGCTTGAATCGCTCGATCTGCGCATAGACGTTGGGCGGCGTCGGCGGCCCCGGCCAGAGGATGGTGGTCGCGCCAACCGCAAGGGGAAAGGTCAGCGCGTTTCCAAGGCCGTAGGCAAAGAAAAGCTTGGCCACCGAAAACGTCCGATCCGCGGCGGTGATTCCGAGGACGCCCTGCGCGTAGCACGCCACGGTATGGACGACGTCGTGATGCAGGTGTATGGCGCCCTTCGGAAATCCGGTGGTGCCGGACGAGTAGAGCCAGAACGCCGCGTCGTCCTTGCTGGTTTGTTCGACCTCGAGCCGCGGTGAGGCCGAGAGCAAACGCTCGAGTCCAATCTGGTCGGCGGACGCTGCGGCTCCGTCGACGACGAGATGCTTGAGGTAGGGCAGCTCATCCCGTGCAATGGCAGTCAGCTGGGGTAGCAATGCCTCGCTCACCACCGCGATAGTGGCGCGCGAATCGTTGAGCATGTAACGGTAGTCCTGGCTTTTCAGGAGCGTGTTCGTCGGGATCGGCACCGCGCCAATCTTCTGCGCACCGAAAAAGCTGTACGCAAAAGCGGGCGTGTCGAG
>VBEE01000028.1 GCA_005881715.1 Chloroflexota bacterium | reverse complement strand
GCGGGCGAGCCGTGCCAGCCGGATCGCGCCGTCGGCCGTTGTCGCCCCGGCGGTGTTCGGCAGGAGGGAGAAGCGGCGCAGGTCGATCCCTTCCAGCTCGGAGCGGCCGCCCTCGAGATTCAACCGTCGGATCGCGACCGTGATCATGTCCGGCTGGGCGGCCGTAAGACAGCGGGCGAGGACGTCGTTCGAGGCATATTTTCCGGTGCCGTGGATCAGTCGCGAGCGCAGCGTCCGCCCACCGACAACGAAAGGGTCGTCGCCGGTTGGGGACCCGCCGCCGACGAAGTAGACCAGCTCGAGCTCGTCGCCGGCGCGGACGACCGTCTTCGCGAAATCGTCACGCCGCCGGATCTCGCGGTTGTGCTCGATGACCACCCTGGAGGGCTGCACATCGAGCTGCGTGAGCAGGTCGAGCAGGGTCACGCCGTCGGCGACCCGACGCGGCTTGCCGTTCAGCGTGACCGTGACGTCGGTCATCGGCGAGCCGCCTCCAGCCGGGTCACGATCAGCTCGTGGAGCCGGCGGGCCGCCTCGGCCGGATCGACGGCGTCGTAGACCGCGCGAACCACCGCGAGGGCGTGCGCACCAGCCTCAACGACGGCGGAGGCGTTGTCGTGGTCGATCCCGCCAACCGCGACAAACGGCCGATCGATGACCCCGGCAACCCGTGAGACCAGGGCTGTCCCGACGGCGGTCCTGCCTTCCTTCGTCGGCGTCGGATAGACCGGGCCAACCGCAATGTAATCGGCGCCCTCATGAACCGCGACCTGCGCCTGGCCCAGGCTGTGAGTGGAGCGGCCAATCAACCTGCCGTCAAAGCCCGGGAGCTGACGGACGACGTCCGGCGGCAAGTCATCCTGGCCCAGGTGCACGCCGTCAGCATCGGCGGCGATCGCAATGTCGGGGTGATCATTGACGATGAAGAGCGCACCGTGGATATGGGTCAGCCGGCGAAGTGCCAGCGCGATGGCGTATTGCTCGCCCTTGGCCATCGTCTTCTTTCGAAGCTGGATGACGTTGGCGCCACCCTCCAGCGCCGCCTCGATGGTGCGCACCGTCTCGGCCTCGCCGCCGTGATCACCGGTGATCACGTACAGGCGCATGCGGGACAGCTTCTCGCGTCGTTCTTCGGCGACTCCCATATATGCCACGTCCCGGATGGTGGCGGAATGCTCAACCCCTTCCCTCCGCAGGTATCACCCTGATCAGGTTTCTAGGGTCTGCCGGCGGCGCCGGCACTCTCAGCATTCCGCTCCCCTAGGGCGTATTGATTATAGGTGTCGGCGTGGCACCCGAGACGAGATCGCACAGAGGACTTCATACGAAATCGTGCCGGAGGCTTGCGCGAGGTCGTCGGCGGTGAGCATCGCCTGACCATCCCGGCCAATCAACGTGACGACATCGCCGGGCGCCACGCCACGTACATTCGTCACGTCGAGCGCGGCCTGATCCATGCTGATGGTGCCGGCCATCGGCACCACCACGCCTCGAACGATCGCCTGACCGCCCTCGGACGCGCGCCGATGCAGACCATCGGCGTAACCGAGCGCGATCGTCGCCACCCGGACCGGTGCCTGCGCCGTGAACCGGCGCCCATAGCCAACGCTCTCGCCCTTCGGCACGGCCGCGACATGGGTCACGACCGTTTGCCACGTGAGAGCGGGTCGAAGCGTGGGCAGATCGTCCCAACGCCTCACCGGTCGCACGCCATAGATGAGGAGGCCGGCGCGCACCAGGTCCAGACGCGCTTCGGGAAAGCGCAAGAGCCCCGCGGAGCCGGCCGCGTGACTCATGAAGTTCGCAACCCCGCCGCGCACCAGCGCCGCCCGAGCGTCGAGAAAGACCCGGAGTTGCTCCTTCGTGAAGGCGGCGTCTCCATCGGCGTCGGCGAAATGCGTCCAGAAGCCTTCCAGCCGCAGGTTGGGGTCGGCGTGCACGTCCAACGCGAGCTTGACGGCCTCGTCGGGCGCCGCGCCGAGGCGGTGCATCCCGCTGTCGACCTTGACATGGACGCCGATGTCGGTCGCCGCGGTTTTCAGCAAGCCAAGGCCGTCTCGATCGTAGACGGTCAGGCTCAGCGTCGCCGCAACCGCCGCAGACAATGCGGCTGGCGGCGTAAAGCCGAGGTTGAGGATCGGCTCGGCGATGCCCGCCTTGCGGAGCTCGATGCCCTCCGGGACGGATGAGACGCCCAACCAGGTCGCGCCGCCCTGCAGCGCGGCGCGGGCCACCGGCACGGCGCCGTGACCGTAGGCATTGGCTTTCACGACGGCCATCACGGCAGTCTTCGGACCGACGAGCTGCCTGATGAGATTGATGTTGTGGCTGATGGCCGACGAGTCGACGTCGGCCCACTTGGTAGCCCCCTGTTCGGTCAGCGCAATCGCTCCATGACGCGGGGGATCTCTAGCAAGAGGTCAGACGCGAGCACGCCGGCGAGGCCGAGGGAGTGCTCGAGCGCCATCCCGGCCCGGCCGTGCAGGTGGACCCCGGTCACCGCGGCCTCGAACGGCGGCAGCTTCTGGGCCATCAACCCACCGATCACCCCGGCCAGCACGTCGCCGGTTCCGCCGGACGCCAGGGCCGGCGTGGCGATCGGATTCTGCGTCACGCGGCCGTCGGGAGCGGCGATAACGGTACCGGCCCCCTTGAGCACCACCACCTTGTTCCATTGCTTGGCGAACCGCGACGCGATGCCGCGCCGGTCCTGCTGTACGACGCTCGTTTCGAGACCAGCGAGCCGCCCAAACTCCGCCGGATGCGGCGTCAGGACGATCTGCGGGGAGAGCCGCGGCAGGATACTTCGGTGTTCCGAGAGAAGATTCAGGGCGTCGGCGTCCAGCACCACCGGCGCCGCCACCCGCGGGACGAGGTCCTCGATCAGCCGGCGGGTCGACATATCGCGGCCGATCCCGGGACCAATCACACCGGCATCCGCGCCGGCAAAGCCACGCAGCACGCCGCTGAGCGACGCGTGTCCGACCACGCCGGGCGCGATCTCGGGTACGGGCCCCACGATCACCTCAGTGCATTTTTCCGCCAGGATCGGATAGATCGACTGCGCCACCAACAGGCGAACGATGCCGGCCCCCGACCGGGCGGACCCCATGCTCGCCAGATAGGCGGCGCCGGTGAAGCCCTGCGATCCCGCCAGCACGACGACCGTCCCGAAGGTGCCCTTATGCCCATCGCGCGGACGGGCAGGAAGTCGGAAGCCATCTGGAAGCTCGGCCCCCCCACCCCGACCCTCCTCCACGAGGGGGGAGGGAGTTGGTGCATCGGGGATGACGGCGACGGCGACGGCGAAGTGGCCGTCGTGCGCGATGCTGACGTCGATTTCGCGGCCGGTCAGCGTCGTCGCCGGCGCAACCTGCACCTGCGGCCGGCCATCGTCGCTGGGCAAAATCTCGACGTCCCGCATGCGCGGCCGAGGGATCCCGCTGGGCATCGCCTTGCCGATGGCTTCTTTGGCGGCCCAGCGGCCGGCCCAGCGCTCAGGGCTATTGCCGCAATACGCGATCTCCCGGTCACTGAGGAATTTCCGCAGGAAGCGATCGCCGAACCGCCTCTGGGCCTCCGCGATGCGGGGGATCGCCGCCACATCCACGCCGACCCGAGGGGTCACGTGCTTACTCTACGGTGACGCTCTTCGCCAGATTTCGGGGCTGGTCGACATTGCAACCGCGCTCGCTGGCCACGAAGTAGGCGAAGAGCTGCATGGCCACAACGTTCGGAATCGGCGAGAGGAACTCGGAGACCGCAGGAATCTCGATCCGGTCGAGCTGCACCTCGGCGAGCGTATCATCGCCCTCGCTGATCAGGGCGACCACCGGCGCATCGCGAGCGATCACTTCCTGGATGTTGCTGTCCATCTTCTCGAGGGTCGCCGCCTTGGTCGCGATCGCAAATACCGGGAAATTGCGATCCAGCAACGCGATCGGTCCATGCTTGAGCTCGCCGGCCGCGTATCCCTCGGCATGGAGATAGGAGATCTCTTTGAGTTTGAGCGCCCCCTCCAACGCGATCGGGTAATTGATGCCACGTCCGATATACATGAAGTTGCGGTAGCCGGCGTACTTGCGAGCCAGCGTCTTCAATGCCTCGGCGCCGTCGAGGACGAGTTGGACCGCGGTCGGCAACGCCTTGAGCTCAGCGGTCAACTCGCGCAGCCGCTCCGGGTCGAGCCGGTGGCGGACCGCCGCCAGCCGGATTCCGAGCAGATACAGGCAACTGATATGCGCGATGAATGTTTTCGTCGATGCCACGCCGATTTCCGGCCCGGCGTGCAGATAGATCACCCCGTCGCTTTCGAGCGCCATCGAGCTGCCCACCACGTTCGTGATCGACACGACTCGGGCTTTGCGGCTTCGCGCCTCCCGGATCGCTGCCAGCGTGTCGGCGGTCTCGCCTGACTGCGAGATGCCGATGACCAGCGTGTCCTGATCGATGATCGGTTGCCGGTAGCGAAACTCCGATGCCGGCTCAACCTCGACTGGGATCCGGGCCAGCTCCTCAATGATGTACTTGCCGAGCAGCGCCGCATAGTAGGACGTGCCCGCCGCCACCATCTTGATGTCGCGCAGCTTGAGCAGCTGGCGATCGGTCAACCCGAATTCTTCGAAGGTCACCTCACCTTCGTCGGTCAGCCGGCCGCGGAGGGCGTTGGAGACGGCCTCGGGCGCCTCGTTGATCTCCTTCGCCATGAAGTGCGGGAAGCCGCCCTTCTGCGCCTGACTGATGTCCCACTTGACTTCGATCACCTTCGGCTTGACGGCGGCGCCGCCAATGGTGCTGACCTCGGGGCCGAGCCGGGTGATCGCGACCATCTCGCCTTCACCCAGCAGCAGGACTTTCTTCGTGTAGGGGATAACGGCGGTGATGTCGGAGGCGACGAACCATTCCTTGTCGCCGATACCCACCACCAGTGGAGCGTTGAGCCGGGCGCCGATCAGAAGATCAGGGTCCTTCTGGGAAAAGATCGCCATGGCGTACGCGCCCCGCAAGCGGCCAAGCGCTTCACGCACCGCGGCCACCAGGTCACCCTTGTCGTACTCCTCGATCAAGTGCGGAACCACCTCGGTATCCGTGTCCGAGATGAAGACGTGGCCGCGCCCTTGCAGGTCTTTGCGCAGCTCGGCGAAGTTTTCGATGATCCCGTTGTGAATCACCATCACCTGCTTGTGGCAGTCGGTGTGGGGATGCGCGTTGATGACCGTCGGCCGTCCGTGCGTCGCCCAGCGGGTGTGGCCAATGCCAAGGCGACCTTCGGGCATCTCCTCGGTGAGCCGCTCGACCAGGGTGTCGACTTTGGCGGCGCTCTTGACGACCGAGGTCTGGCCGTCGGCCTCGTTGAAGATCGCCACCCCGGCGGAATCGTAGCCTCGGTACTCGAGCCGCTTGAGGCTATCCATGATGATGGGTGCCGCCGAGCGCTCACCCAGGTACCCGATGATCCCGCACATATCGCGGCCTCCTATATTCCCACTCAGGGCGTGGTCAAACGAGCGAACTCAGTTCGTAGTTTTGGTTAAACGCGAGCGTCGGCCGAAGGTTACGGCGCCGGGGACGGCGAGACTCCAGGGGCCGGAGAGATGAATACGTGCACCTGGGCCGTTTTCTGGCCCACGTCCACACCAGCCGGCGGCCGGATGGTCACCGTCCTGATCACATCGCCCTTCGCGCCGCTGATATCGACAGGATCGGTTGCCAGCAGGAGGCCGCTCAGACTATTCTGCGGGCCGGTCGCCTGCACCTCGAGGGGGGCGATCTGCACGTTGCTCACCCGGTAGCCGGCGGCGGGCTGGCCGGTGAGCGTCCAGCCGACCGGCCTGGGAATCGTGATCGCGTCCGCCTGGATCACCATCTTCACGGAAACCGATGGTGGAGTGACCGTAAAGCCTTTGGTCAGGACCTTCTTGTTCGCATCCCAGACCACAACGGGATAGGGGCTGGTGAAGCCCGGGGCCTGAAGCGGTTCGAGGTCGACCACGACGACAGCCTGGATCCCGGGAAGCTGGCTCTTGGGACCGTCGACCCGGACGGTCGCGGGGGACACAGTGGTGGCATTCGTCTGCTCGTGGTATCCGGGAGGCAGCGCATGAATGCGATTGATCGCGACCGTCTGGGTGGAACTGCCCAGCTCGTCGACGGTTACCTGAATGGAGCTTGGCGCGACGATCTTGACGTTCGGGTCACCGTTCTGCACATCGATTGGTACTGGATTGCGGCCGGCCTTGACGCGGGAGAAATTGCCGGTCACGTGCAGCACGCTCTTGTCGAAGCGCTGCTGTAGTTCTTCGGCTGTTCCGATCACGGTGACGTTGACCGCCGGAGGATCGCCAACCAGGACGAGGCCGGCGGGCAGGGTCGGATGGTCGATTGCAAGACGGAAGCCCTTGCTCTCGGTCGGGTTCGAGGTATACGCCACCACACTCCAGAGCGCGGCGGCAAAGCCGATCGCGAGCAACTTGAGTCGAAGATTTCTGAGCAGGAAGGCTATCTTACCGACCCCGGTGCTAGCGCCGCCAAACGGGGAGCGGCGGCCGATGGATTTCGGGACGCGGCTGGAGCAGCGAGGTCAGCACCTGGCGCAGCCGGTCTGGGTCGAGGTTGCGCAGCAACTTGCCTTCGTGGGCGACGGCGATCTGGCCCAACTCCTCGCTCAGTATGAGCACCACCGCGTCGGTCTGCATCGACAGGCCAAGCCCGGCGCGATGACGCGTCCCCATTCGCTCGCGGACCGTGCCCTCCTCCGCCAGCGGCAGCACGCAGCCGGCCGCCAGGATCTGGTTCCCGCGCACGATTACCGCGCCGTCGTGCAGCGGTGAGTTCGGAAAGAAGATCGCCTCCAGGAATTCGGCGGTCAGCTCGCCATTGATCCGGATGCCGCTGTTCGCATAGTTTTCCAGGCCGGTCTCCTTTTCGAACACGATGAGCGCGCCCGTGAAGCGCTGGGTCAGCTTCGTCGTCGCCCGGATCACCTCATCGACCATGCGATTGAAAATTTGCAGGTTGTAGTGGGCCAGCGGCCGCCCGATGAACCCGATCCGACCGAACTGGTCCAGGGCGCGGCGGATCTCCGGCTGAAAGAGCACGATGATGCCGACCAGGATGGCCGGGGCAGTGGTGCGGAAGATCCACGAGAGAAGCCGTAGATCCAGCAGGTTGGCCAACAAGCCGATCAAGGCGAGCAAGAGGACCCCGAACATGAGCTGGACCGCCTGGGTTCCCCGGATGAGCAGGAACAACCGGTAGAGAAAGAAGGCGACCAGGCCAATGTCGATCAGGTCGAGGACATGGCGCCAGATGTCTCCGCTCTGGAGGAACACCAGGATGTCGCGGAGGATGACGTCCACTTCGGCGACTAGTATCCGCTAATCTGGGCCGCCGCAGGCGCACCCGACTGTTCAGTCGGGAGGCATCAGCTCCAGTTGGTGCTGAGGCGGCAGGGACTCGGGGTCCAGCAGCTCGCGGCCCTCGTTGCGGACATTGTTTACGAGTGACGAGGCCGGCGCCAGCCGCAGCCATCCGTCCGGACACGGCTTGAGGAACTCAGCCAGATGGCGCAGGGACAACTCTTCCAGCACCCAGGTGGCGGCATCGTCGTCGTTCAATACCACCGGCATCCGGTTGTGGAGGGCTGCGATGTCCGCGTTGGGCGTCGTTGTCAGGATGGTCGCCGCCGGCGCCCCTTGCCAGCGTCCACGAAGCGCGGCGAGGTTGAGAAATCTGCCGTCCGTACGTAAGACGGCGACGGGAAGCCGCTGTCCACCTACCTTTCGCCATTCATAGAAGTGGCTGGCCGGCACCAGAACCCGTTGACCCAGCAGCATGGACTTGTAGGCGGGCTTGCTGAGCGCCGTCTCGGACCGCAGGTTGAAGAGCCCGCCCTTCGCGCCCTCGATGCCCCAGCGCACGACCTCGGCGCGATCGGGACCAACGGCCAGCACCGGATCGGTCGGGGCGATGTTGTAGCGCGGCTCGTCTTCCGGCGCGTCCCTGAGCCAATGGTAGGTCTCGAGCAGCTCCGCACGAGGCATCGAGGAGCCGATCCGGCCACACATGGCCTTGATTTTCGCTCACCCGTGCTAGAACAGCAGCGGCGCGAATTCGAGGTCCGCTAAGTCGTGGAAGAAGGACGGCCAGTCGACGGAATAGTCCAGCCGAATGATCGATGCCCGGGTCCCGGCCTGGCTGTCGATCGCCGGTGGAAGATCCGTCCGACGGTCCCGGACCACAAGCAGTGTCCAGTTCGGTCCGCAGCGGGACACTATGCCCGGGTCCGGCGGGCTGCAGCTGCCTGAAACGAGGAAACCGGTGATAACGATCACCCAGACAAGTTCGTTTTCGCCGATGGGATCCTCGCGTGGTGACAATCGTTGATCGGCTGGCGGATAAGCGCTTGCGAGGTCGGAAAAGTGCATCAGCTTTGCTTCGACTCGCCGTCCCGCACCTTCGGTTACGGCGGCCGCTTCGAGCGCTTCCTGCCGAGATAGTCTTTCGTGGCTGATGAGTCCAAGAGTCCCAGTCAAGGCCAGGATGAGCACGCCTCCGACAATGATCCAATGCTTTGTGCCCATCTCAACCACAACGACCAGGGGGACCGCCACTTGCCCTAGCCGAGCGTGGGTCGATCCCGCTTGCTGGCGCCCGCTCCGCCACTTTGCCCTTGGCAATCCGGATCAATTTGTAGCGAGCGTGTCCGTTACGACACACAGCTGTCGCAACCATAGTTCAGGATGGCAGGGTGTGCAGGTCCAGCGAGACGCCGCTCGACCGGATCATGTCGGGACTCAAAGACTTGCCGAGCTGGCTTGCCCAACAACCCGCCGGTCAACTCGGCGAGGTCATCATCAAGGGTCGCGAAATCATCGACCGGACGGAGGCCGTCGCCGCTGACGCGACGCGGCGCTTCGAGAAGGCCGGCGGCTACAAGGCAGACGGGTTCCTCGGCATGGTCCCCTGGTTGCGCGTCAACGGGAAACTCTCAGGCGGCGCCGCCGCCGAGCGAGTCGAGGTGGCCCACCAGTTGAAAGAGCTGCCCCGGACGGAAGAAGCGCTGGCTCGCGGCGAGATCGGCTACCAACACGCCCTGACCATAGCCCGGACCGCCGAGCACCTCGGCGCCGCCCAGGTCCGTAAGGCCGAAGCCACCCTCCTGAAGGCCGCCGAAACGATGGACCCTGGTCAGTTCGTGGGCGTCGCCAAGAACTTCGAGCACCAGGTCGACGCCCAGGCAGCCCTGGCGGAGGCCAATCGCGCCCACGAGCGTCGGTATCTCCGCATCGGGCAGCCGGTGGACGGCCTGGTCCGGATCGACGGACTGCTGGACACCGAGGGCGGGGCGATCGTCCGCACCGCACTCGAGCCCTCGGCGAAGCCGGCGAAGGGCGACACGAGAACTCCCGACCAGCGGCTGGCCGATGCCCTGGTGGAGCGCTGCCAGGCCCGCATCGGGCCCGGGCACCCGGATGGCGCCGGTCCCCGCCCGCAGTTGATGATCAAGGCCAGCCTCGATACCCTGGCCGGGATCGATGGCGCTCCGGCGGGTGAGCTCGAATGGGGCGGAACGCTCCCCGCAGAAACCGTTCGGCGGCTTGCCTGCGACTCCGCCGTCACCCGGATCACGGGATTGGGTGAGCTCGAGCAGGAGATCACCCATGCCGGCCGCAGCATTCCGCCCGCCACCCGGCGCGCCATGGTCGCCCGTGATCACCGCTGCGTCTTCCCGGGTTGCGACCGGCCGGCGCCATGGTGCGACGGCCATCACCTCGTCCACTGGGCCGACGGCGGACCGACCAGGCTTGACAACCTGGGCCTGGTCTGTAGGACCCACCACCGGAAAGTGCACGAGGAGGGCTGGAAATTGCGCCGCGAGAAGGACGGCCGATGGATCGCCACGCCGCCAGCACTTATCGTTACGTCGCGAAGCCGATCAGGCTGAGCGCCACAGGAACTCAGGCAGCCGCGCTCGTGGGGCTGCACCGCGCGACGCGTCCTCGCCTGCGGGGCTTTGCGGGCGCGCTTCAGGCCGGGTTTCTTGCGCTCCTTCATGCGTGGGTCGCGGGTCAGCATGCCGTGCTTCTTCAGCACCGGCCGCATCGCCAGGTCCGCCGCGCAGAGCGCCCGGGCGATACCGTGCTGGACCGCGCCGGCCTGGCCGGACATGCCGCCACCGTTTACCATGGCGCTGACGTTGAAGCGCTTCTGACTCTCGGTCAGCTTCAGCGGCTCGACGACGACCATCTCCAGCATCCGCCGTCCGAAGTACTGCAGCGACGGCTTGTTGTTGACCAGGATGGTGCCCTCACCGGGGTAGAGGCGGACCCGCGCGATGGCGTTCTTCCTGCGTCCCGTCCCGTAGTAGTACGTGGCGTTATCGGCCAATGACTTCAATCTCTCCTCGAGCCGAGAATTTTATCGCGACCGGTTGCTGCGCCTTGTGCGGGTGCGCGTCGCCCGCGTAGACCTTCAGTCGCCGCAGCTGGGCCTTGCCCAGCGTGCCGTGCTGCAGCATCCCCGAGACGGCATGACGGAACGGGTACGTCGGGTGCCGTTCGACCATGCTGCCATAGGCCCGCTTGCGCAGCCCGCCGGGATATCCGGTGTACGACGTATAGATCTTGTCCGTCTCCTTCTTGCCGGTCACGCGAATGCCCTTAACGTTGACGACGATGACGTGATCGCCGGTGTTCAAGTGTGGCGTGTAGATCGGCTTGTGTTTCCCGCGCAAGACCTTTGCCACGTTTGCAGCGAGCCGGCCCAGGGTCTGCCCACTGGCATCGACGATGTACCAGCTTGCCGTCAATTCCGAGGGCTTCGCGCTGTAGGTCTTTGACTGAGGCGCCATGCCTAGTACTCCACGCCAACCTGCACCAACCCATGGGGCGGCGCTAGGCGCAATCCAACAGTCGAGCCATTCATGAGCTCATCGATCCACTCGAGCGGTCGCCGGCGCCGCCCGACGTCGACTAGTGCGCCCGCGATCCGGCGAACCATGCCGTAGAGGAACGCGTCCGCCGCAACGGCGATCGTGACCCAGTCGCCGGTGCCGTTGACCGTGATGCCGTAGATGCGGCGCACGGTGTGGCCACCCGGCCGCGGACTGCGACCGAAGGCACGGAAATCGTGCGTCCCCTCGAGCCGCTCGCCGGCCGCCTGCATCGCGGCAAGATCGAGTTCGTCATGCAGGCCCCAGGCGTATTGACGCTGATAGGCGCCCCGCGGTAGGGCCTGACGGATCCGGTACGCATAGAGTCGGGCGCGCGCCGAATAGCGGGCGTCGAAGGCGTCATCGACGAGCTCAGCGGACCGGACGGCAATGTCGGGAGCGAGCCGGGCGTTCAAAGCGCCAGGCAACTGCGCCAGCGGGAACGGCTGCTGCAATGCGAAGTTCACGACCTGGCCGAGCGCATGGACGCCGGCGTCCGTTCGCCCCGCCGCCGTCAGCGACGGTGACTCACCGGTCAGGTTATGAATCGCCTCGCGGAGGGCCGCCTCGATCGTCGGCGCGCCGGCCTGAGCCTGCCAGCCGTGATAGCGCGTGCCCTCGTACTCGACGATCAGCTTCACGTTCATCGATCGACAAGCTCGACCAGCACCATGAACGCGCCGTCGCCCTGGCGCGGCCCGATCTTGAGGACGCGGGTATAGCCACCGGTGCGGTCCTTCATCCGCGGCAGCAACCGGGTGAAGAGCCGTTCGGTGACCTCACGGTCTTCGACAATCGCGTCCACAGCCCGGCGGGCGGCAACGTTGTCGCTCTTCGCCGTGGTGATGACGCGCTCGACCCAGCGCCGCAATTCTTTGCCTTTTGCTTCAGTGGTTTCGATGCGGCCATGGTCGAGCAGGGACGTCACCAGATTGCGGCTCATCGCCTTGCGGTGCGCTGTCGACCGCCCGAACTTCCGACCCGCTTTCTGGTGCCGCACGCTGAGCTCAGACCAGGACCTTGGTCAGCTCGTCCGGCGTGAGAAATCCACGCTGCACGAGCTTTTCCTTGATCTCATCCAGTGACTTGCGACCGAAGTTGCGTAGGCTCAACAGGTCTTCCTCGCGGAGCGCGACCAGCTGGCCCACTTTCGTGATTTCGTTTGCTTTGAGACAGTTCAGGGCGCGGACGGAGAGATCGAGATCCTCGATCGGGACGTCGGCGAGCCGTGAAGACAGATCGTTGCCCTTCTGCGGCGGCACGTCGGCGTCCTTGATGCGCTCCGTAAATCTCGTAAACAAGCCGAGATGCGAGGTGAACTGCTTGGCAGCCTCGCTGATCGCCTGGTCCGGCTGGATCGTCCCATCGGTCCAGACCTCGAGGATCAGCTTGTCCCAGTCGGTCTCCTGGCCAACGCGGGTCTTCTCGATGAGAAAATTCGCCTTGACAACCGGGCTGAAGATCGCATCGATCGGGATCACGCCGATCGGCTGGCCCTCTTTCTTATTGCGCTCGGCGGGGACGTAGCCTTTGCCACGCTCGACGGTCAGCTCCATGCGAAGCCGGCCCTTGTTCGAGTCAAGCGTGCAGATGTACAGATCCGGATTGACGATCTCGACGTCACTCGGCGCCTGGATGTCGGACGCCTTGACTTCCTTTGGCCCGCTCACGTCCAGCGTCAGCCGGACGGGATCCTCGGAGAAGGAGATCAGGTTCAGGCCTTTGAGGTTGAGAATGATCTCGGTCACGTCTTCCTTGACGTACGGAATCGACGAGAACTCGTGGGCGACGCCCTCAATCGACACCGACGTGACAGCGGCGCCTTTTAACGTGCTCAGCAGCACGCGCCGGAGCGCATTGCCCAGTGTGGTGCCGAAGCCGGGCTCGAGCGGCTCGATCTCGAACTTCCCGTAGCTGCTCGAGTTCTCGATGCTTTTGACTTGGGGTTGGGCGGTATCGATCATGGTGCTCCTTGAATTAAAAAATTATCTCGAATAAAACTCGACGATCAGTTGCTCCTGGATGGTTTGGTCAATGTCATCGCGACCAGGTTGCGCGACGACTTTCGCGGTCATATTGTCTTTATCGAGGCTGAGCCAGGGAGCGACGGTCCGCTGCTCACCAGCATCGAGGGCGTTCTTGATCCGGTCGATTTCCTTACTCCCGTCCTTGATCGCGATCGTGTCGCCGACGCGGACGGCGTAAGACGGAATGTTCACGATCCGGCCGTTGACCGTGATGTGCCGGTGGGACACGATCTGCCGGGCATCCCGACGCGATGACGCGAAGCCGACGCGATACACGACGTTGTCCAGCCGGGTTTCGAGCAAGCGCAACAGATTCAGGCCGGTGACACCCGCCATCTTCGCCGCTCGGTCGAAATACAGCCGGAACTGTCCTTCGAGCAGGAAATAGATCCGGCGCGCCCGCTGCTTCGCGCGCAGCTGGATGCCGTAATCAGAGACTTTTCGACGTCGCACCTGGGTGTGCATCCCGGGCGGCATCGCGCGCCGGTCGAGCGTGCACTTGGTGAAGCACTTCTCCCCTTTGAGGAAAAGCTTCACGCCCTCGCGGCGGCAGTGACGGCAGACGGCGCCTTCATAGCGGCCCACTAGACGCGACGCCTCTTGGGCGGCCGGCAGCCGTTGTGGGGTATGGGCGTGACGTCCGTGATCGCCGTGACCTCGAGCCCGGCGGCCTGCAGCGAGCGGATCGCCGCCTCCCGGCCGGCACCCGGGCCCTTGACGAAGATCTCGATCTGCTTCAGACCGTGCTCCATCGCGCGGCGCGCGGTGGCCTCCGCCGTGATCTGTGCCGCGAACGGCGTGCTCTTCCGCGAGCCCTTGAAGCCCTGGCTGCCGGCGCTGCCCCAGGCGAGCACGTTGCCCTGGGCGTCCGTCAGCGATACCACAGTGTTATTGAACGTGGACTGGATATGCGCCTGGCCGACCGTGACGTGTTTTTTTTCTCTACGCCGGGTACGGACGACTTTCTTCTTGGGCATGCCCTACCTCTTCTCCGCAGCCTTCTTGCGCACCCCGACGGTCTTGCGCGGGCCACGCCGGGTGCGCGCGTTCGTCCGGGTGCGCTGGCCCCGCACGGGGAGCCCACGACGGTGGCGCAAGCCACGGTAGGTGCCGATCTCCATCAGCCGCTTGATGTTCAGGGCAATTTCTCGCCTCAGCTCGCCTTCGACCTTGGCTTCCTTGTCGATGACGTCGCGCAGGCGGCCGACCTGCTCATCGTTCAGGTTCTTGACTCGGAGATTCGGATCGATATTGGCGATGGTGAGCACGCGCTGCGCGGTGCGCGGGCCGACCCCAAAGATGTAGGTCAGGGCGACCTCGACCCGCTTCTCCCGAGGGATGTCCACGCCGGCGATTCTTGCCATTTAGCTCTTTATCCCTGCCTCTGGTTGTGTTTGGGCGTGACGCAGATGACCCGCACCTGGCCGCCGCGCTTGATGACCTTGCACTTCGGGCATATTTTCTTGACTGACGAACGGACTTTCATGTTTCACTCACTTACTGTTCTTTTCGCGTGATTCGACCGCGCCCCGGATCGAGCGGTGACACCTCGACGCGGACGCGGTCACCCGGGATCACCCGGAGAAACCGAAGCCGCGCGGCCGGTGCCACGTGAGCCACGATCCTGTGGCCGGTCTCGAGCTCGACGCGGTAGAGCGCGTTGGGCATCGGCTCCACCACCCGTCCGACGACAATACCCGCCATCAGCAAATGCCCATGGCGTTATCGCCGGATTTCCGGCGCACGAACGAATAGCTTACCACAAGATCGGCGTAGCTAATCCTCAAGATCCCCACCCTGACCGTCCCCCACCAGGCGTGAGGGAAGGCGATGCTGGGCGTCGGACTTGCGGACCGACGTCAGGATTTCGGGGCCGTCGGCCGTGATCGCGACCGAATGCTCGAAGTAGGCCGACAGGCTGTGGTCGACGGTGACCACCGTCCAGCCGTCTCCCAGCAGGGCGACGTCCTTGCGCCCGGCGTTGACCATCGGTTCGATCGCCAGCACCATGCCGGGCTTGAGCAACGGCCCCTGACCGGCGATGCCGAAGTTTGGCACCTGGGGGTCCTCGTGCATGTCCCGCCCGATGCCGTGCCCGACGAAGCTTTCGACAACGGAAAATCCGGCGCCCTCCACGTGCTGCTGGATGGCGGCGCTGATGTCGCCAATCCGGTTTCCGACCTGCGCCTTGCGGATTCCGATCTCCAGCGACTCCCTGGTGGCGTCCAACAACTGCTGGGCCTCCACCGAGATCTTGCCGATGCCGACCGTCAGGCCGGCGTCCGCCCAGAAGCCGCGGTGGATGAGGCCGGCGTCGAGACTCAGCAGGTCGCCCTCGCGCAGCTTGCGATTTGTCGGAATGCCATGCACCACCTGGTCGTTGACCGAGGTGCAGATGGCGTTCTGGTATCCCTGATAGCCGACGAAGCCGGGAATGCAACCACGCCCCCGGATAAACCGATCCGCCTCGCGGTCCAGCTCGAGCAGCGTGATGCCGGGCCGGGCGATGGTCTGCAGCCGGGCTAGCGCCTCTGCCAGGATGGCGCCCGCCTCCCGCATCAGATCGATCTCGGCTTCGGACTTGTAGATGATCACCGGGAACCCGCTCCTTTGCGGAGCCCGGCGAGGCGTCGGGCGATGTCGCCGCGGACATCGTCGACCAGCATCTGCCCGTCGAGGTTCTCCAGCTTGTGCTGGGCGTTGTAGTAGTCGATCAGCGGGGCCGTATGTTTCAGGAAGACGTCGATCCGGTTGGCCACGATCTCCGGCTTGTCATCCGGACGCTGATAGAGTTCCCCGCCATCCACCGTGCATCGGGGGAGGCTATGGGCTTGGTCTGACGTGAAGTTGTAGACCGCCTCGCAGGTCCGGCAGCTGTACCGATGAGAGAGCCGGTCGATGAGCACCTGCCGGCTGACCCGCAAATAGATGACGGCGTCGATCCGCCGTCCGAGCTGGGTCAGCATCTCATCGAGCGCCCGAGCCTGGGCGACCGTCCGAGGGAACCCATCCAGGATGAAGCCGTCGCGTGCATCGGGTTTCTGCAGCCGCTCTTTGATGATGTCGATCATCAATTGATCCGGCACCAGCTCGCCCCGGTCCATGTACCCCTTCACCTGGTCACCCAGCGCCGTCCCGGCCCGCCGCTGGGCGCGGAGCATGTCACCGGTGGCGATCGCCGGAATGCGGTAGATCTCGATCAGGTGGGCACTCTGCGTGCCTTTCCCCGCGCCGGGCGCGCCGAAGATGATCAGGTTCATAGGATCAGGAAGCGACTTGAGGTCGCTACTTGATGAACCCCTTGTACTGACGCATGATCAACTGCGTCTCGATCTGTTTCATGGTGTCCAGGGCCACGCCGACGACGATCAGGATCGCCGTTCCCCCCAGGTACATGTTCTGGGTTGGTATTCGGGTGAGCGCCGTCGCGAGGAGTGGGATGAGCACGGTCACCCCGCCCAGGAAGAGCGCCCCGGCGAACGTGATGCGGGTCATCGTCCGGTCAAGGTACTGTGCGGTCGCAACCCCCGGCCGAATCCCGGGGATGAAGGCCGCGTGCTTCTTGAGATAGTCCGCGGTATCGACCGGGTCGAAGGTCACCGCCGTATAGAAGTAGGTGAATCCGAAGATCAGGATGAAGTACACGAAGTTATAGAGGATGTCGGTCGGAATATTGGGGCCGGCCGGCACCCAGTAGGTCCGCAGGGCCCGCGAGATCTCGCCCCAGGGGGCGGGTGCGGTCGCAAGGAAGTTGCCGATGATGACCGGGAAGAACATGATCGAAATGGCGAAGATGATCGGGATGACGCCCGCCTGGTTCACCCGGAGCGGCAGGTGCGAGCTGCGCCCCTGGTAGACCTTGCGGCCCACCACCCGCTGCGCCGACTGGATCGGGATCTTCCGCTGCGCCTGTTGAACCTCGATGATGAAGGCGGTGACCACGATGGCAAGCGCAGCGAAAAGAAGTAAGGGCGCCAGGTTCTGCGAGGCGGCCCCGCCGGTCATCAAGTTGTAGATGGTGTTCGGAATACGTCCAACGATGCCGGCGAAGATGACCAGGGAGATCCCGTTGCCGATGCCGTACTCGGTGATCAGCTCGCCGAACCACATCAGCATCACGGTGCCGGCCGTCAGGGTCACCATGATCCCCACGATGCCGAACCAGTCGAGGTTCGACAGGACGCCCTGCCGGCTGAAGACGAGAGTCAGACCCCACGCCTGGAGCAGGCCGAGCGCGACGGTCAGCCAGCGGGTCCAGCGGGTGATCTTGCGGCGGCCGTACTCCCCTTCCTTGCTGAGCTCCTTGATGCGGGTCGAAACGACCGTCATCAGCTGCATGATGATCGAGGCGTTGATATACGGGTTGACGCCCATGGCGATGATGGAGAAGGTCGACAGCCCGCCCCCGGAGAACAGGTCGAGCAACCCGAGGAACGCGTTCGAGTTGAACAGCTTGTCGAGGGCGGCCTTGTCGGCGCCGGGCACGGCGATGTGCGCGAAGATCCGGAACACCAGAAAGAGTCCGAGGGTGAAGAGGATCTTGCGGCGCAGCTCAGGAATGCGGAGCGCGTTGCCAATCGCTTCTAACATGGCCTAGCCCTTCTTCTTACCCTTTTGTGGCTTTACGGAATCGGCCGAGCTCGACGCCTTTGCGGCCGGCTCAGCCTTCTCGCCCGCCGGCTTCTGCTTACTCTTCCCGGCCGCCCTGGCCGTAGCGGGTGCCTCGGCAACCGGTTCGGTCCCCCGAGTTTTTTCGGCCGACTTCTCGGCGGCCTCAGGCTTCTCGGCAGCCTTAGGCTTCTCGACGGCCGTAGACTTCTCGGCCGGCGCCGGCCTGACGGGCTTCGGTTGGTTCTTCGCCCGCTTGGTCTTTTCCCGGATGGGCGGCGGTACCTCGATCACCGCGGCGATGCCGCCGGCCGCTTCAATCTTTCGGCGCGCCTCTACCGAGAACCGGTGCGCATGGATGGTCAGTCGGCGGTTGAGGTCGCCGGTGCCGAGCACCTTGATGCCGGCCCCCACGTCCTTGATGATGCCCGCCTCCAGCAGCGATTCCGGGAGGACCTCGGCGCCGTCATCGAACCGGTTCAGCCGGGTCAGGTTGAGGACGGCGAAACGCTTCCGCCACTTGTTGTGGAAGCCGCGCAACTTGGGGGTGCGCATCGTCAACCGGGTCTGGCCGCCCTCGAACGTCTTCGGCAGGTTCACCGAAGTGCGCGCGCCCTGGCCCTTCTGGCCGCGCGTCGACGTCTTGCCATGGCCGGAGCCAGGACCGCGTCCGACCCGCTTGCGGGAGTGGTGCGAACCCGGCGCCGGCTGGATCTCGTGAAGCTTCATGCGGTTTCCTCGACCCTGACCAGGTGACGGACCTTGTGGACCATTCCGCGAAGCTGGGGACTGTCCTCGTGCTCGACGGTTTGATTGAGCCGGCGGAAGCCGAGCGCCTGTACGGTCCGCTCCTGGTCGGGCTTCTGCCCGATCACGCTGCGCACGTAGGTGATCTTCAGGCGCGCCATGGTCAGCCGACCGGCTCCTCGACCGGAGCGGCGGGCGCGACCGGTGCCGCCTCCGCTTCGGGTCTCTTACCCCGCCGGCTGAGCCGCTCCATCTCCTCGACCGGCTTCCCGCGGGCCTGCGCGACGCTATCGGCGGTCTGCAGCGCCTGCAGAGCGGCGATCGTCGCCCGGACCGTGTTGACCGGGTTGTTCGTGCCAAGCGATTTCGTGATCATGTCCTTCACGCCGGAGAGCTCAACGACGGCGCGCATGGCGCCGCCCGAGCGGATACCCGTCCCCGGTGCCGCCGGCTTCAACAGCACCTTCGCCGCCCCCTTCTTCAGGCGGATCTCGTGAGGAATCGTAGTCCCGACCATTGGCACAGTGATGAGGTGCTTCTTGGCGGACTCGACAGCCTTGCGAATGGCCTCGGGGACCTCCCCCGCTTTGCCCAGCCCGGCGCCGACGCGCCCGTTCTGGTCGCCGACGACGACCAGCGCGCTGAAGGAGAAGCGGCGGCCGCCCTTGACCACCTTGGCCACCCGGTTCAGGTGGACGACCTTTTCTGTGAATTCCGATTGGCCTCGCCCGTACTGGTAACTCATACGCTCCCTTCTAGAACTTCAATCCTGCGCCGCGCGCCGCTTCGGCCAGCGCCTTGACCCGGCCGTGGTAGGGGAAGCCACCCCGATCGAAGACGACGGTCTCGATCCCCGACTTCAGGGCGCGCTCGGCGATCGATTTCCCAACCGCCGCCGCACCGGCGGCGCTCGACGGCGACTTGAGCGCCTTGCGCAGATCGGCGTCCGTCGTCGAAGCGGCCGCCAGCGTCCGCCCGGAGGCGTCGTCGATCACCTGTGCGTAGACGTGATGCAGGCTGCGGAAAATGGCGAGCCGCGGCCGCTGGGGGCCACCCTCCAGGTTGGTGCGTAAGCGCACGTGCCGGCGGATCCGCGTCGCCCGCCGATTGGTTGGCTTGTTCATTACTTGGTCGCTCCGGTCGCGGTCTTGCCGGTCTTGCCCGCCTTGCGACGGACCCGTTCGCCCCGGTACAGGATGCCCTTGCCCTTGTACGGCTCCGGCGGGCGGATCTTCCGAACCTCGGCGGCCACCTGGCCGACCTCTTCCTTGCTGGCGCCCTTGATGTTGATGCGAGTCGGCTCCGGAACGTCGATCGTGATGCCCTTCGGTACCGGGTAGCGCACGGTGTGAGAGAAGCCGACATTCAACACCAGCGCCTCGCCCTGCCGGCTCGCTCGATAGCCGACGCCAACCAGCTCGAGCTGCTTCTCGTAGCCCTTGCTGACGCCTTCGATCATGTTCCACACCAGCGTCCGGGTCAGCCCATGCAGCGACCGATGCACTTTCGACTCGCTCGGCCGCTCCACAACCACGAGGCCGTCCTTGACGGAGACGCGCATCTGCGGATTCAGGTTTCGGCTCAACTCGGATTTGCCGCTCGTCACCACGACGGTATGGTCGGAAATGGTGACCGTCACGCCGCTGGGAATCTTGACCGGAAGCTTGCCAATCCTACTCATGGGTCACCAAACGTAGCACACGACCTCGCCGCCGAGGCCGGCCCTGGTTGCCTTCTGCCCGGACATCACGCCGTGCGAGGTCGACAGAATGACGATCCCCAACCCGCCGAGCACGCGCG
Source organism: Chloroflexota bacterium (assembly GCA_005881715.1). Taxonomy (GTDB): domain Bacteria; phylum Chloroflexota; class Dormibacteria; order CF-121; family CF-121; genus CF-13. Next base: position 3,663 of record VBEE01000028.1, on the reverse strand, counting down.
GAATCTCGGTCTTGCGGGCATAGACCCGCAGCCCCGGCTTGCTGATCCGCCGAAGGCCGGCGAGCGACTTGCCGCGGGGCGTCTTCGGCTTGAACGTGATGTCGAGCTTCTGCCCCTGCTCACCCGCGGCGACATCGTAGGAGGCGATATAGCCCTCGTCCTTGAGGACGCGCGCGATCTCCACACCGACCCGCGACGCGGGAAGGGCAACCCGCGGGTGCCCGGCACTGTTCGCGTTGCGGATCCTTGTCAGCATGTCGGCGATGCTATCGGTGGACATCTTCCCTCCTCACCAGGACGCCTTCTTCACGCCCGGCACCTGCCCCTGCGAGGACAGCGTCCGGAAGCAGATGCGGCAGATCCCAAACTTGCGCATGTACGCCCGCGGGCGCCCGCAGAGGTTGCAGCGGTTATGTTGCGAAACGGCATGCTTGTGCTTGCGCAGTCCGCGGTTGACGGTCGATTTCTTAGCCACTCTTCTGTGTCACCCTCACTTCCTGAACGGGAACCCGAGTTCCGCCAGCAGCGCGCGCGCCTCGTCGTCGGTGCGCGCGGTGGTGACGAAAGTGACCTCGAGACCCCGCAATTTGTCGATCTTGTCGTACTCGACCTCGGGAAAGATCAGCTGCTCGCGCAGCCCCAGCGTGTAGTTGCCCTTGCCATCGAAGCCGCTCGGTGAGATGCCGCGGAAGTCACGGATTCGGGGCAGCCCGACCGAGAGCAGCTTGTCGACGAACTGATACATCCGGGCGCCCCGCAGCGTCACCTTCACGCCGATCGGCAGGCCGGCGCGCAGCTTGAAGTTCGCGATCGCCTTGCGCGACTTCAGCACGACCGGCTGCTGGCCGGTGATCTTCTTGAGGTCGGCGACCGCGGCGTCCAGTGCCTTCGGATTCTGAATCGACTCTCCCACACCGATGTTCGCCACCACCTTGACCAGGCGCGGCACCTGCATGACGTTCGTGTACGCAAACCGCTGGATCAGCACCGGGACGATCTTGTCCTGGTAGCGCTGCCTCAGACGAAGCTCGACCCGCGGCGGGCTGGCGGCGACGCTCATACCTTGTTCCTTACCCGTTCGTAGATTTCCCCGCACTTTACGCAAACGATCGCCTTCTCCCCATTGGGCAGGACCGTCTTGCGGATCCGGGTCGGCTTGTCGCATTTGTTGCAGACGAGCATCACGTTCGAGTAGTCCAGGGGTGACTCGAAGTCGACGATGCCGCCCTGGATCACCTTGGTGCCGCCTTTCTGCTGGTTCGCCTTCTGATGGCGCTTTAACAGATTGACGCCCTTGACCACGATCTTGGACTGCTCCGGCACCGTGCGGACGACGACGCCACGCTTGCCACGGTCCTTACCGGACATGACCTGGACCGTGTCGTCTTTATGAATGTCGAGATGCAAAAAGCTCATGACCTCTACAACACCTCCGGGGCCAGGGACACGATCTTCATGAAGTTCTTGTCGCGAAGCTCGCGCGCGACCGGGCCGAAGATCCGGGTGCCGCGCGGGTTGTTCTGCGGGCCGAGGATGACGGCGGCGTTCTCGTCGAAACGGATAGTCGAGCCGTCCAGTCGGCGGAACTCCCGAGACGTGCGGACCACCACGGCCTTGACGACTTCGCTCTTCTTCACCTGGCCGCCGGGCGTCGCGACGGTGACGGCCGCGGTGATGACGTCGCCGATGGAGGCGTACTTGCGGTAGTGCCCGCCCATCACCCGGATCAACAGGATCTCGCGCGCTCCCGTGTTGTCCGCCACCTTCAACCGCGACTCTTGCTGGACCATAACGACGGCTATTTCGCCTTCTCCACAATGGCGACGACCCGCCAGCGCTTGTCGTGCGACAGTGGCCGGGTCTCCATGATCCGGACGCGGTCGCCGACCTTGCACTGGTTCTGCTCGTCGTGGGCTTTGAACCTTGTCGACTGCTGGATGTGTTTCTTGTAGCGAGGATGCTCCTTGAGCGTCTGCACCCGCACCACCACGGTCTTGTCCATCTTGTCGCTGATGACGGTGCCGGTGCGGGTTTTCCGCATGGCTCGGTCGGTGTCAGCCGTTTCTTGCTCTTCCGTCATGGCGCCTCCTCACTGGCGGCGGCGGCCCGGGGCCGGCGTGGCTTCGGAGCCGCCTCCACGGGCGCGGCCGCGGGCTCGCCATTGAATTCCTTGAGGTGGATCTCGGTCAGGATCTGAGCCAGGTCGTGACGCACGTGCCGGATCTGGCGATGGTTCTGCAGCTGGCCGGTTGCCATCTGGAAGCGCAGGTTGAAGAGCTCCTGACGGGAGTCCTTCAGCTTCTTCTGCAGATCGGGCATGGAGAGTCCCTGGAGATCTTTCATCTTCATTTCTTCCCACCACCCTTTGCCGGCTTCGCGGCTGCCGCCGCCTTCGGAGCGGCCGCCGCCTTGGGGGCGGCACCCGGCGCGGCTTTCATGGTCGGCGCGGCGCCCGGAGCGGCCTTCGGACCTCTGGCAGCAGGAGCCGCCGCGGCGCCTCCGGCGGTGGGCGCGGCGATCGCGCCGGCGATCCCTTCGACGCCCTCTCCCGGCTTCACCTCGGCCGGGCCCTTGATCTTGACATCGACCGCGGCCTTCACTCCGGACTTGATGCCGAGTGTGCGCGTCTTCATGGGCAGCTTGTACGCCGCCAGCTGGAAGGCACGTTTCGCCATCTCCGGCGTGACGCCACCCATCTCGAAGAGGACGCGGCCCGGCTTGATGACCGCGACCCAGCCCTCGGGCGCGCCCTTGCCGCTACCCATGCGGGTCTCGGCCGGCTTCTTGGTAACCGACTTATCGGGAAAGACGCGGATGAACACCTGGCCGCCGCGACGCACAAACCGCGTCATCACACGGCGGGCGGCTTCGATCTGCCGGTTCGACATCCAGGCCGCTTCGGAGGCCTGCAGGCCGAACTCGCCAAAGGCCAGGTCATTGCCCTGGGTGGCGACCCCGGTGCGGCGGCCCCGGTGGACCTTTCGATACTTGACGCGGGCTGGAAGCAACATCCCTATTCCTTCTTCTTTGGCGCGCGTGCGCGTGGTGTCTTTAGCTCTGTGGCCTTCTCACCGGTGCTGGTTTTGGCGCGAGTGGTTCGCTTGGGTTTCTCGCCCCCGTCGGCGGTGGCGGTTGGCTTGGGAGTGCGGGTGCGCTTCGGCTTGGCAGCAGCCGGGGCCTCGGGCGCGGGACCCGCGGTGACCGGCACCGCCGGCGTCTCTGGTGCCACAGGCGCGGCGACGGTTTGCTGGACCAGCTCCGCCAGCGGTGCGGGCGCCTCGCCGATGGCGGCGCCCACCGGCACCCCACTGTCCACGGGTTCCTCGACCGCGGCCTGCGGCTTCGGCGGCGCCTCCGTCGGGAAGTTGCCGGTGTAGACCCAGGCGGATACGCCGATCCGGCCGAAGGTCGTCTTCGCCTCGGTCTGGCCGAAATCGATGTCGGCCTTGAGCGTGTGGAGCGGCACCCGCCCCTCGCGGTTCCATTCGACCCGAGCCATCTCCGAACCGCCGAGCCGGCCCTTCACCCGGATCTTCACGCCCTGAGCGCCGGCCCGCATGGTCTTCATCAGCGACTGCTTGATGGCCCGCCGAAACGCGATCCGCTTCTCCAGCTGGGCCGCGACGTTCTCCGCCACCAGCTGCGCGCTGAGCTCCGGCTTCT